>CAJMMQ010000001.1 GCA_905214625.1 uncultured bacterium
CAAGGACAAGAAGATTGCCGATGTCGAAATGACGGGTATGTGGGAAACCGCCCTTGCCAAGATAGAAGTGGGCTGCATGGATGCCGACACATTCAGGAAAGGCATCGAGGTCTATGCCGCCCAAATCACGGCGGAACTGCTTTCCGTACAACTGTCCATTGCCGGAGGTGAAACCTGTCCCTGTCCGAAATGTGGCAGCGGACGCATCCTGTTCTACCCGAAAGTGGCGAAATGTTCCAACGTGGACTGTACGCTTACCATATTCCGTAACAAGTGCGACAAGCAACTGACCGACAAGCAGGTTGTCGAACTGGTGACGAAGCGGAAGACCGGGTTAATCAAGGGCTTTAAGGGAAAGAACGGCAAGGTTTTCGATGCTTCGCTGGTACTGGACGAACAGTTCAATGTCGCTTTTTCATTCCCTGAAAAGAAAGGAAAGCCGAAGAAATGACTTATCTTTATCGCTGAAATTTCATTGTGATGGGTTTTAAGGCTTATGATAATTGAAATTTTAGTGGTTGCGCCCGGAGGGAAACCGGGCGCATTTTTTATATGTTCCCGTCAAACAGGTAGGTCGAACGGACAATTCCGTTTCCTAATACGTTACTTTCCGACAACTTCCACTGCGAGCCGAACGTTTCCCCGACAAAGCCGATGCCTTTGCCTATCATGACGGGAACGGTATAGATTGTCAGACTGTCCAGCAGTCCGGCTTTTACCAGCGAGGTAATCAGTTTTCCGCCACCCACCACCAGTATGTCATGCGTTTGTTTCAGTTCATAAACCTTTTGCAGCGGTTCTTCGGTCAGGAACTCCACCTCGTAGTCCGGCGTTACGTTGGTGTCGTAGTGTGACACCACAAAAGACCGCTTGCTTTTGTGCGGCCACCCGCCCCAGTGTTCAAAGATGTAGTTGTAGGTGTTCGCTCCCATGAGCAGGCAATCCGCTTCCAAGTATTGCTTGCCAATGATATTTTTTATTTCATGGGGTAACCAGTCCAGTTCCTTGTCTAAGGTGGCTGTATGTCCGTCAAGAGATACGGCGATATGCGCTTTTATTTGTTTCATACTATCAGGTATTTAACAGTTTAATATTCGTATTCAACTGTCCGCCAGTACCCAAAAAAGAAGCGTGGCTCTTACACTGCTTCGATACGTGGTACTGGCAATACCTTTGAGGAAACAGGCAAGACCACGCTATGCGATTGCATAACGTATCCTGCACTGAATATCCCCTCAATTTGAAAATTTGCCAGTTTTCGTATCAGGACGTTCAGCGGAACGCTAATTTTCAATATTATATATAAAGACGAAATCACAGTCAAAGCTGTTCAATCGCCGCTATTCTCTTGTACTACTTTTGCAAATGTAGTGAAAATCATTTAGAAATCATGGCATATAATAAAAAATCCCACCGTGTTATCACAACAAGGCAGGACAAGGTTAATTGAATGATGACAAAAAACACTGTCTAATCCGTGCGCTCACGAATAAGCCTGTGTATGTCGCTTGCCCGATAGTAATATTTTCCGTCCAACAGGAGATAGGGCAATATGCCTTTCTTCCGGTAACGCTGCAAGGTCTTGACGCTCACTTTGAGCATAAAGCATAAGTCCTGATTGTCGAGCAGCTTTTCACCGTTCAGGCAGTTGTGGCTGTTCATCAGACGGTCTATCTTTTTATCCTGCATGTCGAGCCTGTCCATGATACGCTCCATCCATGCCACGAAGTTGTCATTGTCTATATACATAAGCTACCCCGATTGAAATTAAATGAGACCTATCATAAAATAACTCTGGTTTGCCGGGTCTTTCAGGATAATTTCTTTCTCCCGCATGAAACGGATATAGTTCTTGGCTGTCCGTTCCTTGATGTCCAGCACCTGCTGTAATTGTTCGCAAAGGTCTATGTAAGTTATGTGTGTCTGCCGCCCGAAAATATCACGGGCTACACCCACCAGTTCCCTTTCCTTGCGCTTCTCTTTTTCTTCACGTGGCTTTTCGCCTCGGTACGTGTGCATCCCGGTTTTCTTGTCCCATGCGAAAAGCATCAGCGGCACATCCAGCGGACTTCCGTCCCTTACTTTCAGGGCTTTCACTACCGATTGCGTGGGTTCATCGTCTTTTTCGATTGACAGGATGGTAGCTGCCTTCCTTTGCAGTTCGCTTCCCAGATGTCCACGCAGCTTTAGTCCGTTCGGGACAAAATGAAGTACACAAAGTATGCAGGTGTTGTAGATACCCGCCAATCGATACAGTTCATCTATCACCGCCACGCTTTCCGCTTCATCGTTGGCACTCTTTACGAGGTCGGCGATGCCGTCAATGACAACCAACTGGATGCCGCCATACTGGTAGTAGAACTTATCCATGCTTTGTATTATGGCGTTTAACCGCTCCTTTCGGGACATTCCCGTAAGGCAGAACGCTTTCAGTTCTTCTGGTTTTTCTTTTTGCCCCGCTCGTACCAGCAGGTTACTTACGTTCTTGAAAAGCTGTACTTCCGACTGTTCGGTATCATAGAGCAAAACCGCCTTGTGCCTGTCGTTAGCGGTTATCCGTATGCCCAGCGTGTCTGTTTCCGTATCTGGCGGGCAGATACAGCCTGCCACGATTGCGGCCACATAATTACTCTTACCCGTTCCCTCGCCCCCGGTGATGCCGAACAGGTTGCCTTGTGTTCCCAGTGGAACATCGCCCGCCGATATAATGACCTGTGCTTTGACTGGCGGATTGTTGAAGTCTATCTCGCATGATTTAAGCATAATCAGTGTGTCGCTATATAGGTCGTCTAAAAATCTGATAAACAGTTTCAGGAAATCTTCACGGGTGTTTCCCGCCTTGAAATAATCCGATATGTCTTTTTCCTCTTTCGTGCCCGGAAGCGGGAGCGAAAGGCGTTTCACGCCAAATTCCCCCAGCAGTCTTTCCTGTTTGCTTGAACTCTCCCTGCCTGTCTTGTCCATGTCGAAAAGCAGGACAATATGTTTGAAGCGGAACGTCAGTCGATAAACCAGTGTGGACGGTATCATTACCGTTTCACTGTTGAAACAGATGGCATGAAAACCATGTGCTGCCAGTGAGAGCACGTCCTTCTCACCACCCGTAATAAACAATGTGTCACCTTTGGCGGGCAGTTGCTCCAACCCGAAACAGTAGTTTTCCCCGAAGCTACCGCCATATAAGAAACGGGGTGTGGAAAAGGGACGGTACAGCTTGATATACTGTTTGCCCTTATAGCCGTACATCGGTTCTGCCGCCGATGAAATGTAGGTGTATGGCTTTCCCTCTGCCGTTTCGCTACTATATTCCCGGAGTGAGCAGACCTTGTAATGCTCCAGTATTTCGGGAGTGATGCCGTACTGCCGCCAGTATTCCATTTCTGCGGTGGAAAATTTCTGTTCCCTGAACTGGTAAGGCTTGACAGGCTTTTCGGGCGGTTCAACAGGTGTGTTCGCCGCAAGACGTTTGTCGGTAGTCTGGGATATAGGAACGGGTGTCCCGGAAGATAAGCCCAACCCCAAGTCCTGGTCGATGGTTTCCAGTATCTCGATGAAGTCTAAAGCCCGGTTACAGTCCAGCCCTTTCAGTTGTCCCACGAGGAAAAAGCAGTCACCGCTGTAATTGTCGTTACCGAAGTCTTTCATCTTGTACATACCGCTATGGCGGTCGAAGTAGATGTTGCAGGAAGCCTTGCTGTCTTTATACAACGGATTGAGAAAGTTCCTACCGATACGCCAGTTGCCGGGCAGGTAGTGTTTGAACACCGACAAGCCGTTATTTGTCCTGCTTAGTATTTCTTCTTTCCTTAGCATACAATTCATGATTGGTTATCAGGTTACGCATACATTCGTCATTGCTCTTTATCAGCCGTTCTTCCAGCAGGCGTTTCAGTTCGCCTATCTTGTAATAACACCGTCCTCCTATGTTGGAGAAAGCGACTACACCTTTTGCACGCAAACGTTGCAATGTTCGGTCGCTGATTTGGAGAAATGTGCAGACTTCGTAACTGTCCACCCAGATTTCATCCTCGTTTTTCGTGTCCTCCTGTGAAAACACATAATTGGCTATCACATCTATCTTAGCCACTATCTCCTTATAGGCTTTTGATTCAATCGTAATCACATCCATATTGCTAACTTATTGGTTTGCCGCAAAGTTCGGAATATGATAAAGATTAAAAGTCATGGTTCATACCATCATGGTAAAAATATTTTTAGTGTATTTTAGGGCTGTTTTTAATGAGATTTCAGCTTAAAAAGTACAGCGCAAGCTAGTTTTGAGAACCAAACAAGATGAAAATAAAAATACCGTGTCGGTATGAACACGGTATTTTATAGACAAGAATATCAGATGATTATCTCTTATTGTCATCTTCTCTCATTCGTTTGGATAGTTTTTCTGCCAGCAAATTCAAGTAGGCTGTCTGGTCTTTTCGTTCTTTCATGGCGATATACGCATCATAATAGCCGCCTAAGTCTATGTTGAATATGGAACTAAGGTATTTCATAAACTCCTTAATCTCTATATTGCCGTGATTTATATCTCCGGAAGAGACGAGGGCATAGCCTAATTCTATCAAGGCATTCTTTTTCCCTGTAAAACGAATTGGAATCTTTGTTGTAACGGTTTGTTTATCCTCTATGTAACTGTCGCATTCAAGTTTTTGTAATCTCTTGTTCAGATAAATGCGTAGCATTTCATTAGCAAGTATTTTTGCGACTTTATAATCATATCCGGTTGAAAAATTAGGGTCTTTATCAAATTGCGCACTGTCGGTACATAAACGAATGTCTGTTCTACCACGCAAAAAATAGTGCTCATCATGGATTGTTGAATGAGAACGGTAATATTGGTAGAAGTCTAAATTTCGATTAAAAAAATAAGTCAGACTATCCAGTTCTTTATTGATATAGAGCCTTATTACTTCATTACTCCCTGTTGGGCATTGCGTTTCTATACGATATATTTTATAGAAATACAATAATCTACCTAATAATTCAGGTTTCTGATTTTTGAAAAAGAATATTTCTTCCTCTTTTGAGGAAAACACATAGGTTTGTAGTTGGTTTCTCAAATCAGTTAGAACACTTTGTAGCCGAAGTACCATTGAAAGAGAAGTTTCGATAATATCGAAGTCGTAGAGATCGATTTTATCAATCTCTTCATTAACTTGTGCCAATATTTTATCAAACACTTCTTTCATATATATTTATATCATGATTGCTTGCTTGCTCCATTTTGTAATAGCTCGTTTGAATAAATAAGCAATAATAATCCTATGAAATAACCATATTGCTGCAAAATAAATTCTACCTAAAATATTTTCATATTTAACAAATGTACTTATGCTTATTATTTGTTTATTATCACTCAAATCGGAACAAAATAATGAAACATGAAATGTCAAATGCTTGTCATTTGTACCTATAATTATTTCATTATTATTTTGCTCTACAATTATATCCTCAAATGATTTATTTGTTTTTAATCCAAACGGTTTCACTATTATATCACGTAACTTTAATAACCATAATACCCATTGAGGATATTGGCGAAATATCAAGTTAAATAAATCTTTAACAGACATATACGGTTTATTCACCATCGTTTGGCTAAAGCAATCTTCATAATTTACAGGTAGATACTTCTTAATTAAGCTATTCTCTTGTATCATTATATGAATATTATTTGACATTTGTTTCAAATCTTTTAATTAACATATTTTGAAGCTCATTGAAATCACTGATAGGAATTTCAGAACATATATGTTGTAAACCTATTAATAAACCGTATTGTATTATGGCTCTTTTATGCGCATATTCAGCCTCATATCCACAATTCTGAAATAACTTTGTCAAATAGTCTAATCTCAATTTATCTACTTGCTTTACATGTTGTTGCACGATATTATTTGTATAGCTCCACCCTCTAATTCTTCCCTCACATTTATATTTAGAGGAAGCTGACATGTGCGATAAAGTATATAGCTTCTCTTTTACTGTATCTAATTTCTCGACATCCTCTATAAAATTAAGTGTATTCTCTTTTACCCAAAAAGCCATAAGAGCATCTATATATCCGTCAATATTCTTGAAATGATGATAAAATGCTCCTTTTGTGATTTCTAATAGATTACATAAGTTATCTATTGTAATTTTAGAAACTCCTTCATTTTCTATGATTTGAAGCCCCATAATGAACCATTGTTTTTTCTCTACTTTTTTCATATTTTCTTTTTTTATAGTACCATACTGTATGGTATGCAAATATATCAAGTAAATGCTAAATAAGCAAATAACAATACAATAAAAATAATTAGTAGGAGAAACTTTAGTGCAAGGTGCAAGTCTATATTTATATATATAGCTTGCACCTTGCACTAACCGTAGAATATTTATTTTCAATAATTTGTGTATTTGAAAACAAAGTAGTATCTTTGAACCGAAGATAAAGGCAGACATACCCCTGACAAGGGAAGTCAAATGTTCTTTGAAAAAAGTGCCTAATTCGTACCCCCTTAAAGATTGAGGTACGCTAAAATATTGATTTTAAGACTTGTGAGCCGCATGGTTCAAGACCCAAGCGGATCACAGGAAAGCGCAAGTACTACATAGTACTTGCGCTTTCCTGTGATTATAAGAATAAAAGCCTGCCATAAAATCGGACAAGATAATCAACAACACCGTTACATCCAATAAGCATACTTGTCCTGTTACTTTTAATACTTATGTTAAAAAATCACCACACACCGGCAATCTTGCTGCCGCACTTAGGGCAGATGCCGCGGAAGTTGCCAAGGGCCACATTGTAGCCGGCACGATGGATAAGGAGAGTGCCACAATGGGGACAACGAGTGTCTTCGGCACCGGTAAGCGACACGTTGCCAAGATAGACATGGCGCATGCCCTGACTTATAGCCACACGGCGGGCCTCAACGAGTAGCGGCAGGGGAGTGGGCACAAAGCTTGCGCCGGCATCCTTAACGCCCATTGGCGTAACGGAAAGCACCGACATTAGGCCCTGCATCTTGTACTGCGGGAAGAAACGGCTGAAATGGAGCGGACTGTCGGCAAAACCGTTGTCGGCGAGCCAGCGGCACATGCGGGCTATCATGTCCATGTCGTCGTTTACGCCGGGTATTACAAGATTGGTTATCTCAATCCACACGCCGGCATCGAGCATACTTTTTAGCGTATGAAGGACAGGGGCAAGCCGCACACCGCTGACAGAGCGGTAGATGTCGTCGGAAAACGACTTGAGGTCTACGTTGGCGGCATCGATATACGGCAGCAGACTGTCAAGCGGACGGGCGTTGACATAGCCTGCCGTAACCAATATGTTTTTCAGTCCGCGCTCACGGCACGCCACAGCGCAGTCGCGCGTGTACTCAAACCATGTCAGCGGCTCGGTGTATGTGTAAGCCACCATGCCGCAACCGTTATCTTCAGCCAGCCGCACCACGTCAGTCGCACTTAGCTGTCTGTAAGGCACGTCGGCCGTTGATGCCTGCGATATGTTCCAGTTCTGACAGTTAAGGCACGAAAGGTTGCAGCCCGCCGCAGCCAGCGACAGGCAGCTGCCGCCGGGATGAAAATGCAGCAGCGGCTTCTTCTCCACCGGGTCTATCTGCAACGCGCACACACGACCGTAGTTTTCAGCCACGAGCCGCCCGTCGCGGCATACCCTGCCGCGGCACTTTCCGCGCTCGCCCTCTGCCAGACGGCAACCGTGAGGGCACAGATGGCATACCACCTTGCCGCCTTCAACGGCTTCATAAAATTCAGCTTCGCGCTCCATATCCGTCACATTTATTTATCGTCTCCTTCGCCGAACACTTCGGCCTCATACACATACAGCTCAGCATCGCGCCATCCGTCCCAGCCAAGTCCGGCCTTGTCGCGCGAGCAGTGGCCGAAAAACTCTTCCTTAGTCCAGTCGGTCTCATCTGCCACCTGCGGCAGGAACGTGCCCGAGCTGGCACCATTAACCATAAAGATGCCGTGACGGCCGAGCTGAAACTCGTCGATTGACGATATACGGCGCAGCGGCGACAGCACGGATATCTCTATCTTAATATCATTCAGCTCTTCCTTGCGCACAGGATAAAAGCGCGGGTCTTCAAAAGCGGCCGACTTTGCCATCTCCTCAACCGTGGCATACAGCGGCCTGTAGCCAACAAGATTACCTATACATCCGCGTAGACGGCCGCCTGACGTCAGCGTTACAAAGGCTCCGCAGCGTGCCTTCAGGGTTTCAGACAACTTAGCTGTGTCACACGGCAGTTCGCCGTTTCCGCTGAGCATATTCTCTATTGTCTTGCGCGCAATGCCGAGCAGGGTGCGTTTCTCGTCTGCCGTAAGGCCAAACGCTGCATCCTTTTCTGCTCCACCGCCTTCGGCTTTTCCGCCCGTAACGGCAAAGGCATGATAGCCCACCACGCCGTCGTGGTCGCCGTAAGGTGAGTCGCCGGAGTTGCAATATCCAAGATGCTCCATTTTAAGTGTGCCGCCATTTTCCATCATCATCAGCAACACGGCTATGGGCGACTGTCCGCATGCGCTTGTGTAGAGGTTTGAAACGTGGCGCGAGGCGTTGTCGTTAATCGCACCTACAAACTCTGTCAGCGAGGCCTTCTCTATGGCTCGCCCTGTGATGCCGTCCACCTCAACGGCATCGTCATAGCGTGGATAATGAGAGAAGTCGCTGCTTATGACAAACAGGTTGTCGGCCGTGAAGTATGGCTGCAGGGCCTTGGCCACGCGCTGCAGTTTGTCGATGTCCTGCGTACCTATTATTATTGGTACAATGGGCGGCATCTTGTCCATACGGCGTTGCAGGAAAGGCAACTGCACCTCAAGGCAGTGCTCGCCGTCGTGTGCCTTGGGCAGACAGCAGAACACGCTGTCGGAACGCAACAGAGCATCGCATACGTCGAGGTCTATCTCTACGTTGCCAAGCGGCGTGGCGTAAGCGCCGAACTGGTTGTCGACCGAAGCGCCGTCGAAGGCAGCCTTATGGCTCGGCCCCAACAGGAACACTCGTTTATATTCTCTTGCCGGATTTATGCGCATATAAGCCTTTGCCGCCATTGCTCCCGAAAAGACATAGCCTGCATGGGGCACAATGACGGCGCGCACGTCGTCGGCATTATTTACTCCGGCTGACTTCAGAAAACCGTCGACATCGTCGGCAAGCGTGTCTGCCGAGGCTGAATAAAACTGCCCGGCAACGGCCGGCTTACGTATATCGTCTGCACCGCGTGAGCATGACTGTGAAATGTGTGTTGCCATAATCAGTATAATTAATAGTTTTGCTTTCAAGGTTATTGCGAATAATTGTTCCGATATGGCAAAAATACGAATAATACGCGAGTTTAGAATAAGAAAGTAAAAAAATAGTAATCTCGCGAATATGAAACGTGGCCTTATGCATTGCAAAAGGCCACGTTTTGTCTTTTCAGAAAGGCTGCTGACGGATATATTCTTGTTGTGTCTGCGGTTAAATCATCAAAATGTAGTGCCTTTGAAAATATTGCTCCGCTCCGGTTTCCACAACATTCCGCTAAGCGTCAGCTTGTTAGAGTTGAAGTTTGGCATTATGCTCACAGTGGCCTTGTTGCCGTCTTTCCATAGTGATATGGAAAGCTGTGCAGATATGCCTTTCCCTGATACGCCCATTTCAATGTACACATTGCCCTTTTTGTCTGTTTTCACTTTGTAGCCACTTATGTTGCCCTCGAGCGTTATTCCGCCAAGACCGTTGAAACCCGACACCGGCACGTTGAACGCCACCTGCACAATGGCGTTGCTGCCACCGACAGACACAAAATTGGTGCTTGCGGTTACGTGGGCCGTATATCCGCGCTTGAAAGTTACCTGGTCGGCCTCTATAATAAATGCCGTGTCGTTTATTGCCCGCACGGCTTCAGCGTTCAGTGCGCTGTCTATGCGTGCCTCCATTAGCTTTTTCTCCTTCTTTGTAAGTTTCCTGCTTTGTGTGTCGTTCTGTGCCATTGTTGGCAGTGAGGTGATGACGGCAAGCGCCAATATTATTATTGTTCTCATATAAACTTTTTTATTTATGTTTGTTACCCGTTTACGGAATTATTTGTGCCCTTTTGTGGCAGACACTTACGGTTTGTTGCATTTCTAATACTTTTACTTACAGTTTCCGCCTGCTTCCGGCAAGTATGCAAAAGGTGGCCTTTTATAGTGTAAAAGGCGGCCTTTTGCAAGACGAAAAGCCATGTTTTGCAGGCTGAAAAGACACCATTTGAAACTGTAACCATCGGCATTCCACTTAAAACAATTCCGTCAGCTGGTGTTTATTGTGAATGCCGTGATTTCAGTTGAACTTTATGTTGCCACGCGTTTTATATGGATAAAGGTGTTTATGCCTTTCCCATAATGGTTGGTTAATGTGGCGTTTACAGTGTGTTGCCCTGAATGACATGACTTTTTGCGTATGGCAGAATATTGCCGTTTAGTGTCATTCTGTTAGAGTTGAAGTTTGGCTGCACACTGATGTTGGCTGTGTTTGATCCGTTCCATAGGGTTATTAACACTTGGGCCGATATAGCGTTTCCGCTTACACTCATTTGTACATACACGTTGCCTTTCTTGTCTTTGCTTATCTTATAACCCGACAGCTGTCCGCTTACGGTTATTCCGCCCATGCCGTTGGCTCCGGCCAAGGGCGTGTTCATAGCCAGCTGAACAACGGCATTGTCTTTATTTACAGCAACAAAATTAGTACTTGGCGTTACTTCGGCCATGTCGCCCGACTTGAACACTACCTGATTGGCCTCAAGCGTAAATGCCGTGTCGTTTATTGCTGTTTCTGCCTGGACAAACAGCGCGCTGTCAATGCGCTGCTGCAATATTTTCTTTTCTTCTTTTGACAGCTTGCCCGGCTTTGAGTTTTGAGCCATGGCTGGCATTATTGCAGCTGTAGTCAATAATGCGGTTAAAATTTTCTTTCTCATAATTGTCTTTTTACCTTGATAAAACTTATACCATAATAGATTGTGGCTAAATGTACGTAAATAAATTGACATATCGCATAATTGGCAATAAATCTTCATCGTGTTAAGCGTTTTTAACCAGTTGCGAGGGGATATGTGTATTATATTGGCTTTTTTTGTGATAAATGTTGATATTTGTGTATATATGGCTTTCGCTTTTTATCATTGTTTTTATAGATAGCAAAATAATTGTATTTTTGTGTAGTTTTTCGGCCGTTGCTGCGTCTAACGGTTAAAAGTAACTTAATTATTCGGATAAGATAATGGAAACAATGGAGAAACAATTTGCGCAGATTGTGCGGGACAACCGCAGCACGATATACACCGTGTGCTATATGTTCTCGAAGGATGCCGATGAGGTGAGCGACCTGTTTCAGGAGGTGCTCATCAACCTATGGAAGGGTTTCGCGGCCTTTGAGGGCAAGAGCGACATAAGGACATGGATTTATCGCGTGAGCCTTAACACGTGTATTTCGGTCGACCGCAAGAAGAAAAGGCACAAGACCGTGCCGCTGTCGATGAGCATCAACCTGTTTGAAGACAACGATGCCGACACGCGCCAGGTGCAGTTGCTGTATAAAAGAATTAACCGCCTCGGACCTTTCGACAAGGCTCTGGTGCTGCTTTGGCTCGAAAACCTGAGCTACGACGAGATAGGGGCGGTGATGGGCTTATCGGCAAAGAATGTCTCTGTTAAGCTCGTAAGGATAAGAGAGTTGCTCAAAAAAATGTCAAACGATTAAAGAAAGGATTCTGTTATGGAGAATATTATAGACAACAACGGACTTGAGGAAATGAAGGCGCAGATGGCCATACTGAAAAACAAGATAGAAGGGCAGACCATGCTTAACGAGCGCCTGATGAGGCGGGCCATGAACGACCGTATGTCGTTGGTAAGGCGTATGGTGGTTTTGGATGTGGTTTTGGTGATAGTGTGCATTGCAGCTATGTATGCTTTCATGGAGCTGTGCGGCCTGTCGCTGCTGTTCTTTGTGGTGAGCGTGGTGCTGTTTGGCTGGTGCTTGATGTCTTCGGCCTATATTAACAGGATAAAGGAGAGCGAACTGCTTGAGGGCGACTTGCTGAAAACAGGCGAAAAACTGGTCAAGATGAAGCGTCTGCGTGTGCGTCTGATGATGATTAACCTTCCGCTCGCTTTGGCATGGGCTGTATGGTACGGCTATGAGGCGATTAGTTTTGAGGCAGCAAGGGGCGGCGAGCCGCGGAGCATGATCGTAGGTCTGTGTGTAGGCTTTGTCGTAGGATTAATCATCGGACTGATGATGCTCCGCAAGATGCAGCAGGCTAACGACATCGTGATACGGCAGATTGAGGAGATGAAAAAGGTATAGAAGAGTATTTTTCGTGTAGTTGAGAATATATTAAATCCGGTGAAAGGCAAACATCATTAATGCCTTTCACCGGATTTCGTTATGTAGCAAAATGCTTTATTGTGATTATATTGTCAGAACTTAACCACGCGGCTGCCGTCTTCCTGTTCCTCGATGGTTACCTTTGTGGCGTTTTCGGGCAGCTGCTCTTCTATCAGTTCGGGCCATTCTATGAAGCAGATGCTGTTGTTGTAGAAGTATTCTTCATATCCCATGTCATACACCTCTTCAAGTTTCTTTATGCGGTAGAAGTCGAAGTGATAGATTGTGTCGCCGGTTGTC
The DNA here is from genome assembly GCA_905214625.1 of uncultured bacterium. Lineage (GTDB taxonomy): Bacteria > Bacteroidota > Bacteroidia > Bacteroidales > Bacteroidaceae > Prevotella. The sequence goes on from CAJMMQ010000001.1 coordinate 12,698, forward strand.
TCTGACGTGTATTCGTTGACGATGGCGAAGGTGGGCGACGTTATGACGTCTTCAACCCCCATACACTCGCATACGGCCTTGATGAATGTCGTCTTGCCGGCGCCCATCTTGCCGTAGAAGGCAAACACGTTGCTGCGTCCCATGTTGTCGACAAACTGTTTTGCCGCATGCTTGATGTTTTCAATGTTTTCAATTCTTATCTCCATATCGTTGGTGTTTTTACGTTTCGTTTTAAATTTCTTTTTATCCTGTCGGTGTTTAGAGCTTTGCCTATAGCGCTGTTCAGCGCTTGCGTGCCTTCAGGGTTATCAGCGGCACAATCATTTCTTCCATGGATATGCCGCCGTGCTGGAATGTGTCTTTGTAGTAAGACACGTAGTAGTTGTAGTTGTTTGGATAGGCAAAAAACGAGTTGCCCGTGGCAAACACATACGACGTGCTGAGGTTAAGGGCCGGCAGCTGTGCTTTGTGTGGCTCCTTTATCACGAACACTTCTTTCGGATTATAGTTAAGGTTTTTGCCTAACTTGTATCTCAGGTTGGTGTTTGTGTTGCGGTCGCCAATTATTTTTACCGGCTTTGATGCCCTTATGCTGCCGTGGTCGGTTGTTATCACCACTGTGTAGTTGCTCTGCGACAGCATCTTGAACAGGTCTGACAGTACAGAATGGCGAAACCAGCTTAGCGTTATGCTGCGGTAAGCCGACTCGTCGTTGGCAAGCTCGCGCACCATCTTCGACTCTGTTCGGGCGTGGCTCAGCATGTCGATAAAGTTGATTACCACTACGTTGAGGCTGTTTGCCTCGAGCTGTTTGAACTTCTGGAGAAACTTGTCGGCGCCTGCCGAGTCGTTAATCTTGTGGTAAGAGAAGGTGTCGTGGCGGCGGAAACGTTCAAGCTGAGTTCTTATCAGTGGCTCTTCGTTGAGGTTCTTGCCTTCTTCCTCGTCTTCGTCAACCCACAGCTCGGGAAACATCTGCGCTATCTGCACGGGCATCAGGCCGCTGAATATAGCGTTGCGGGCATATTGTGTGGCGGTTGGCAGAATGCTCATGTAGGTCTGTTCGTCGATGTCGAACATGTCGCCTATCTCCTGCGAGAGCATGCGCCACTGGTCGAGGCGGAAGTTGTCGATGACAATCATGAACACCTTCTCGCCGTTGTCGAGCATGGGGAATATCTTTTTCTTGAATATGTCCATGCTCATCAGCGGTCTGTCTTCGTTGTCGGCCTGAGTATTCTTTGGCGCCTGCCTCATCTGGCTTAGCCTTAGCGTGCCGCGGCTTGCTGAAGATGCGCCTGCCTGTTGTGGCGCCACCCAGTTCATATAGTTGGCCTTTATATATTTTGCGAAGCCGTTGTTGGCCTCTTCTTTCTGCATGTTGAGCATTTCGGTCATGCTGCTGTCAGTGCTGCTGAGCTCCAGTTCCCAGTGGACAAGGCGCTTATAGACGTTCATCCAGTCGTTGTATGTCTTGCAGTCGCTTATCTGCAGGGCTATGTCCTGGAAGCTTTGCTGATAGCCGCTCTGCGTTATTTCGGTTACAATCTCCTTGCGGTGAATGTTCTTTTTGAGCGTAAGGAGTATCTGGCTCGGGTTTACCGGCTTTATCAGATAGTCGGCAATCTTTGAGCCTATTGCCTGGTCCATGATGTTTTCCTCCTCGCTCTTGGTTACCATAACCACCGGCGTGGCGGGCGATATTTCTTTGATGCTCTGCAGGGTCTCCAGTCCGCTCAGACCGGGCATCATCTCGTCGAGCAGAATAAGGTCGAAAGTCTTCTGCCGGCACTGGTCTATGGCGTCGGTGCCGTTGGTGACTGTAACCACTTCGTAACCTTTCTTCTCGAGAAAAATGATATGCGCGCGTAGCAGTTCTATCTCGTCGTCAACCCAAAGTAATAATCCGTTGCTCATGTTACTCCTTTCTTTTTGTTATGCTGCCCTTGTCAGGCAGACGGTCGCAGTGTCCTTTTCATGACATATGTTGCAGCAGTGTTGCGGCAGTTCGGGCATTGCATCAGAAGCCGTCGAGGTCGTAATATTCGTCCTCAAGGTCGTATCCGTTCTGCTTGTTGTTGCTGTCGTTGCCGTTATTGTTGTTAGTGCTGCTGTTAGCATTGCTGTTTCCGGTGCCGGTGTCGTCGCCAAAGTCGAATATCAGCTCGTCGGTATCGTTGGCTGCCGGCTCCTCTTTCTGCGGAACGGCAGGCACAGGCTGCTTAGTCTGTTGCGGCTGTTCGGGCTGCTTTTGCGGCTCGACGGCGTCTGTCATAACGTCTGTCTGTGCGTTGCCTTGCTGTGTCTGGCTTCCGGCAGCGTTGCCGTTGGCATTTGTGTCGTAGACATCAGTGCTTATTTCAAATCCCTGTGAGTCTTGCGTATCTGGCTGATCAGTCTGCGGCTCAGGCTCAATCATGAAGCTGTTGTTGTCGGTCTGAGTAGTGCCCTGCTGCGCATTGCCGTTGTTTGTGGCATTGTTCTGCTGCATGTCTGGTATCACTATGCCGCCGTCGTCAGCGTTGCCGCCGGCTTTTTCTTCTTCAACAGGTATAGCTATCGTGTTGTCGTCCTGAGAGCCTGTTGCAGGCGTGTTCTCAGGTTCAACAGGTATGGATATTCCGCTGTCGGCCTCTCCTGTTGCAGGCTGATCATCGTTGATGTATAGACCTTCTTCTATTACGCCGCCGTTATACAGTCCGTCGGTCTCGCCGCCTTCGCCGTTGTCCGGCTTTTCAAACTCTATGGTAGAAGGCTCCGTGAGCAGTCTGACGGTGCTTATGCGCAGCGGAACGAAGTGCTGCTCGTAGAACTTGTCGTAGTCGTTGTAGCTGTATTGCGTTCCGAGCAGTTCGATGTTGCTGTCGCTGATGATTATGGCGCGCCCTTTCTGTGCAAGCTTCATCACCTGCTGGTTCTTGTAGAGCTGGCGTGCATACTGCAGAGCCTCGTCGTAGTTTCTGAATCCGCTCACCATCATGCGGTGCATGCCGTTGAGTTCGTCGATGACGATATCGAAGTTGCGCACGATGAAGTTAGAGAAGTTGAAGCGCGCAAGCTCGAAGAGCAGCTTGTTCTCGTTGAGCGAGTCGGGCGAATAGACCATCATGAACGTGAAGTCGGTGTTGCGTTCGGCTATAAACTTACGCGCGGCGATGGAGTCGCTGTCGCTCAGCACCACCGAGCGGTGTTCCCAAACGTCGCCGATGTCGAACTTTCCGCCACGCAGCTGTCGTCCGGCCTTCACTCCGTTGATAATCATTCCGGCCATGGGGCTTACGTCGCTCTGCGGATACTTGCTAACCACCTCCTGCATGTCTGTGAGGCAGCCGTTGCTGTCGCCGCTGTTGAGCTTGCTCAGTCCGCCGATGAATATAAACTTATCGCGGTTGGCTCCTAATGGGAATCGCTTTGCCGACAGCGACGTGTTGGCGCTCACCTCCTCGTATTTGCCAGCCTTGAAGGCGTTGTATGTAGCAGCATAGAGCGAGTCTTCTATATGTTCGCCGAACTTGGCGTTCTCTTCAAAATAGGGGTCAGACAGCAGAATGGTCCACTGGCTCTTGGGGTAGCTCCGCTTCAGCTTGTCGAGGAATATGTTTGCCTGCGTCTTGTCCTGCCGTCGCGAGTAGAGCAGGTAGAGGTGATAGAAAGCCTCGTCCATGTTCTCAAAGTCGGGATAACTGTCTGTAAGGCGCCGCAGGGTCTTCTCGCTCAGCGTCAGATTGTCGAGCTTGTCCTTGAATATTATGCCGGCATGGAATAGTCCGTCTTCAATGATCTTGTTGCTTTCGGCCACCTGCTCCTCCGTGAACGGTATCTGCTTGAGATAATATTCGCGCTTGTGCGGATTGTTCTGCGCGCTGTCCATCACGTTTTCGAGCGAGTCGGCAGCAGCCTCTGCCGCCGCGATGGAGTCTCTCATCTCGTCGGTCATTTCGGCAGGATTGTTGTCGAGCGACACGACAGTCTTGTTGACACGCTGCCAGTCGTCCACATTCTCACGCCGTCCCCACATCTTCTGGAACGTAGCCTTACCCTGGCTGACGGCCGTCGGGTTATAGAAGTACCATTTGCCCGACTTGTCAGTGGCGTTGTTGGTCATGTTGTTGGTGTTGTTCATGTTGCCCATTCCGCCCTGCTGCGCCATCTGCTGCTGCGCGTCAAGCTCAGCCTGTGCGTCGCGTTCTTCCTTCTCTTTCTTCTTCAGAGCCTCAATCACGCGGTCGATGGCCTCGTTTCTTTCTTTCTCAGGCATCTTTGCCAGGGCTTGGAGCGAGTCTTGCAGGTGTACGGCATCGGTGTATGGCACTAGTTCGTCCAGCACTTTAGAGCGTTCCGACAGCTGTTCGTAGTCGTCGCGTTCCTTGTCGAGCAGTCCTATTGCCTCGCCATAGCATCTGCCTGCGTTGCTGTAGTCCTCCTTGTCCCAGTAAATGTCGCCGAGAGTAAGCAGCAGCACACCTTTTTCAATGCCATTGCGTGTCGACTTGGTGTTGCCCTTCTCGTAGGCGGCAATGGCGTTGGCGGTGTCCTTTTGCAGCATGTATATGTTGCCGATGGCATAATATACCTGGTCGAGATAATCCTTGTTGTTGTCTGATGCCGCCATGCGCTTCAGGCGCCTTATCATCTTTTTCGACTGTGTGCCGGCCATAACCTCGCTCATTGCGATGCGGGCGTTGAACTCAAGCTCGTAGGGTGGGTTGAGCCTTACTACGCGCTTAAATGCCTTGTATGCGTTTTCCTTGTGTCCCAGTTCTGCCTCGAGCTGCCCCATAAGATACCACTGGCGGGCGCGCTGCTTGCGTCTCATTTCGTGCTTTATCACCTTGCGCAGGTAGGGTATGGCCTCGGCATATCGCCCTGTGTGGATATAATAGTCGGCATAGGTGTAGTCCCATTCCTTCACGGCGCGCCAGTGGAGCGAGTCGCGCTTTATTTTGGTAATAACGTCTTCTGCATCATAAATCCAGCCTTCCTCTATGTAACACTTTGCGAGCCATGCCCTGGCGCGGCCGTATATGGCTGGCTGGGTGGAGTAGAGGCGGCTCATGTAGGCGAATGTAGACGCAGCCTCGTCGAACGAGCCTTTCATAAACTGCGAGCGTCCCATCAGCATCCACGCCTTCCACAAGAAGGGGTTATACTCCTTGCGGTTAAGCCACTCGATGTCTTTCTCCGTCTTCTTTCGGTTTTTGGTCCATTGCGGCCTCTTCTTAATGCTGTGCAGCTTTATGGCCTTCTGACTTTTCTCTATTGCCCGTTCAAAGTTGCCCTTGCCCAGTTCGCGGCTGTCTTTGTTGCCCACGGTGTAGAGCGGTATCATCTCGGTGAAGTTGTCCTTGTTGCCGTTCTCTTTTTCGAGCGAGCCGTCGATATATGCCAGCGTGCCGTTGTAGTAGGTGTTGTAGCGCGCGTTGAACGAATGCCACCAGCGGCTCTGCGCAGTGTTCTTCTCCGTAGAGCATCCGGCCGTAATGAGCAGTGCTATCAATGCGGCTAAGGGGATTATATGTCTTGTCTTAATTGTCTTCATAACGTGGCGGCACAAGTGAGCATGCCATGTTTATATAACTTATCGGGAGCGATTTTATTGCCTGCCGCGGCAAAAGAGTCAGCCCTCCATGAGCATTATTGCCTCGTCTTTTATCTGGTCAGGCATGCTGATGCCTCTAAGGGTGAGGCTTGCAGTCCATTCTTTCACTTCGTCGGGGCGCATGGTGTAGAGCACTTCGGCAAACTGTGCCGCCTCTTCTTCGGTATAGGAGTCAGACTTCCGGCCTTTGTAGGCGTCGAGTTCTTCGTCGTCGAAATATTCTATTTCCTTAACGGCCTGTTCCATAACGCAGTCGTGCATGCACGACGCTCCGGCCTGGGCACACGCCGACCCGTTGGCACATGCCGTGCCGCCTTCGGGCTGTCCGGCTTTTGGCAGACGGCGGTGTGCGGCCTTTAAGAGGATGAAGAGCAGCGCCATGGCTGCCAGGCAGATAACGAGCAGTCCCATGTCAGGCTCCGGCCTCCTCGCCGATGGCGAATCCGGCCCTTGTAAGGTCGGTCCAGAAGTGCGGATACGACTTGCTCACCACCTGCGGATTGTTTATCCTCAGTCCCGGCACTTTTATCGCGGCAGGCGCAAATGCCATTGCCATGCGGTGGTCTTCGTATGTGCTTATGGCAGCGCCGGCTTCTGGCTCACACCGTGTTCCGTCCCATCGCAGTTCGCCGGGGTTAGGCTCATCTATCACGTATCCGAGCTTGCGCATTTCGGTTTTCAGAGCCTCAATGCGGTCGGTCTCCTTTATTTTGAGCGACGAAAGTCCTGTGAAGCAGAACGGCTTGTTCATCATGCAGCAGCACACCACGAAAGTCTGTGCCATGTCGGGCTGGTTGATGAAGTCGTAGTCGAGCCTGTCTGAAATCATGCTTATGCGTTTCAGCGTTACCGTTGTAGGCACGCCCTGTTCGCGTGTCTGGAAGAATGTCTTTACGCCGAGCATGCTGAAGAGATATTTCACGGCAGAGTCGCCCTGACGCGAGCCGTCGGTCAGTCCGGTGAGTATAATCTCTGATTCTTCTTTGCCGTTTATGGCGAGCATCTCATACCAGTAAGACGCTGCGCTCCAGTCGTTCTCAATGAAGTATGGGCGCGGCTTATAGGGCTTGGGCTCCACCTTTATCGTGTCGCTGCCAAGCCATTCTGCCTCGGCTCCGAAGTCTATCATGGTACACAGCGTGAGGTCGATGTACGGGCGCGAGATTATCTCGCCCGTAAGTTTAAGCTCCAGACCTTTCTCCATTACCGGCGCAACCATCAGCAGGGCGGATATGTATTGCGAGCTAACGTTGCCCGGAATTTCTATCCTTCCGCCTTCAAGCCTTTTGCCTTTGATAAGCAGCGGGGGATAGCCCTCGTTGCCTTCATAGCTTATGTCGGCACCGAGATAGCGCAAAGCCTCTACCAGCACTTTTATCGGCCGCTGTTTCATGCGGTCGGTGCCGGTAAGTGTATGTGTGCCCGGTGTAACGGCCAGATATGCCGTCATGAAGCGCATGGCCGTTCCGGCAGCCTTTATGTCTATGATGTCGGGCATGTCGCGCAGGGCATTCACTATCACTTCGGTGTCGTCACAGTCCGACAGGTTGTCGGGCATTATGTTGCTTCCGGCCAGCGCGTTAATTATGAGCGCGCGGTTGCTTATGCTCTTCGAGGCCGGCAAGTCTATTGTAACGTTGATTGTTTTGGGTGCGTTAAGAATATATTGCATTGTCAGAAAAATCTGTAATTTGTTGTTGCCTTTATTGCGTCATGGCAGAATTGAGCAGGGCCATGTCCGCCCTTGCGTCCACATGGGCGTAAGGTTATCATTGCAAAGGTAATGTTTGTTGTACACAATACAAAATAAAAAGGAATAAAAAATCTTATTTTATATGCCGTTTCGCAGCAGTATTTGTGCCGTTTATGTTAAGGATTATTCAAAGTTGAATTTGTGTTAAATGTCGGGGTTTATTGTTAAATCTTTACTTCATGAAATGCCGGTTTTTCATTTCTGATTGCCATTTGACCGGATTTTATGTAAAAAGTACGTGTTTTATGCAAATATCTGTAAATCAGATGTTTATATCTTTTGTGCGGCTGCTGGCTGTCTGAACCACTGCGTTTTGTGGCCTTTCGTTGTGCAAAAGGCCATGTTTTGCAGGCTGAAAGACCGTGTTTTATACTGCAAAAGGGCGTGTTCTGCTGTGCGGATGATTGAGTTATGGCATGAAAATCAATGGAAAACGGCTGGTTGTTGCCGCAATATGGCATGTATTCTTGCTGTTTTATGCCGTTTCGTGGCGTGTTTTCGGCTGTCTCTTTTGTAGAATGTCTGCCGAAGGCGTGTTAATGCAAGAGGCTCAATCGTTAAACTTTGTTTCTTCTGAAGGCTTGCCGTCTCTGTTTTGGCATATTGCTTAGTGGCTGATGCCTGACAGTGTCTGTTGCTTGAAAGCACCGCCTTTTATCATTGGCTGAGATTATTTCATGATGTTGCTTGTTAGTGTATGTTGTCAGTGCATTTAGCTGTCCGATGATGCCTTCGAACGCTTCAAAATGTGTGTATTTAATAAATATTTGCGTTGAAGGTGCAAAAAAACGTCTAAAAGTTTGCAGATGTCATAATAAGTGTGTACTTTTGCACCCGCAAATAAGGACGGGATGTAGCGCAGTTGGTTAGCGCACGCGTCTGGGGGGCGTGAGGTCGCTGGTTCGAGTCCAGTCATCCCGACATAAATTGGGCTAATATGTTGTCAAGGCAGCATGTTAGCCCAAATTTGTTTTATGCGGCAATGCATAGCCGGAGCGGCATGCGGGCATGCGCCTTTGCCGTCCGGTATATTGGAAGAAACGCAAAAGAGCGACATGCCGATAAGGCTGTCGCTCTTTTGAAACTTATTTATGATTCCGCGTTATTTCACCGAATTAATCCATGTCGCAATGTCATTGAGCACCTCGGGCGATATGGTTTCTTCTATGTTTGCATATTCGTTCACGCTTCCCGTCGTGCAGTGCTGAAACAGGTGGTTGAGTCCGTTGTATGTCTTCACCATGTTCTTTTTGTTCTTCGGCAGCAGTTTCTCTATGCTCCCGATGTTTGTCGAGGCAATAACCTGTGTGTCGCTGTTGCCGTTGATGGCCATCACGGGGCATTTCGCCTTGGCTATCGACGGGCGAGGGTCGAAGGCAATGAAGTAGTTAAGCCACGGATTGTTCATCTCTATAATCTTTGCCATGTTGTCTTTGGCAGGTTCGGGCATACTTATTCCTGCCTTGCCGACAATCTCGTCCACCGTAGCTTTGGCGTCGCCGGTTGTCTTTTTGCAAATGATGAAGTCGTACACGCCTCTCAGTGCCTTTGCGTAGTCGCTGCACATTTTGTCGGTATATCCGCTCATCTTCAGCAGCACGAGGTTCTGTTCCATCAGTATGCTGTCGCCCCTTACGCCCGTTCCGGCCATGCTCACTATGAAGTCAGCTTTGCCTTCGGCAGCTGCCATGAAGGCTATGCAGCCTCCTTCGCTGTGGCCGAGCACTCCCGTCTTGCCGAAATTTTTTGTTCCGCGTACATATTCAATGGCTGCCAGTGCGTCTTTCATGAAGTTTTCGGTTGTTGCGTTAGCCGCGTCGCCCTTCGACTTGCCCATGCCGCGGTCGTCATATCGCAGCGATGCTATGCCGTTGCGTGCCAGAAAGTCGGCTATGACGAGGAATGGCTTGTGCTCAAATATTTCCTCATTGCGGTCTTGCAGTCCGCTTCCGGTTACCATCACCACAACAGGCACCGTGCCCTTCTTCATCTTCTCGTAACCCGTAGGATAGGTCAGCGTGCCGCTGAGCGTAGTGTTGTCTTCCGTGTTGCTGAATGTCACTTCCTCTGTCTTATACGGATAAGGCTCCTTTGGCGTCTGCGGCCTGTTGCGCTCCACCTTTCCTTGTTTCATTTCCAGCGGAAACGACATGCCGCTCTGGCTGAACGTGCCTTTCAGCATGCCGTCTTTCTCTTCGCCTTCAAAGGCGGCCATTATTGCCGGTATGCTTATTTTCACCTTTGCTCCTTCGCTTACTGCTATTTCGGCCGGTATGCCTTTCACGTTCTGGTCGGGACTGTCCATTGTGCATGTCAGCTTGTTGTCCTTGTCGTTTGCTATGTTAAAGACAATACCCAGTTCGGTCTGCCCTACGTTAAGCTTACCCGACCAGCTGCCGATAAGCTCTTGTGCCCCCGCGTTGACAGTTGTCAGGAACATCATGATGATAGTCAATATGGTTTTCATTTCTCTTTGAGTTTGTTGATTTATGGTTGTTTTTATAATATTATTTGTGCTTTTTCGTGTCGTGCCTTCTTTGATTTAACTTTATTGCTTTATAGGCGTCGACATTACAAAGTTAGTAAAATAATAATTAAGCTCAAAGTTTAGGTGTTAAAAAATATTTGTCAATAAAATAAAAAATCCACGGCATTTGTATTTCTGCCGTGGATTTAATTAAATAGAAATTGAACCAAGTATTATGTATTTTGCCTTTATCGTGCTACGATTACCTCTATTAGGGCTTTTCTCATCTGGTCTTCGTTGTTGGTGTCGCTGCAAATTGTGTATGCCAGCTTGTCGTCAATGTAAATGCCCATCAGATAGAAGTCAACCTGATGCATTTCAGAACTCTTGGTGTACATATAGCCTCCCAGTGACGGAGCGTAGAACTTGAATGTAACCTTGTGGGTCTCACCATTGTACTGGAGCGACGGATATGTAATGTCGTATGGGTAAGCCAGATAGTATGCCAGTGATGAATTTAAGATGTTATATATAACAAACTTAGCTTTCAGATTCTGTGAATACGCCTCTTCAAGAGCCTTTTTCAGCGCGTCGTTGTCGGTTATCTCCTTTGCAAGCAGTCTTCCGGGTACTCCGTTTACAACCAAAGTAGAGTCGCCTTTGTAATAGCTCGCGGTGATGCCTCTGATAGAGTCGATTTTGTTTTCGTTGTTCTTGTCTGTAATGGTGTCGTTGATGAAGTAAATTCTGTTATTTGTCTGCCATGTGTTGCCACCGTAATAGTTGCCGCTCATTTGCGAAAGCCATAACTGATATGTTTCAGGATCAATGCCTCCGTCGTCATCTGTACCGAGACATGAAGTTAATGAAACTGCCATTGTGCAGCAAATCATAAACGCAAACAGTTTTGATAATTTTTTCATTTCAATTAATTTTTGTTCTTTTATATTTATAATCTTTACTTCCATAAATAGGCCATCGGCTTAAACCTTGCATCTGTTATTGTTAAAAAAAGTTTAAGACAATGGACTGCTCCTTCGCCGGTATGGTTTTTATATATGCTTTCCTTCACTGTGAAGCAGGTTCATAAATTCTTCTCTTGTCTTTGCCTGTTTGAATGCTCCAGAGAAGTCGCTCGTGGTTGTTATGGCGTTTTGTTTCTCCACTCCCCTCATCTGCATGCACATGTGTTTTGCCTCTACCACCACCATTACGCCGAGAGGTTTCAGCGTTTCCTGTATGCAGTCTTTTATTTGCAGTGTCATTCGTTCCTGCACTTGCAGCCTGTGGCTGTATATGTCCACCACGCGGGCAATCTTGCTCAGGCCTGTGATGTATCCGTTGGGTATGTATGCCACGTGCACCTTGCCGTAGAATGGTATCATGTGATGTTCGCAGAGAGAGAAAAAGTCGATGTCCTTAACGATTACCATCTGATTGTATTTCTCTTCAAACAGCGCGTCGAGCAACACCTTGTGGGCGTCTTGCGTATAGCCGCGCGTAAGTATCTGCATGGCCTTGGCCACGCGCATCGGGGTCTTTTCCAACCCTTCGCGTGACGGGTCTTCGCCCAATAGCTCAATTATACTTTTATAATGTGATGCCAGGTCGTCAAGACCTTCACGGAATTCTGTTTCAGGATTCATTATTGTATGGATGTATTTTTTATGATAAAACAAATAAATTAACCGGCATGGCTTTGGCTCATGTCGCGCTTGTGTCTTGCGTTTATGCTTTATGGGAGGTTACGCAGGGGCGGATGTTAATATCCTACGGTGATTTTTCCTTTTACGATGCAGGCTTGCTTGTAGCCCATGCTCTTTATCTCCTTTAGCACGTTGCTTGCTTCCTGATATGTTCTGAAGTTGCCTACGCGGCAAATCCAGCGCGGAGAATAAAAGTGAACGTAAACAGGAAGGTCGGGAAATCTCATTTTTATTGCGCTTCCTATGTTCTCAGCCTTTTGGCGGTCAACACGTGAGTTGCCTCCGGCGTATGCCTGAACGCGGTAGCCTGTTATTCTTCTGCTGTTGCGCATCACTTTCTTTGTGGTGCTTATTGCGGGAGAATCTGTAGAAGAACCGGTGCTGCCCGGTGTGTAGTGTTGCTCTCTGAGCGGTTCTTCTGCGGTGTCTTTCCTCTCTTGTCCCTGATTTTGTGGCTGTCTTTGCTCCGTTGTTCCGTTGTTGTGGCCGGCATTATCGTTGTTGGCCGTGGCCGGAGCCGACTTTACCAGTTTGGCATTGTTTACCAATTCGTCGATGTCTTTGCTCTGACTTACAGTTACGGTTCCCTGACCAGGTTTTTCTTTTCTGAGGTCATTGAGAAATGATTGCGCTTCGATGTTTATACTGAAGCCCAATGTCAGTAATAATATTACGGCGAATTGTTTCATCTTTTTCGGGTTATTGAGTTTTATAAGGTTAAAAAAGTAAACGGGATTTGGCGGCGGCCCGTACTTTTTGGTCTTGCCGTCTGCCATCCCGTTTAATGTTTAAGATTATTTCCATGCGTCGATGATGCCCATGAAGTCAGCTGCCTTAAGTGATGCGCCGCCGATGAGTCCGCCGTCGATGTCTGGTTTTGCGAACAGCTCAGGAGCATTGCTTGCCTTGCAGCTTCCGCCATAAAGGATAGATGTCTCTTCAGCAACCTCGTTACCATACTTCTCTGCTACGATGCTGCGGATGTAAGCGTGAATCTCTTCTGCCTGCTCGGCTGTGGCTGTCTTGCCTGTTCCGATGGCCCAGATGGGCTCGTATGCTATAACGATGTTCTTGAACTCCTCGGCAGAAAGATTGAATACGCTGCCCTCGAGCTCAGCCTTTACAACCTCGTTCTGCTTGCCGGCTTCTCTCTCTTCGAGGCTTTCGCCGATGCAGAAGATTACTTTCAGGCCGTTCTTCAGTGCGAGCAGCACCTTCTCCTTCAGTATTTCGGGAGTTTCACCGTAGTATCCGCGGCGCTCTGAGTGGCCGAGAATAACATACTGTGCGCCGGTGCTCTTTACCATCTCAGCAGAAACTTCGCCTGTGTAAGCGCCCTTTTCTTTGTCTGCGCAGTTTTCAGCGCCGAGGGCAACCACGTCCTGATTCAGGAACTGTGCTATGCTTGCCAGGTGGATGAACGGTGTGCAGATGATTACGCCGCAGTTAGGCTTGTTGCTGTTAAGAGTCTCGTTAAGTTCTTTTGCCAGGGCGATACCGTCCTGCAGGTTCATGTTCATTTTCCAGTTACCTGCTACAATTTTCTTTCTCATTTTTTTTCTTTCTTTTAAAAAGTTGATATATTCTGTTTGAATGTTCTTTCTCTTTGAGCCACTGAGTGAACTTCCACGTGCGGTCGGCAAAGGTAAGCAACAGCAGCGGGAGTATGTACCACAGAAGTATCATTGATATCTTGCCCGTAACCGAGTCTTGCGGCATCTCACCGTATTCGGTGTTCTCCAACTTGTCTGTCTGATAGCTAAGCTGAGGCAGGTCGTTGTGGCTCCATTTGCCTATCACCACTCCGTCTTTCAGCAGCAGCAGTCCGGGATTGCTTCTTATCACTGTCTTCAGCGTTGTCTCGTCGGTCAGATAGAACGGATATTCGGCTCCCGTTATGTCGCGCCAGTGCTTTATTCCCTCGTTGGTGCTTGCCGTCAGTCCATAGAACGGATAACCGTGGCTCTGGCTGTATTCGTATATCTGGTCGATTTCGCCGAAGTTAGAGTCGTCAGCATATTCCAGATGAGGCGATATCAGCAGGAACGTGTAGCCGCGGCGGCTCAGCACGCTGTCGGTAAGGTCTTCGCTTCCGTCGGTTGTCTGTATGAAGAAGTCGTGAATCGGAGGTACGTAACCTTCAGATATCTGCACGGTCTTGCTGTCGATGAAAGTCCATGTGGAGTCGGGATAGTTCTCCAGCGTAAACTCCTTTTGCTGTCCGTTCTTCTCAAGTATGAACGTTGTTTCAAACTCCGGGCCCTTTGCTCCCTCGGGTATCTCCATGCCTTTCTTTATGTCGGCGCCTATGTGGTAGGGGCGGAAGTCGAATGGAGGCAGGGTGTAAAGGCTTTTGCTGCTCGAAAAGAGGATAAAGATAATGGTGTAGGTTATCACTATCCACTGGTTGGTGCGGCTGATGAAGCGCGGCATCATAAGCGGCCTTATGCACAGTACGATGGCTGCCGCCAGCAGAACAACGTTCTTATAGAATGTCTCCCAGTTGGTAAGGATGATTGCGTCGCCGAAGCATCCGCAGTCTTTTATCGGGTTGGCCACTGCCAGCCACAGCGTCAGCGGAGTCATTATGGCCATGAACAGCAGCACGAGCCTCGACACGAGGCGGCGGTGTATGGCAAAAAGAACGAACACGCCGAGGCAGAACTCCAGGCCTCCAAGCAGCACCGATGTGCCAAGCGTGATATAGTCGGGCACATACTGGCTGAGCTGCACCACGTTGAGATAGTCTTGCAGCTTGTATTGCGTGCCTAATGGGTCTATAGCCTTGACATATCCCGAAAAGATAAACGTCAGCGATATAACAAGGCGGCAGACGTTGACCAATATTCCCGTTATGGCTTTTCTTGCGTGCATCGTCAATGTTTAAGAAAGTTTTATCAGCCCGAACACGGCATAGTTGATTATGTCCATGTAGTTGGCGTCTATTCCTTCAGACACCAGGGTGGCCCCGTGTATGTCTTCTATTTCTTTTACGCGTTGTATCTTTGTAAGTATAAAGTCGGTATAGCTGCTCACTCTCATCGAGCGCCACGCCTCGTCGTAGTCGTGATTTTTCCTTATCATCAGCTGCAGGGCCTCGTCAGCCTTCTTGTCATATATGGCCAGTGCCTCGTCGGCAGATATGTCCGGTGTGTCGGCAAAGCCCATTTCGAGCTGTATCAGGCCCACAATGCCATAGTTGATGAGCGCTATGAACTCAGGGCGTATGCCTTCGCCCACGAGCGACTCTTTCTTTATCTCCAGGCTGCGTATACGCTTGGCCTTGATAAACAGCTGGTCGGTGAGCGACGAGGGGCGCAGTATGCGCCACGACGGGCCGTAGTCGTGAAGTTTCTTGGCAAACAGTGCGCGGCATTCTGCCATGGCACTTCTGAATTGTTCTTCTGTTTTCTGATTGTCTTTTGACATATTTTCTGAATATTCGGGTGCAAAGTTACTAATTTTACACGATATACGGCCAATATAGAATATTAATTAATAAAAAAGGTGCGCCTATGGCGTCATTCTTCCATTCTTTTGTTTATATATTTTATCTTGGCACATTCCACGTCGAACACCGTTTTCAGCGAGTCGCGCTTAATTCTTGTCAGCGTCAGGTTTCTCAGCTGTTCGGCCGTAGCCATGCTCTTGTTTTTCAGGCTTTCCACGGTTTGCTTCATCTGCTGATATTCGTTTTCAACCTTCTGCAGAGCCTTGTCGGCGTTCTCCACGTTCAGCTTTGCGCGCTTCAGCTCTATCTCCTGATACAGGCGCAAGGCAGCCTTTCGCTCGTCTATGGCCTCGGGGCATTTCTTGCGTAGCGAGTCTATCGTGGCCAGAGCTTCCTTATACTGGCCTTTGCCGAACAGCTCGCGCGCGTTGTCGAGCAGTCCTTCGGCCTCTTTCTTCATCTGGTTGTCGGTGCATCCTGCCATTGCCAGTATCATGGCTATGGCGGCGCATAATGTTGTTATTTTGTTCATTTTCATTTCTGTTGTCTGTTTATTTTGTGCAAATATAATGCAACTCGGGCGAAATGCAAAATAAATGGTTGCTAAACGGCTTATTATTTGATTTTTATGTGTTGTGGTTTTGGACTTGGAAATGTATAACATATTTACCCGTTGGCGGAGTTATTTTAAGTGGAATGCCGATGGTTACAGTTTCAAATGGTGTCTTTTCAGCCTGCAAAACACGGCTTTTCGTCTCGTGAAAGGCCACCTTTTACACTATAAAAGGATACCTTTTGCATACTCGCCGGAGACCGGCGGAAACTGTAAGTAAAAATATTAGAAATGCAACAAACCGTAAGTGTCTGCTACGAAAGGGCGCAAATAATTCAGTCAACGGGTAATGTCGAAATAATAAAAATATGGGAGCACTCTTAAAGACGAAAGATGCTCCCGTATATCATATTTACGATAAAACTATTGATAAAAATAATAAAACCAATATGTTTCTCCGTATGTATCCTTTACATACGAAAATCTTTCAGACTTATCGCTATATTGTTTTTCAAGTTTTTGAAAGTCAGCATAATCTGCATCCATTATCTCGCTATGGAATACCAACACAGGATTGCTTCTCTGATGAGTATACAGCGTGAGCGCTTCTCTATAATGTTTTGGTAAAGACGGCGAGCTCAAGTTATATTTGTTTTTAATAACATCAACAAATCCATCCAAATTTTTATCTAATAAATATCCACACAAAATATAATCCGTTACCGACTTCATTGCCAAACCATGATTTTCTAAATACAATAGGTATTCAAGAGATTTCATACTCCCTTTCTTTCGAATGCCGAGTTGCTTGAAAATCTCAGACTCTGGGAATAACAGGCATTTTATGTTGGAGCCATCAGGCAATAACATATCAGAGCCACCTTTAGGTATCGGGTATTCAAACAGACGCTCACCCAATTGTTTAGTCCTTGATAAAGCATAGGCACGCAGCATTGTTAAATTTGCATCAGTATCGTCAGACTTCTCACCAATCGTCAGTGCCTCATCGTAATTGTTTAAAGTTAAAAGCCGTTCAATTCTTAAACGATAATGAAAAACCTCATTGGTATTTCCCAAAGCACAAACTATAAGAAACATAACAGACAAAGCCAAAAGACTCTTCCATAAGTTTCCATAAACACTGCCAATGAAAGATGTGTTTACCGAAAATGGTATCTTTAATCTGAATAATACAGCCACAATGATGTACAAAATCAGAAGCACAGATACAATAATAACTACAGTCTCAGGAAATGCGTTTATATCAAAATCTTGATTTCCGGAAGTGAGAACGGTTAAAAGTAACAAGGATGGAACATAATTCAAGATATGCATCCATCCATCAAATCTGGTTAACCTGCCAACTCCCAATTGAAGTAAAAACAAAACAGTTGTTATAAGAACAGCACCTATAGTCTTGTCATAGCGAGTAGTTCCCCCGGACAGCACATGCTGCTCCATCGCAAGAAGATCTGCCTGAAAAGAATATAGATAAACAAATGTAAATAACATGAAAACAATAGCACATACAGAATTAACCAATGTGCTATTGTTTGTATTGATGCTTCGTGTCATATCAGTTTTTCTTTAAAACCACAGCAGAACGTGCGGGTACATAAAGTTTTAACCATTCCTTATGCTCTTTTACATAAAGTGGGTCAAAATTCGTCATATGCGTCATGCTGTCATCTGCAAAGCCGTTTCCGCCAAACTTCTTGGCATCTGTATTTAGTACAACATCATACGAACCCGTCGGAACCAAAAATCCATAATCTGTGTACGACCTGGTTGGGCTAAAGTTAAAGACAAATATCAGATCGCCACGCATAAATGCCAGAATCTGGTCGCCATCATTATGCCAAATCTCCTGCACGGGGGTCTTTTGAAAATTACGCACGCTTTTTATCACGTTGAGCATTTCACGATCGAAGTCTCCAAGGTAATGATAGCACAAATCATTGTTGTCCACCAGATTCCATTGCCTTCTGGCATATTTATAGCTCCATCCGTTACCTTCTCGTGGAAAATCTATCCATTCAGGATGTCCAAACTCATTTCCCATGAAATTAAGGTATCCTCCGTTAATCGCAGCTGCAGTAACAAGACGAATCATCTTATGCAATGCTATACCACGATGGACGGTTCCATTTTCATCGCCTTTCTTGAAATGCCAATACATATCAGCATCAATAAGACGGAACACAATTGTCTTATCTCCAACTAAAGCCTGATCGTGGCTTTCACAATAACTTATGGTTTTCTCATCAGGACGTCGGTTCTTTACTTCCCAGAAAATACTGCTCGGCTTCCAATTTTCGTCGCTTTGTTCCTTTATGGTCTTAATCCAATAATCAGGAATATTCATTGCCATTCTGTAATCGAAGCCATAACCTCCGTCTTCAAACTTTGCAGCAAGCCCCGGCATTCCACTGACTTCTTCGGCAATAGTTATCGCATCAGGGTTGACCTCATGTATCAATTTGTTTGCAATAGTCAGATAACAGATAGCATTGTCATCCTCGTGTCCATTAAAATAGTCACCATAATTACAAAATGCCTCACCCAAACCATGACTGTAATAAAGCATAGAAGTAACACCGTCAAAACGGAAACCGTCAAAATGGAATTCTTTCAACCAATATTTACAATTACTCAGCAAGAAATGCATTACTTCATCCTTGCCATAGTCGAAACATAAGCTGTCCCATGCAGGGTGTTCATGTCTGTCGCCAGGATAAAAATACTGGTTAGGATCACCGGCCAAATTACCAAGTCCCTCTACTTCATTCTTGACAGCATGACTATGTACTATATCCATAATTACGGCTATGCCGTTACGATGTGCTTCATCAATAAGAGCCTTTAATTCTTCAGGCGTACCGAATCTGCTTGATGCCGCGAAGAAACTGCTTACATGATATCCAAAAGAACCATAATAGGGATGCTCTTGTATCGCCATTATTTGGATACAATTATATCCGTCTTTTATCACACGAGGCAGCACATTTTCCTTAAATTCTGTATATGTACCTACTTTTTCGGCATCTTGAGCCATACCAATGTGGCATTCGTATATCAAAAGAGGATTCTTGCTTGGCTTGAACTTTTTCTTTTTCCAGACATAAGGCTTTTCCGGATTCCATACTTGTGCTGAAAAAATTTTCGTTTCCTCATCTTGCACAACCCTTTGAGTCCATGCCGGAATACGTTCACCATGGCCGCCGTCCCAATATACATGCATCTTATACAAGTCGCCATGCTTAATTCCTTTCTCAGAAATTTTCAGCTCCCAATTTCCTGTTCCTTCAATACGTTTTGCTTTATATTTTTCTGTTTCTTGCCAATTATTAAAATCTCCGACAAGATATATTTCCGTCGCATTGGGAGCCCATTCTCTAAACACCCATCCTTTTGATAACTTATGCAATCCGTAATAATCGTAACCACTGGCAAAATCCTCAAGAGACAATTTACCATTGCGAGTTAGTTGGCCCAATTTCCATAATGCATGATCATGTCTGCCCCTTATAGCATCTTCATAAGGTGCAAGATAACCGTCGTTAACAACTAAACCGATATGTTTAGGTTCTTTTGTTTCTATATTCTCGGTATTAGCCTTATTGCTTGTTGATTTCGCTTTTCTGGTAACCATGATATCTCCGTTATAAATTAAAAATGTTCTGAATTAACTCTTTTTCTTTTGCAGCTTTACGCCAAAACTTTAAATATAGCTTTACGTATTTCTGCTTCATCAGAAATACAAGGGGCATGACCATCCTGCGGGAAGAAAATTGCAAATTCTCCAGGCTTACAGGTTACATAAGTATCTGCAGCACCTTCATATTTTGTTATATCTTTTTCTTCATTATATTCTACTTCAGGCAAATCCTTCAACGGAGTATATCCATAAGTTTCAGAAGTGCTCAATGGTATCTGTATGTCAATCATTTTCTTATGTGTTTCAAGCAGAGCGCTTTCACGAGTTTTACCTTTTGCGCGTTGTATATTGACAAACAAATCGGCACCTTTAATAAGATGCTTACCATCCTCAAGTTCATTCAAATCATTTGCTTTAATAAAGGCAACTACATCCTCAAATAAAGGATTCAATGAAACATATTTCTCCAGATTTTCAAGTGTATCTATAACCATAACTCTTATATTTTTTATTATTGAACCTTATTTCCTAAAATATACATTCCTTGTGAAACTATATTCCCGTTCTTATCTTTTTCTATATATTTACCATCGCGCTTGTCGTCTTTATAAGACCCTTCAAAGCGACGGCCATCTTTATCAACTTCTATAGCCGGACCATTTCTTTTACCTTTGCGATATATGCCCTTAAACTTACTGCCGTCTGAAAAATGAATGATTATTTCACCGTCAAAAACGCCATTTTTAAAATTGCCCTCAAACACGTCACCATTCTTCTTTGTCAGCTTTCCTAATCCGTCTTGTTTATCCGATTTCCAATATCCGTTATATACGTCACCATTTTTCCATCTCAACACGCCGTGTCCGTCTTTGTCACCTTCTGTAAAATGCCCTGTGTAACGGTCGCCGTTGGCAAACGTAAAAATGCCGTCTCCGGTACGCTTTCCCCTGACGTAATCACCTTCATACATGTCTCCGTTCTGGAACTTATATATACCTTTGCCATTTTGGACGTCGTCAAACCACTCGCCGGTATAGACATCGCCATCTGCATAATGATTTGTTCCTTTACCCGAGCGCAGGTTGTTTAGCCACATACCGTCATAAGTCGTACCATCTCCCCAGTCGAAAAAGCCCTTGCCTGTTTTCTTGTCATCTTTCCATTCACCTTTATAATATGCCCCACCGCTATAGGTGTAGATTCCTTTGCCGTTACGCTTATCCTGAAACCAGTCGCCGTCATACTTATCGCCGTTATAGTAATACATCACGCCATGGCCTTGTTGGTAATCCCGAAACCATAACCCGACATATTTATTGTTATTCATAAAATGATATGTTCCCCTGCCGTGTTGCTGGTCCTGAAACCATTCGCCTTCATATTTTTCTCCATCAGAAAAAGTATAAACTCCATATCCCTGACGTTTCCCTTTAACATATTCTCCTTCGTAAACATCGCCATTTTTATATAGGGTCTTACCCTTGCCATGAGGTTTACCTGAAACAATTTCCCCCTGATAAGTTCCGCCATCCTTAGTCTCACATGAGCCTAATGTTATTTTTTGGGCGCTGCATATTAAAGGCAATGCAACTGCTAAAAATAATAATATATAGTTCTTCACGATTATTCTTTTGAATTTATCACCAAAAGTAATAAAAAATAACCATACTGCAAAATTATTTTTCTAAAATTGATTTCACAGATATGTTTATTGAGAAATATTAGTATCTTTGCAAAAATATTAAAATGGAAATACTATGAATTTTGTAGGAATAATACCGGCAAGATATGCATCAACACGTTTTCCGGGAAAACCTTTGGCAATGTTAGGAGGTAAAACCGTTATTCAGCGCGTATACGAACAGGTAGCCAATATTCTTGATGATGTGTATGTAGCTACAGATGACGAAAGGATTTTGAAGGCAGTTCAGAATTTTGGAGGAAATGCTGTAATGACTTCACCCGAACATAAAAGCGGAACAGACAGAATTGAAGAAGCTGTAAAATTAATAGGGAAAAATTTTGATGTGATAATAAACATACAAGGAGACGAGCCTTTTATTCAAGCTTCACAGATTGAAACAATTTGTAAGTGTTTCAACGACGAAGATACAATGATTGCCACATTAGGCCGCCCTTTTACGGCCAAAGACTCAATTAAAGATTTGGAAAATCCGAATTCGCCAAAACTTATTTGCGACAACAAAGGTTTTGCCATGTATTTCAGCAGAAGCATCATACCGTATATACGGGGAGAAGAAAAGGAAAATTGGATAAATAAATTTACATACTTAAAGCATATTGGATTGTATGCATATAGAGCAAATGTATTAGCAGAAATAACAAAATTACCGCAGTCAAGTTTGGAAATAGCAGAAAGCTTGGAACAATTAAGGTGGCTTCAAAACGGCTATCGGATAAAAGTAGGTATCACGAATTTTGAAACTATAGGAATTGATACCCCTGATGACTTGAAAAAGGCAGAAGAATTTCTTTGTAGAAGGCCGATGTAGGCCATGACAGGCAGAAGAAAAGCTTACAAAAAACAAAGTCGTCACTCGTAACAATCAAAACATGCCAAATACGGAGTGACGACTTAATACAATATTATTGTTTTCAGGTGAAACACTCATAGGATTGTTGCAACTAAGCAATTGCTTATAATTTTCCTGTCTTATGAATTTACATCGCTAGCCTGACACGGCAAAGCATCAACAATTATAACATCACATATATGATTCTGAAACACAATACTTGCTGTTTTACAGCCTCCAGTGTGTGCAGCACACAACTCTGCTAATATGTTGAGTCTTGTTTTTCGCTTTTCGTTTTTTACTTTTATCCCAAATCATTAGTCCGTGTATGTTTTAATAATTACAAGTACATTGATGTTTTTTCAGCCGCCTTTTGTTTTCTATTGTCGTTTTTCCGTTTGTTCAATATATAACAACAATCCTGCCATATCCTAATGCGATTCGGGATAAGGAATCTGTATGAAAATGTCGGTCTGGTCGGAGAACAGACAGTTTTGTTTTGTGTTATATAACTAATTGATAATGAGGGCGTTGTAAAAGATGGCCTTTTAGGCTCCAATATGCCGTCTTTTAGCGTGCAAAAGGTGCCCTTTTGGATTGTAAAAGGTGTCCTTTCAGAAAATCATAGCCGTAATCATGCCGCCTAACTGTGGATGTTTCTGGCTTTACTTTATGTCTTCGGCCATGAAGTCAGGGCGGCGTCAGTAGGTCCATTTCAGTCCAGCCATCAGGCAGCCGGGCATTCTGTTGTATCTCTCAACTGCCGAATAATATGGAGTTACCAGCGTGTTTATCCAGCTGTTGCTGTCGAGGTTCAGCACATTCTCTGCGCTCAGCTTCAGCGTAAGGCGCCTGATTTTGTATTCGGCGCTGAGTCCGAGGTCGTAAATGTCATATCTGTATGTGTCTGTCTTGCTGTGGCTGTAGGCCATGCTTGCCGCAAACTTCAGGCGGCCTGTCTTTACATACAGCTTGCCTCCGGCCTCAATGCCGCTTATGTCGGTCTTTGTGCGTGATGATGCAATGTCGCTGATGCGGCGCGAGTAGCCCAGCGATGCCTCGCCGTTGAACATCGAGCGGAAGTTTGACGCCACTATGGCTTTGGCCTTCAGCGACTTCAGCGTTGAGGTGTTGTCCATGCCGTTGAGCACCGACGGCGACTCCACGTAGTTTGCCATCAGGTTAATCTTTATGCTGAGGGGTATTGCCGACAGCCTTTTCTCAAGGTTGGCCATGGCGTATATGTTGTCGGCATGACTGCCGTAGGCATACGCCACGGTGCTTGTTGTGCCCTCCTGGCTCACCACGGGCGTCAGCGCATGGTCCTGCCGCTGCATATTGGCATACACGGTGAGGTAGGTCTGGCTTGCGGTGTTGTAGTTGTTATAGTTGAGCGACAGGCTTGTGCCGGTCTGAAACGGCGTACCTATTGCCGATGCCGCCGTCATTTCGTTGTACGATTCAATCAGCGTCAGCGCGGACATCTTGGCGGTTTCGGTGCGGTTTTTGGTTCTCGACAGACTGAGCGACAGGCTGTGGGCGTTGCTGAAGTCGTAGCTCAGGCTCAGCGACGGGTACACCTTAACCCTGTTTTCGCTCTGTCGGCCGGTTATGCTGCTGCGCTCCACCGTCACCGATGCGCCGGCGTTTACCTTCAGCGCGCCCTTGGTGTTGCGTGCAAATATGTTGGCCGAATATTCGTCGGTCTGTATCTTGTCCTCGCCTCCGGCTGTCTGTTCCGATGTAAGCCTCAGTGTGTTCTGCTCATGCTGCTGCGACACCGACGCGTTGAGGCTTACACACTGCATCAGGTTAAGGCTGTAGCCCGCCTCAGAGCCTATGCTCAGCCGGCGTGTCGTGCGGTGCTGGCTTATGTAGAAGTCGTTGCCGCCGTTATTTGCCGTGCCGTAGTCAACGGGCAGAAGCCGTCGGTTGGTTGTCAGCATGCTGCGGTCTTTGTCGTCGTTCCATGCAAAGTTGCCGTTTACAAACAGCAGTCCTTTGCCTGCCGACACGTTGAGCGAGACATTGCTCTCTATGTCGCACCCGTTGTTTTTTGCCGTATTGTCATACTTGGTTCCGCCCGTTCCGCTGTTGGTGGCTGCTGTGCCGAGGCTGATGTCGCTCATGCCGGCCTTTATGTTCCAGCGCAGTTGCGCCTTGTCCGTGGGACGCCAGTCGGCCGCCAGCTTCGCCGTCAGAAAGTTTCCGCGGTTGTCGGTCGTAGATGCGCTCCTCACCAGCGTGTCGGCCGACAGGTAAGTTTCGTCTCTTTCCGTCCGGCTGTGGGTGTCAGAGTGGTTGAAGAGCAGACTGCCGTTTATCTCTAACCGGTCTGACGCCTTGTATTTCGCGTTGAGCGTGGCCATGTTGTTCATGTCCTTGCACAGGTTGTCGGGCCTGTACAGCAGCGATGTCTCCGCGCCGGATATCTTTATGCTGGTCTGTCCCGATGCCGTTACGTTGCCGCCGCTCATCATGTGGCTCAGGTAGTCGTTGAGCGAGAATACGGGCGTGCCGGTGTTGTTGCCCGACAGAATGGCCGTCAGCGAGAGCCTGTTGCCTGCACCGAGTGTAAACGACTTTGCGTTGTATTTGTCCTTGTAGCCGCCGCTTGCGTCGGCATATCCCGACAGCCGGCCCAGGCCCTTGGTCTTGATGTTCAGCGCGGTGTTGTCCCTGCGCCCGTAGTTGCTGCCCGGCGTGCCGTCTTTATAGTTCTTAATTATCTCCGCTCCTGCAACAACGTCGGCGGGCATGTTCTTTATCACGAGGCCGTCAGACTCGCGCGTAAACAGGTCGCGCCCGTCTATCAGCAGCTTGTCCACTGCCTTTCCGCCGTAAGACACGTTGCCGCCTTCGCTCACGCTCACGCCCGGCAGCTTTTCAAGTATGTCGCTTACGCTGTTCTCAAAGCCGTTGCTGAAGTGGCCTGTGTCAAACTTCACGGTGTCGCCGGCCATCTTTATTCCCGTGTAAGTGCCTTTCACGACAATCTCGCTCAGTGACCTTTCGTCGTGCTCCATCACAATGTCGGTGCTTTCGGGCATGACTCTTGCCTTTACCTTGCGGTCTTTATATCCCAGACACTTTGCCTGCACCCACATGTCGCCGCCCGATTTTGGCGATATGCTGTAAGAGCCGTCCTTGCGGGTTATGGCGTAGCCTTTCATCGGCGGCGTCAGCAGACTGTCGGAATACAGCAGCACCGTGGCACCGGCCACGGCCTCTCCCTGCAAGTCTTTGACGTGACCGCTGATTATGGTCTGGGCATGGGCCGACATGCATATATTAAATATGATAATAAGCAAAAGCTTTCTTTTCATCGCCACAAGGCTTGGTGTGATGCTCTTAAACAATAATTTATTCCATATACGTCACCTTGTCCGCGCTGTCTAACAGCTTTTTGTAGTTGTGGTCAACTTTTTCTGAATATTCTTCTTCGGTTATGGCCGTTCCTTCCGTAGGCTCTTTCAGTTCGATGTTGTCAACTTCCGTCATGCTTTCAAGGCTGAGAGTGTATGCAGGTGTGGTTATCCTTACAACAAGTCCGGGCAGGCCGTAATATCCGAGAGGGGCGCACGCAAAAGGAATTTCGGGCGTAAACCACGCCGTGATGCGCGGGTCTTGCCTGAGCGTTGCCTTATAGCAGGTTTTTCCGAGTACGTTTTCAGTTTTTTCCTCTACGTCCCAGTCGAGTCTGTTGGCATGTCCCTTTACAAGGTATAGCTTGTTGACGAATTCACTTTGGGTAACTTTTATGCTGTCGTCAAGGTCTACGTAAATATTCCTTTCATCAACCATAAGCGGCACTTTGTCAACACTTTCGGGCTCTTTCGTAAAAAGATATTTGTTGCCGACGGCTGTTAGCGAATATATCTTTTTGTCTTCCTGAATATCGCGTATAACCATCTTTTTTGCAATCTCATTTTCCATCTCATAAACACCCTTGCTGACCTCCATTGATGATGAATATATACATCTTATCCCTTTTGTCTGTGAAAAAGCTGAAATAGCGGTTACCGACAATAATAGTGTTGTGAAAAATCTCATATCCGTAAAACTTTTATGTTGTTTGGTTTGCATATAAAATTTAAAACATGGCATTTTCTTTAGCCAAAAATCATTCAGCCTGTTGTTCGTTCCGTGACGTAATGAAATTGCATAAGAAAATACTTCGGGCCGTAGAAACTTGTAGTTTGGCTTCGGCTGCAGTTCGGCGAGGCATTACGGATGGCCGGTGTTGATTGTCGGATGTGTTGTTCTCATAATATATCTTTTTTAGTTTAAGGCAGGTGGAAACCTTAATGTTAGAGTATCAGCAAATTTATAAAAATATTTCAATGCCGGTTGTCTGCTGTTTTTATTTAAGACGTTTTACGCTTTGTTTAATCATGTTTTGAGTTATGGCATCGTCAGGGCAAAGGATAATAAAGAGTAAGAAAACGGCTGTTGTGTCATTGTTTTTTTGTAATTTTGCAGCCGCTTAGAATTTTTTTGATTATGAAGTTACTGACAAACGCCGAATTGGCAAGCCTGCTTGATAAAGATATATTCCATAAGATTTCTTCTGCCGCCGATTCGCTTAACCTCGAATGTTATGTTGTCGGCGGATATGTCCGCGACCTGTTTCTTGAAAGACCGTCGAACGATATCGACGTGGTTGTGGTGGGCAGCGGCATACAGCTTGCCGACGCACTGAAAAAGGAACTTGGGCGCAAGGCAAAGCTGTCGGTGTTCCGCAATTTCGGAACGGCACAGGTGAAGTACCGCGATCTTGAGGTGGAGTTTGTCGGCGCAAGAAAAGAAAGCTATACGCACGACTCGCGCAAGCCGGTGGTTGAAGACGGCACGCTGGAGGACGACCAGAACAGGCGCGACTTTACGATAAACGCTCTTGCCGTGTGTCTTAACGGGCCGCGCTTCGGCGAGCTTGTAGACCCATTCGACGGAATTGCCGACATGGAAGACGGCATAATACGCACGCCGCTCGACCCCGATATAACTTTCTCTGACGACCCGCTGCGCATGTTGCGCTGCATAAGGTTTGCCACTCAGCTTAACTTCTTTATCGAAGAGGAGACGTTCGACGCCCTTGAGCGCAACGCCGACCGCATAAGCATAATCAGCGGAGAGCGCATTGCCGAGGAGCTCGACAAGATAATGATGACCAAGACGCCGAGCAAGGGCTTCGTTGACCTGCAGCGCTGTGGTCTGCTTCAGCGCATACTGCCCGAGCTGGCTGCCATGGATATGGTGGAGACAAGGCAGGGAAGAGCGCACAAAAACAACTTTTATCACACGCTTGAGGTGCTCGACAACGTGTGCAAGCACTCTGACAACCTGTGGCTGAGATGGGCTGCGCTGATGCACGACATAGGCAAACCGAAGACCAAGCGATGGGACCAGAAGATAGGATGGACCTTCCATAACCATAATTATGTAGGTGCAAAGATGGTGCCAGAGATATTCAGACGACTGAAACTGCCGCTTGACAGCAAGATGAAGTATGTGCAGAAGCTCGTAAACCTGCATATGCGGCCAATAGTTATTGCCGACGACGTGGTTACGGACAGTGCCGTAAGGCGACTGCTTAACGATGCCGGCGACGACATTGACGACCTGATGTTGCTGTGCGAGGCCGACATAACGAGCAAGAACGAGGTGCGCAAGCGCCATTTCCTCGAAAATTTCCGCATAGTGCGCTCTAAGCTCCACGACCTGAAGGAAAAGGACTACAAGCGCCTGCTGCAGCCCTGCATCGACGGAACAGAGATAATGGAGATGTTCAACCTTAAGCCTTCGCGCGAGGTGGGCGAACTGAAGAAGGTGCTGAAAGACGCCGTGCTCGACAACAAGGTGCCCAACGAACGTGAGCCGCTGATGCAGCTGCTAATGGAGAAGGCCGGGGAAATGGGACTTTGTCAGGGCAATGCTTAATGTATCCATGTTGTTCGGATATGGACAGGCTGCGTATGTGCATCGGCTGAATGTAAATCTTTTTTATTTTTTTACAGACGTTTGACGCTTCTACAGCACCAATGTACGTGGCGCAACGGCATTTCAGACTGAAAATAGCCCCAAAAACAATAGTTTTGTTAAGTGTCTGGTGCGTTGTGTTTTAGCATTGTCTGTGGCAGAAGTTTTGTTTTTCTGAAATGTAAAATACGGCATATTGCAGTGCAAAACATGCCCTTTTAGAGGTCAAAATGTCGCCTTTTGCGTTCTAAAATCACCTATTTGTGTCTTTAAAACAGGCTGTTTTTATATACGAAATCTTACACACTGTAAATTAATCTTAAATTACTTGCTCTATAATGTGCGATAATTTAACATAATTTTATCGTCCGTTTTCTGTTTCATTAAAAATAAATGTCCTGTTTTTTTACTACTTCCGGCGTGGCAGGATAGTCTCCTTTTTCTTCGGACAGTGTAATGATATATGAGATTTTGTGTAATCCGCTGCATAGCATTTGCGGCTTGTCTTGCGGCTGTTTTTTCAGGTAGCATTGCCGGCTTCAAAATTTTTTGCCCGGCTTTAAATTTTGATGTGCACACTATTCAAAATGTTTTGGGTGATGTCGTTTACAGTGAATTAGAGTTAAAACACAATAATTATCATTTAACCTTAATGTAATATCCAATAATAATATGTACATTTGCATCTCGAAAACTACGGATGTGAAAATAGTTTTCAGAATATGATATAAGCAAATTAGAAATAATAGTATAAAAATTTTTAGAAAATAGGTATGAAAAGAAACAAATTTTTATTGCTTGCAGTTGCTGTTGCCGCAATGCTAACATCGTGCGGGGGCAAGCAGGGAGGAAAAATGGGCGACAATGAGTTCGCTGTGAGGACAATAGAGACGCAGACCGCGGATCTCCAGTCTTCTTATCCTGCATCAATCAAGGGCGTACAGGATGTGGAAATTCGTCCGAAAATATCGGGATTTATAACTAAGCTTTGTGTAAAGGAAGGCCAGGCCGTAAAGCGCGGCCAGCTGCTGTTCGTTATAGACAACGTTACATACGCTGCTGCAGTGCGCCAGGCCAAGGCTGCCGTTAATTCTGCTAAAGCTCAGCTTAATACTGCAACTCTTACATACGAGAACAGCGAGAAGCTCTTCAAAAACAACGTTATAGGTTCTTATGAGCTGCAGTCGGCAAAGAACAGCTACGAGTCTGCCAAGGCAGCTCTTGCACAGGCACAGGCAACCTATGTGTCGGCAAAGCAGAATCTCGACTTCTGCTATGTTACAAGTCCGGCCAACGGTGTTATAGGCGACCTGCCTTACAGGGTAGGAGCGTTAGTAAGCTCTTCGAGTGCTGAGGCGCTTACAACTGTGTCAGACATAAACACAATGCAGGTTTACTTCTCCATGACAGAGAAAGACCTTTTGGACATGACAAAGACTACAGGCGGACTGCATGCCGCAATAAAGGACTATCCTCCTGTAAAGTTGCAGCTTGCCGACGGCACAATTTATGGACATGAGGGCCGTGTGGCTGCCGTAAGCGGCGTTATCGACCAGAGCACGGGTTCTGTGTCAATACGTGCAGACTTCCCCAACCCTGAGCATCTGCTCAAGAGCGGCGGTTCGGGCAGCATCGTTGTGCCCCATGTAAGTTCTTCTGCAATCATCGTTCCGCAGGAGGCTGTTGTGCAGGTTCAGGACAGATATTTCGTCTATATCGTAGGAAAGGACAACAAGGTTAAATACAGCCCTGTAACGGTTAATCCTAACAACGACGGAAAGAATTACATCATTGAAAGCGGATTAAAGGTAGGCGACCGTATTGTGGTTAAGGGTGTTACAACTCTGAAAGACGGTATGCAGATAACCCCGATAACAGAGGCTCAGTATCAGGAAAAGCTGAAGAAGACAAGCGAGATGGGCTCACATCAGAACGACCTGAACAAATTAAAAGAAGACCTGACAAAGTAAATAGGGCTCAATAAGGCTTGATGGTTTGAAGCAGTTAAAATTATGGAGTGGTCAGTTCTTTTTGATGCTCCGTTGCTCCTGCCCATAAGCTTAATAGCCTCATAAACAAAGTAAAATAAAAAAACATGAGATTAGATAACTTTATAAAACGCCCGGTGCTGTCTACTGTTATCTCAATATTGACAGTCATCCTGGGTCTTATCGGTTTGGTGTCATTGCCTATCGAGCAATACCCTGACGTTGCGCCGCCTACAGTACGTGTGAGCGCAAACTACACGGGAGCCAATGCCCAGACCGTGCTCAATTCGGTGATTGTGCCGCTTGAGGAGCAAATCAACGGTGTGGAAGGCATGACATATATGACTTCTACAGCAACAAACGAAGGTTCGGCTAACATCACGGTGTTCTTCAATCAGGGAATGAATGCGGACATGTGTCAGGTTAACGTACAGAACCGTGTTTCGCAGGCTTCAGCACTGCTGCCTGCCGAAGTAACCAAGGCCGGTGTGACGGTTGAAAAGCGACAGACTTCAACAGTGTTGCTTATGGCCATTAAGGGTGATGCAGACAGATACGACGAGAAATTCTTGCAGAACTATGCCGACATCAATATCATTCCTGCCATTAAGCGTGTAAGTGGTGTTGGTGGATGCGAGGTTATGGGTGCAAAAACGTATTCAATGCGTATATGGCTCGACCCTGTCAAGATGAGAAACTACAGCCTTATGCCATCAGACATTCAAAATGTCCTTGCCGAACAGAACATTGAAGCTGCGCCCGGTAAGTTTGGCGAACAGAGCGACAATCAGTATGAATATACAATACGTTATAAAGGCCGTTTGCAGACTCCTACGGAGTTTGAAAACATGGTAATATCGAGTGATGCCAACGGCAACACTATCCGTGTGAAAGATGTTGCACGCGTTGAGCTCGGCGGACTTTATTACAGTGTAACGTCAAAGGTTAACGGACAGCCGGCGGTCATGATGATGGTTACTCAGACAGCAGGTTCAAACGCTACACAGATTGTTACGGACATAAAGAAAGTGATTGAAGAGCAGAGAACGATGTTGCCTCCCGGCGTGGAAATAGACTATATGCAGGACGTAACCGAGTTCCTTTATGCTTCTATGGGTGACCTTATACATACACTCTTTGAGGCATTCGTACTTGTGTTCATCGTGGTTTACATTTTCTTGCAGGACTTCCGTTCAACTCTTATACCTCTTGTTGCGGTTCCGGTGTCTTTGGTCGGCACATTCTTCTTCCTTTATGTATTCGGCTTCTCGCTCAACCTGCTTACTTTGTCTGCGTTAGTGTTGGCCATCGCGATAGTCGTCGATGATGCGATAGTGGTCGTCGAGGCCGTCCATGCGAAGCTCGACCTCGGATATAAGTCGGCACGCCAGGCCTCTATCGACGCGATGAACGAAATTTCGGGAGCCATTATCTCTATTACGCTTGTAATGTCGGCCGTGTTTATTCCGGTGTCGTTCATAGGCGGAACTTCAGGTACGTTCTACAAGGAGTTCGGTATAACGATGGCTATCTCAATCGTAATTTCGGCCATTAACGCCCTCACGCTTTCTCCGGCGCTGTGTGCAGTATTGCTGAAGCCGAAGAACGAGGACGGCACTCCACGCAAGATGTCTGTTATCGACCGTTTCCATACAGCTTTCAATGGCGCATACGGTAAGGTGCAGGACAAATATACAAAGTGTGTGCGCAAGATTGTTGAGAAACCGGCTATAGCAATAATTGCTGTTTTGGTTGGTGTGGCAGCGTTAATCTTTACGGCGATAAACACTAAGACAGGTCTTGTTCCAGACGAGGATACAGGTACTGTGTTCTGTACAGTTTCAACACCTCCGGGAACCAGTCTTGAGAAAACAAATATTGTGATGGATCAGGTTGATTCAATGCTTGCCACAAACCCGGCAATAGAGAACCGTCTGCGTATCACAGGTTATAACTTTATCTCAGGCCAGGGTTCAAACCAGGGTACGTTTGTAATCAAGCTGAAATCCTTTGAGGAACGTGACAAGGAAGAAGGTTTCATGAAGTATTTCGACGTGCACAGTATGGGTTCTAAGATGGTGCTCGGAATGATTTACAAACAGACTGCCTCTATCAAGGGTGCGCAGAT
The DNA here is from genome assembly GCA_905214625.1 of uncultured bacterium. Taxonomy (GTDB): domain Bacteria; phylum Bacteroidota; class Bacteroidia; order Bacteroidales; family Bacteroidaceae; genus Prevotella. The sequence goes on from CAJMMQ010000001.1 coordinate 44,514, forward strand.
TCTGGCTTTCCAGCCGCCTATGGTACAGGGATTCTCTGCAACCAACGGTCTGACGTTCTCTATGCTCGACCGCACCGGTGGTGATGTTAACACGTTCTTCAATATTACACAGAAATTCCTTGCAGAGCTTAACCAGCGTCCTGAGATTGCTACGGCTATGACGTCATATAATTCTCAGTATCCGCAGTATATGATTGATGTGAATGTTGCAAAGTGTAAGCAGAGCGGTATCGACCCGAGTACAGTGCTTACGGCAATGCAGGGATATTATGGAGGTCTTTATTCTTCAAACTTCAACTCTTACGGTAAGCTTTACCGTGTCATGATTCAGGCTGACCCGAAGATGCGTGAGGATTTGAAGAGCATGAACAATGTATATGTCAGAACGGCAAGCGGCATGGCTCCTATCAATGAGTTTGTAACAATGACAAAGGTTTACGGACCACAGGAGATTGCACGTTTCAACCTTTTCACTGCTATTGACATTAACGCCACTGCAGCCGACGGATACTCTTCAGGTGACGCTATCCGCGCCATAGACGAAGTGGCTAAGCAGACACTGCCTACAGGATACGGTTATGAGTTCTCCGGTCTGACACGTTCAGAGCAGGAGTCGAGCAGCTCAACAATGATTATTTTCGCACTATGTCTCACCTTCGTTTACTTGATTCTGAGTGCACAGTATGAGAGCTATCTCGTTCCGCTGTCAGTAATCCTTTCAATACCGTTCGGTATAGCCGGAGCGTTCGTATTCACCGACCTGTTCGGAAAGAACAACGATATCTACATGCAGATTGCGTTGATTATGCTTATCGGACTTTTGGCCAAGAACGCCATTCTTATCGTGCAGTTCGCCCTTGAGCGCCGACGCACGGGTATGGCCCTGTCGTGGGCGTCAGTCCTTGGAGCGAGCGCACGTCTGCGTCCTATCTTGATGACCTCATTGGCCATGATTATCGGTCTTGCGCCGTTGCTCATTCCTATCGGTGTAGGATACAACGGAAACATGACTCTTGGTGCGGCTGCAATCGGAGGTATGCTTATCGGTATGATTTGCCAGCTTTTGATAGTGCCTGCTCTCTTCTACATTTTCCAATACTTGCAGGAGAAGATAAGCCCAATAGAGTTTGAGGATGAGGTTACTTCTGTTGATACAGAGTTGTTGCAGTACACACGTCCTGTTGAAATGCTGAAAAATGATGATAAAGATGAAAAAGAATAATATATTGATGATGATTTCTGCGGCTGCTCTTTTAAGCAGCTGCGGAATCTATAACAAGTATGAAAGGCCGGAAGTGAACACTACAGGCATTGTGCGCGACGTGACTTCTGCCACAGACACTTTGGCTGTAAGCGACACCACGAGCTTTGGTAACCTGCCATGGCGCAGCGTGTTTACAGATCCGCAGTTGCAGGCAATTATTGAAAAAGGACTTGCCAACAACCCCGACATGCTTAATGCTGCTCTTAACGTAAAGATGGTTGAGGCTCAGCTTACAGCTGCAAAGTTGGCTTTTGTGCCTTCGTTCACATTCTCTCCGCAGGGAACCATCAGTTCGTGGGACGGAAGCAAGGCCACAAAGACCTACTCGCTGCCTGTCAACGCAAGCTGGAGTCTTGATCTTTTTGGCAACCTGCTTAACCAGAAACGCAGTGCCCAGATGGCCCTGCTTGCCACAAAAGACTATCAGCTTGTTGTTAAGACAAACCTTATTGCCAACATCGCCAATATGTACTACACGCTGATGATGCTCGACAAGCAGCTTGAAATTGTCGATAACATGACCGGCCTGACAAAGGATACATGGGAGATGATGAAACTGCAGAAAGAGCTTGGCAACACTAAGGAGACGAGCGTGCAGAGCGCTGAGGCCAACTATTATTCTGTGTTGGCTCAGGCTGCCGACTTGAAACGTCAGATACGTGAGACAGAGAACTCTTTGTCGCTGCTTATAGGCCAGCAGGCACAGACAATAGGACGCGGAAAGCTTGATAATCAGTCGCTTCCTTCTGAATTCAGCACAGGCATCGGCATACAAATGCTTAACAACCGTCCTGACGTGCATTATGCCGAGATGACTCTTGCTCAGTGCTTCTACGATGTACAGACAGCACGCTCAAAGTTTTATCCTAATATAACCATAAGCGCATCTGGTGCATTCACCAACAGTTCTGGCGCCGGAATCGTGAATCCAGGCAAGTGGCTGCTCAGCGCTGTCGGCAGTCTTGTGCAGCCGATATTCATGAACGGTCAGCTCGTTGCCGGACTGAAGGTTGCGAAAGCACAGCAGGAGCAGGCGTATAACACTTGGCAGAATGCCGTGTTGGCTGCCGGAAGCGAGGTAAGCAATGCTTTGGTGCTGTATAATTCTTCTGATGAGAAGAGCAAGCTGGAGAAGAAGCAGATAGAGAGCCTTACCAAGAACGTTGAATACACCAAAGACCTCTTTGCAATGGGCAACAGCACATATCTTGAGGTTATCAGTGCTCAGCAGTCACTGCTTAACGCTGAGTTGGCTAAGGTGCAGGACGACTTCTATAAGATGCAGGCCGTTGTAAATCTTTATTACGCACTCGGCGGCGGCAGAGATTAAGTTTCTTAAGTCATTGCCGGCGCTGTGCTTAAGCTGACAGCATGATGACATTGCGCCGGGATGATGACGGTTATAACATAAATTAGAATTGATAATATGATTAGTCCTAAAGCAGAAATAGACCCTAAAGCAAAAATCGGAAAGAATGTTACTATCTATCCGTTTGCTTATATAGAAGGCGATGTTGAGATTGGTGACAACTGTGTCATCTATCCTTACGTCAGCATAATGAGCGGTACCCGTCTGGGACGTGGCAACAAGGTGTTTCAGAACACAGTGCTTGGAGCTGTTCCTCAAGATTTCAACTATAAGGGTGACCCCTCTCGTCTTATTATCGGAAACGGCAACATAATACGCGAGAATGTCGTTATCAACCGTGCTACGTTCAGCGACGGCCAGACCGTAATTGGTAACAACAACTTCCTTATGGAGGGTGTTCACGTGTCTCATGACACAAAGATTGGCAACGGCTGCGTGTTTGGATATGGTACTAAGATAGCCGGCGACTGTATCATTGAAGATGCCGTTATTTTCTCGTCTGGTGTTATTGCCAATCCGGGAACCCGTGTTGGGGCTGCATCAATGGTGCAGAGCGGATGCCGTTTCAGTAAAGATGTTCCTCCGTATATCGTGGCAAGTGATAATCCTGTGAAATACGGTGGCGTTAATACCACTATTCTTAATAATCATGGCATTTCTGAGAAAGTGCAGAGCCATATAGCCAATGCTTACCGTCTTGTATTCCATGGACAGACCAGCGTGTTTGATGCAGTGATACAGATTAAAGAGCAGGTGCCCGATGGTGATGAGATACGCCATATTATTGAATTTATAAACGGAACAAAGTTGGGTATAATCAGTAAATTATAATGATTTCTAAGTTTATATCATTTTAGGTTTATCATGTTGTGGGACCGGCCGTGAGGCTCGTCCCACTTTTTATATTGTCTTCCATACCTGTTTGTTGTCCACTTTGTTTGCCGGTCAGAAATAATAAAACGGTAAACAATTACTTGCGGTCTGTATAATGTAAGGTTGAGTGTTAGGTTTCTTGCATGAAGGTGATGAAATTTGCGTGTTAACATAAAAACGGCTCCATGTTGCAGCAATGGCAACATAGAGCCGTTTTTATGATGTGTTTTAGTATGAAAGATTATTTTCTCATAAATTCCTTTATGCTTTCCTCTGGAATACCGAAGTTAAAGTTGTCGGTAGTTCCGAGCTTAGCAAAATTCACGGCCACAAGATTGCCGTATTCGTCAATTACCGGACTGCCGCTCGAACCTTGCAGCGTAGGTATGCTGTAGAGCAGACGCTGACCGTCAGACAGCTGCGTAACCTTACCGCTCGTCATCTGCACTTTTATACCCTGCTTGGTGTTTGCCAGAATAAGTCCGGCGTTATAGCCTATCATGTACAGTTGCTGGTCAATCTTCAGTTTGTCATCGTCGCTGCTTGAGAACAGATTTGCCAGCTTGTCGCCAAACGACTGGTCGTCGTCGCTGCCTTTCAATTTAAAGATGTATGAGTCTTCCGGTGTCTTCTTGTTTTTTAGCTGAATAAGTGCAAGGTCGATGTTCTCTTTGTCTGATGTACGCACCACCACGCACGGATTTTTCATTATGAAGTCGTTGTCTGTGGTAACGTATGTGTTGTTGTAGGCAATGCCCAGCTCTGATATGGTCTTTATCTTTATACCTTCAGGATCAATATTGTCGTCGATACCCTCGCGCGACTGCTTTAGGGCTGTGTACTGTTGGCTCAGTTCTGCCTGTTGCGCGTTTATCTGTGCCAGTCTTTCCTGATCGGTATGTATAAATCCGTAGAAGTCGAAATAAGAGCAGCTGCTCTTCTGACTTTCCAACTGGTCAAACTGCTGCGACAGTTCTGCCATCTGTTCTGTGAAAAACTGCTTCAGCGTCTTCATGAATCTTATCATGCTGCGGCGTGCCGTCACGGCATCGATGTCGGGCTGTGCCACGTGTCGGTTGGTCATCAGCATTCCCTCCTTGTCAATGAAGAATGCCGTGCCCGTTATCATATTGCGGTCTTTCTTGGCTTCTTCAGCGTCGGCTGTCAGTCCGGTTATATCGCCGTCCTCGTCAAGTCCTTTGAAATAAAGCGAGTTGCCGTTAGGGAGCTGCACTTCGTAGTAAAACTCATTTAACACCACAACCACACCCGAAGATGTCTCCTTGAACAGCTCTTCGGCAGATTTCTTGTTGCTACATCCTGCGCATAATATCAGGATAAGGCTTAGCGTGAATAATTTTTTCATAATAAAGGCGTTTTTCTTTTTCAATTTGTTTTGCCGCCTTTTGCAGCCGGCAGGAACGTATATAAATGTTTTTTATAGTGAGCAAAGTTAACAAAAATGTCAGTATTTTAAAAATTATTATCAATAAAATTGTGCTACATCTTCAAACTTATGGATATTTGCCGTTACAGTGTTTATCGTTGGTTAACATAATTGTTGCGTCAAGGCGTTTTGACGCACAAGCCTTGTCGTTTAGTGGTATTTTGTCTTATTCGTATTCCTTTATGACAAGATGCCTCGGCAGCGTTATCACCTTGAGCCTTTTGAACCACATCCTTGCCGAACTGTTAAAGTAGCGTGTAACGTGGCTGCTTATCATGTAATATTTAAGGGCATATTCGTCCATGTGTTCGGCAAATGCAGCCTTTATTCTCGAACATTTCTCGTTTATGGCGTTGTCTGTGGGATTTACCAGCCGGCTCACAGTCTCTTTTATCTTTTCTATGTCCAGACAGCCGTTGGTGGTGGCCTTATACAGGCGCGTTATTTCTTCGCGGTGGTCTATTAGGTCTTTAAACTCAACTCCCTCGGGATGATTCAGAAAGAACAGATACAAGGCCTTGTGCACAGGTGTCATTATAACCTCTTTGTTATAGTCTGTCAATATAAAATGATAGTCGCTCGTTATCTTCAGCCGGCTCAGGCTCGTTTTGGCCGCTTCTATGCGCAGTTCTTCGAGCACAGGCACCGATATGGCACGCAGAAGCAGGTCTGTGCGTCCCATGCGCTGCAGCTCCATCACCATTTTTCTCATCTCGTTTGCAATGGACTGCGCTTTGTCGTTGTTTGTTTCTATGTCATTCACACTGCAAAAATACTTTAATATTTTTATTGTGTAGTAATTTTTTTCAGTCTTTTTCTCTCCGCAAGCCTTGCGCCGTGTGGCGGCTTATATAAAAGATGATTATCTTTGCTGTCGCAAAACACAAGACGTATGGAAGAGAGAAAGTTAGGTACGATAGATTTCGGTGAGCCTATAGACATGTCGCAGAGCATCATCAAGGTTGTCGGTGTCGGTGGTGGAGGCTGCAATGCCGTTCAGAACATGTATGAAGAGGGTATCGACGGCATAACCTTTGCCGTGTGTAACACCGACAGTCAGCCGCTTGCAAAGTCGGCCGTTCCCGTCAAGCTGCTTCTGGGTAAGCGCGGCCTCGGCGTGGGCGGAGTGCCCGAAAAGGGGCGCGAGGAGGCTGAGTCGAGCCTTGAACAGATAAAGAGCCTGTTTTCAGACAAGACTGAAATGGTGTTCGTTACGGCCGGAATGGGCGGCGGCACCGGCACGGGTGCTGCCCCGGTGGTGGCCGGAGTGGCGCGTTCAATGGGTCTTCTTACGGTAGGCGTGGTTACCATTCCTTTCTTTTTTGAGAAAGAGAAAAAGATAATAAAAGCCTTGAAGGGCGTTGAGGAGATGCGCAAGAATGTAGATGCGCTGCTCATAGTAAACAACGAAAGCCTGTGCGACGTTTATGCCGACTCGAAGATTCCGGTGAAAGAGGCCTTTAAGTGTGCCGACAATGTGCTGTGCAATGCCGTTAAGAGCATTGCAGAACTGATAACTATTGAAGGCGACATAAACCTTGACTTCTGTGATGTAGAGTCGACGATGAAGAATGGAGGCGAAGCCATCATGGCCATAGGGCGCGCCAGCGGCGAGCGCAGGGTTGAGAAAGCCATATCTAATGCGCTCGACTCCCCCCTGCTTTACGGTAACGACGTGAGCAAGGCCAAGCGCATACTGCTCAACATATACACAAGCGAGGAGCATCCTCTGCTTGTCAACGAGCTTGAAGAGATAGATGCTTTTATGGACAAGTTGTGGCATAACCTTGACGTTATATGGGGCGTTTCAGACGACAATTCGTTGGGCGAAGATGCCAAGATTGCCATTCTTGCAACAGGCATGGACGAAGACAGCTGTGATTTCTGCCGTACAGAGACCGAGCGTCAATATTCAGATGACGAGCATTATCATGAGCTTATAAAGAAACTTTATAAGCCAAAGAACAGCAAAGCTCGCAGGCCGCATCATGTGGCAAGTGCTGATGTTGTTGAGGCTGATTCGCCGTCAGACGACATACAGCCTGAAAACAAAGTCGGGACGGATGGCGAAAAGGCAGATGTACCGGGCACGATACAGTTTGAAGTAAAGTCGGGCGAGGGAGAAGACGTAACACCCGTCACAGAACCCGTTGTAGAACTTACAGATGATGTTAAGCAAACAAGCCATGTAGAGCCGGTTGTAGAGCAGGAAGACACTGAGCAGCTGATAAACGTAAAGAAGTTAAAGAGGATTGGGGCAGAGGTTGATGCGCCACGACAAAGAACCGTGAAGGGCTTTGTTGACAAGGTTGCTGGATTTATAAACAATATACTGAAAGAGTAATCAGCACACAAAGTAAATAATATAAATACATCGTTTAATCACAAATGCCGTCTGACGAGGCCAAAATTAAAGACCTGTCTGACGGCATTTGTAATATTGTTTGCTGTATATGATGTTTGTGCAAGGATTTATGCGACATTTTTTATGCTTTCTGCGCCTCGCTTTCTTGCTGTTGTATTTTATCACAAATCATTGGGATTTAGGTCTATTTACCCGCACTGTTGCTTCGCAAGTAGATGTCAAGCCCGTGCCAGCCGTTTCTTCAGTTTCTTATATACAATTATTATTGCCGGCACAAGAAACAGGTCGGCGGCTATCCATGCCGTAGGGTCGCCGTAGCAGACGCCAAGGAACAGGAACGCCGGCACGAGCCACAGACTCACTCCGCAGCGGGCTATCATCTCCATTACGCCCGAAAGCATGGAGAGATTGGAAAAGCCCAAACCTTGCAGACTGTAACGTAATATTGTGAGAATGCCGAGAACGGGGAAGAAATAGCTTGATATTCGCATGTACATTGCGGCGTTTGATATTATTTCGCTTTCAGTAGATTTTACGAACAACAGCATCATGTCGTCGGCGAAGAAGTAGATAACAATAAGCGTAACGGCAAAATATATGAGCATAATCTTTACGGCCGAGCTTATGCCGAGCTTTATTCTCTCCAGTTTGCGTGCCCCGATGTTCTGTCCGCAATAAGTGGCCATTGCCACTCCTATGTTCTCGTAGACACACGTAAACAGATACTTTACGCGCATGGCGGCAGTGAACGAAGCCACATATACTGTACCCAAAGCGTTGTTGGCGCTTTGCAGCATGATTATGCCTATTGCCGTTATAGAAAACTGAAGACCCATGGGTATGCCGTTGTTGAGCAGCTTTCCGATTTTCTTGTCGTCGTATGCGCGCTCTTTTCCCTGCGGAATAAGTATGCGCATGCGCTTCTTTATATATAGCGCGCACAGCGCCGAGGCAAACATCTGCGACAGCATGGTGGCTATGCCCGCGCCCTCTACGCCCATGCCGAAGGCTATGATGAGCAGGAAGTCGAGCAGGATGTTGACACCAGACGAAGCTATAAGGAAATAAAAAGGCTGCTTTGAGTCGCCAAGGGCACGGATGAAACCCGACAGAATGTTGTATGCTATGGTGAACGGGATGGCCAGAAAGTTGAGCATAAGGAACAGCCATGCGTCGTGGAATATGTCTGCCGGGGTGTTTACTATCTTCAATATGCGTTCGCAGAATATACACGTGATGATGGTTATAACCACTGCAATCACCGCCGCTATGCGCAGGGCGTTGCTTACGTAGGCGCGCATCTTTGAGTAGTCTTTTGCCCCAAATTCCTGTGCAACAGGTATGGCGAAGCCTGCGCACGAGCCGTTGCAGAAGCCCATGATGAGAAACATTATTGAAGAAGACGCGCCTACGGCGGCCAGTGCGTTTACACCTATGAACCGGCCTACAATGGCTGCGTCGATGATAAGGTACATCTGTTGCAGTATGTAGCCGCAAATCAGCGGCACCGCAAAGTGTATTATGTCGCGTGTGGGCGAGCCAACGGTCATGTCGTTAATGTTTGCCATAATAGTGTTATCCTTATTTTCGGGGTGCAAAATTATGCAAAAATAAGGAATTGGCGGTGCCTTTTGGGGTTAAAGTAGTTAAAAGGTTTTTGTTCTCATAATAAAAGATAAGTGTATGGCATTGCCGGAACAATGCTTCAGGTATATGCACTTTAAATGATAAGGCGACATTCCGCAACCTTCAGAATGGTCGGAATGTCGCCAAATATAAGTGTCGTATAATGTCCGTTAATAAGAAGCCGTGCAGCTTATTGTTGTACATTGAAACAGTTCTGGCATATAGCTAAAGCACGTCAAGAGGAGACCTTTTCATTATAAGCGGGTAGCGCTCGGGATGTTTTAGGCAGTCTATTTCGAGGTCGACATCTAATTCGGGCCATTCTATTGCGTTCTTTCCTGCCATTCTTACGTTAAGCGCGCTGCTTATCCGTGCGTTGCGAAGCCATGGGACACGATTATACGACACAAAGTAGTCGTTACCCAAAACTGACAGCATCATCCCCTGAGAGTTAATCATCAAGACGCTTACCGATGTGTTCTTCAAATTGTCGTTTAAATTCGTCTCCATATTTCAATACAATTTTAGTAATATTCTTTATTTCTTTGTCGCTGAACCCATGGTTGTTTGCCAGCGTTATATTTGGTTCCAACCAGAATTTAGCTTCGTTCTCGGCTTTTATTACATGGATATGTTTCCGTTCTTCCTCGTTAGAGTATATTTTAAAGACAAATCCATTTTCCTCTTTGAATTTTGGACTCATACGCCACTTTTTTTGTTTGCTAAGTTAAGAATAATTTTACATAAATGCAAGGTGAAACTAAACTTTAGTCTGGAAGTTCATCATACCTTTATCTGTATTATATTCTTTCCTTGACATGCAAGGCATTGTATGCCTGTGTCTTGTATCTGTTAATAAGAAGCCGTGCAGCTTATTCCTGCCTCAATAACCCTGTCGCGTATAGCGTCGAGGGTTTCGTGCGACGCTTTCAGCAGGTCGTGGTCGGGTGTTTCGCGGTCTATTGTGTAAATCATAACCTGCTGCGGCTTAATCTCTTTCACGGCCTCGAGCCACGGGCCGACATATTTTTCCCCTGTGTTGTCAACGTCTTCGCTGCCCATCTTGCCGCGGAGGAACATTGTCTGAATAATCACGTGTCCGTTGAACGACTTCATTGTCTCAATGATTTTCTTTACGTCGTAGGTCTTGCTTACCGGGCGGTCAACCTTATTAATATAGTCTGTGTCAACAGTATCGAGTTTAAGGATGTTGTTGTCCACCTTCAGCAGTGCGGCGTGCACCTCCGGCCTGTCAGCCAAGGTGGTGTTGCTCAGCACCGACACCTTGGCCTTTGGGCAATATTTGTCGCGCAGAATGATGGTGTCGTCTATTATTCCTGCAAAGTGCGGATGTGCCGTAGGCTCACCGTTTCCTGCAAACGTAAGCACGTCGGGCAGCTGTCCTTCGGCCTGCATCTCTTTCAGTTTCGCCTCAAGTTTTTCGGCAACTTCCTCGCGTGTGGGGCGGTTCTGCTTTGGGCGATGGTCGGCATTAAAGCCGCATTCACAATAAATACAGTCAAACGTGCAGACCTTACCGTCTGCCGGCATAAGATTTATGCCAAGCGAAATGCCGAGCCGGCGGCTGTGAACCGGGCCGAATATCGGCGATGGATATATTACTGTGCTCATATATGCAAAGATAGTGTAACCTTTGGTAATAACAAAATAAAAAGCCGTTAAGTAGGTTTTTATTTTTCTTTTGCATGAATGGCGTTTGTTTCAGACGCAAATATGAGCGTGTTTGGCACAACGCAAGGGTTTGAGGATGCCATGCTTCATGGCGGCAGGCTATGGGTATTGTTGCTGCTTGAATAAAGAATAGTATCGCTGTGCTATAATGTTGTCGGGTTGATATAAATTCGACATATAGCAAAACGAAAGTATTTTCGTGTTTTAACATGCCATTTTGACAAATGAAAAATGTACGGATTAAATCGCTTTTTAGAATGACTTGTTGCCTGATAATTGCTGTTTTAAGGTGAACGGGAAGGTAAAACCATGCCTTTCATGTTGCAAAACACGGCATTTTGCATTGGCAAAAGCGGTCTTTTGCAGCATGTAAAGCAGCATAATATGTTGCAAAATGTGGTCTGTCATGGTGCGAATGCATTATATTTTTAAAATATAGTACATCCATTCGCTGCACATTGTTCATAAGTTTACTTATAACTTGCTGATTTTCAGACTTTAGTATTTGCACACTTTTCCAGGCGGTATTTACGCCCGAAGATAAAATGTTTTTAAATATTGCAGTATGAAAGCCTCATTGAAAATCATAAAGAAAGCGTTTGTGTGTTATCGCCATGCAAAATGTAATATTTTACAGCCTTTCAGCCTGATATATAACAGTCCGTATGCTGTTAATAGTCGTTAAACTGTTGTGAGTGAGAATATTTTTTTGTTACTTTGCACCAAATTAGGTGTGTTATAACCACAAAATAATGGGTAAAAAACGAAACAAGACCCGCGTCCGCCACGGATTGCAGGGCATAACTTTATGTATAAGCACCGCGTTGGTGCTGATTTTATTAGGAATGGTAGTGTTCTCCGTGTTCACGGCGCACAATCTTTCAGCGTATGTGAAAGAAAACCTGACCGTGACGATGATGCTTGGCGAGGATATGACAAATCCGGAGGCACGACAGTTGTGCAACGACTTGAAAAAGCGTCCTTACATAAGTCATCTGACTTATATAAGCAAGGAGCAGGCGCTGAAGGAACAGACCGAGGCCATGGGCACCGACCCGAGCGAGTTTTTGGGCACTAACCCTTTTGTTGCCTCTATCGAGCTGCAGCTTAGGGCTGCGTATGCCAACAGCGACTCGCTGAAATGGATAACCAAGGACCTGAAACGCGACACCAAGGTTACGGACATAACATATCCGCAGGACCTCATGGACAGCGTTAACACCAATTTGCAGAAGATAAATCTGGTGTTGCTCGTGCTGGCCGTGCTGCTGACATGCGTGTCGTTCTCACTCATAAACAACACTGTTAAGCTGGGCGTTTACGCGCGCCGCTTCACCATTCACACCATGAAGCTCGTGGGAGCCTCGTGGGGATTCATCCGCAGACCTTTCCTCGGCAACGCTCTCGGCATAGGGCTTTTGGCGGCCGTTATAGCCAATATGGTGCTGGCAGGCGGCATTTATGCCCTTTATACCTACGAGCCGGGCGTGCTCACCGTTATTACATGGCAGGTGATGGCCATAACGGGAGGCTCTGTTTTTGTGTTCGGCATCGTCATAACGTTGCTGTGCGCATACGTGTCGGTTAACAAATTTCTCAGAATGAAGGCCGGCGACCTGTATAAAATCTAATGTAAATGCTATTTTCCTGTAGACTGTTTTGTGCAGCCTTCAGGGCTGTTTGGCTTGTTACACAACAAAAATATAAAACTATAAAATGGACAGAAAAAATTTAGCTTTTGACCGTATGAACTTCATTCTCCTCGCAGTGGGAATGATAATCGTCATTATCGGTTTTATCCTGATGAGCGGCGGCGGTACCGACGACAACACGTTTAATCCGGAAATATTCAGCGCCATGCGTATAAAGGTGGCTCCGGTGATATGTTTCATTGGCTTTGTGTCGATGGTATATGCCATAATGCGCAAGCCGAAGGATAACGAATGCGAGGAAAGGAGCGATAAGAATGAGTTGGTTTGAGGCTTTGATACTTGGCCTTATACAAGGTCTGACTGAATATTTGCCCGTAAGCAGCAGCGGACATTTGTCTATCGGCGCATACCTTTTCGGACTCGACGGCGCCGACAACCTTACGTTCACGGTGATGGTTCACGTGGCCACTGTGCTCAGCACGCTTGTTATCCTGTGGCGCGAGATTGACTGGATATTCCGCGGACTGTTTAAATGTGAGCTTAACGCAGAGACAAAATATGCCATAAATATCGTTATATCGATGATTCCAGTGGGTATCGTAGGCGTGTTCTTCAAGGATACCGTTGAGCAAATCTTCGGTTCCGGACTGCTCATCGTGGGCTGCATGCTTCTGGTTACGGCTGTGCTGCTTACATTCTCTTACTATGCAAAGCCGCGTCAAAAGAGCACTATATCCATGCGCGACGCATTTATAATAGGTCTGGCGCAGGCTTGTGCCGTATTGCCCGGCCTGTCGCGTTCGGGCAGCACCATTGCCACAGGTCTGCTTCTTGGTAATAAAAAAGAGAATATGGCTCAGTTCTCTTTCCTTATGGTGATACCTCCAATCTTGGGCGAGGCCGTTCTCGACCTGATAAAGGGTCTTAAAGGCGAAGAGGCTCTCGGCGGAATTGAGACGTTCCCGATGATTGTAGGCTTCGTGGCAGCGTTTGTTTCGGGATGTCTGGCGTGCAAGTGGATGATAAACATCGTAAAGAAAGGCAAGCTGATTTATTTCGGAATATATTGCGCCCTGGCCGGAGCGATAACAATACTTTGCTCTATCTAAAATCTTATGCCGATGAATTTCACCGACGGAGAGATAATATGTATCAACAAGCCCTATCGCATGTCGAGCTTCGGAGCGCTTGCCAGGGTGCGTTACCTTATATCACAGCGCATAGGGGTTAAGCGTGTAAAAACCGGCCATGCCGGCACACTCGACCCTCTGGCCACAGGAGTTCTGATACTCTGTACGGGCCGTGCCACCAAGCGCATTGACGAGTTGCAGGCTCATACCAAGGAATATACAGCCACGCTGCAGCTTGGAGCAACCACGCCGAGCTACGATATGGAGCATCCTGTAGACGCTACTTATCCGACGGAGCACATCACGCGCGAGCTGATAGAGGCCACGTTGCCTACTTTTGTTGGTGAGATTCAGCAGGTGCCGCCGGCTTATTCGGCCTGTAAGGTCAACGGTGCCCGTGCATATAAGCTGATGCGCAAGGGCCGTGACGTTGAGCTGAAGGCAAAGACGCTGCGCATCGACGAGATAGAACTGCTGTGGTTCGACCCGGAAAAGATGCAGATGAGCATCAGAGTGGTGTGCGGCAAGGGCACATATATAAGAGCCTTGGCGCGCGACATAGGCGAGGCCCTGAAGAGCGGAGCCTATCTTACGGCCTTGTGCCGTACTCGTGTGGGAGACATACGCATAGAAGACTGCATAAAGCTCGACGATGTTCCTGCGTGGCTTGAGCAGCAAACAATAGAAGATAAATTAACCGAGAAAATTTAAAATATGAAACTGTCACAATTTAAGTTTAAGCTCCCTGAAGAGCTGATAGCCCTTAATCCGCCGTATCACCGTGACGAGTGCCGGCTTATGGTGGTGCACCGGGTGTCTCAGAAAATAGAGATGTACAAGAAAGACGAGAATGGTGAGCCGTTGAAAGACAAGGACGGCAACCCCGAGTATCTCGACTTCCGCAATGTTCTTGACTATTTTGATGAGGGCGACGCGTTCATATTCAACGATACAAAAGTTTTTCCCGCACGTCTGTATGGCACAAAGGAGAAAACCGACGCCAAGATAGAGGTGTTCCTTCTGCGTGAACTCAATGAGGAAATGCGCCTGTGGGACGTGCTGGTTGAGCCTGCACGCAAGATACGTATAGGCAACAAACTGTTCTTTGACGAAAGTGGGAGCATGGTGGCCGAGGTTATCGACAACACAACAAGCCGCGGACGCACGCTGCGCTTCCTTTACGACTGTCCTCACGACGAGTTCAAGCACGATCTCTATGCACTTGGAGAGGCTCCGCTGCCGCATTATATTGTAGACCGCCGTCCGGCAACGCCTGAAGATATTGACGACTTTCAGTGTATCTTTGCCAAGAACGAGGGCGCTGTAACAGCTCCTGCCTCAGGCCTGCATTTCAGCCGTGAGATGATGAAGCGTATGGAGATTAAAGGTATCGACTTTGCGTTTATCACGCTCCATTGCGCTTTGGGCAACTTCCACGACATTGAGGTGGAAGACCTCACCAAGCATAAGATGGACTCAGAGCAGATGTTTATCAACGCCGAAGCATGCAAGATTGTAAACAATGCCAAGCAGGCAGGACACCATGTGTGTGCCGTAGGCACCAGTGTAGTCAAGGCAACTGAAACGGCTGTGGGTACAGACAAGATGCTGAAAGAATATGAAGGCTGGACAAATAAGTTTATCTTCCCGCCTTATGAGTTTGGCGTGGCCGACTCAATGATAGCCAACTTCTATCATCCAATGTCAACGCTGCTTATGTCAACCGCAGCCTTTGGCGGTTACGATGTTGTTATGAAGGCTTATAATTTGGCTGTTAAGCACGGATACAAATTTGGCTGCTACGGTGACGCAATGCTCATCGTAAACGACTGATAAATTAAGAATTAAGAGGTAAGAGTTAAGAAAATATGCCTTGCGGGTGTCTTTCTTGATTCTTACTCCTTGATTCACATTTTTTATTTTTTACTTTTTAATTCCCAATTTAATTGCATAAAGTTTATTTTTCTCTTGGTTCAAACCTTGGCGACCGTAAGCATAACATCAGGCATGCAGTTGAGCTTATAGGCGAAAGAATCGGTGCTGTTGAACGTGTTTCGTCTCTTTACGAAACCGAGCCATGGGGCTTCTCGTCAGACAATATGTTTGTTAATGCAGCAGTGTGCGTGTTTACTAAACTCAGTCCGCGTGCTATCCTTGAGACAACACAGAATATTGAGCGGGACATGGGGCGCACTGCCAAATCTGTAAGCGGTCAGTATCACGACCGCATAATAGACATTGACATCCTGATGTATGATGATATAAAGATAGACGAACCGGATTTGAAGATACCACATCCGCTTATGTATGAGCGCGACTTTGTAATGAAGCCGCTGCGGGAAATACTCGGATGAGTTGGCTTATTTGTGTTGCCGTGTCAAGCGTATTATATAATAGTAGCGGTATTCTGGTAATGCAAAATAGGTTGGTGGTGTTTTGTCGTCTGGAATAGCGAGAGACATGTTTGCAAAAGTATGGCTTTTGCGTAAAAAAAAGCGAAGTCCCGAAACCGTTTAATAACCGTTTCGGGACTTCGTGTTTCCTTTTAAGCTTTGTGTGCGCTTTCTTAAATTAACGGCGCAGGCCAAGAGCTTTAACTATTGCACGGTAGCGGTTGATGTCGCGGTCGTACAGATAGTCGAGCAATGCACGGCGTTTACCTACCAGAATAGTCAGTGATCTTGCAGTAGCGTGATCCTTGTGATTCTTCTTCAGGTGCTCTGTCAGGTGTGAAATACGGTAAGAGAACAGAGCTATCTGGCTCTCTGCAGAACCTGTGTCAGCGTTAGACTTTCCGTACTTGCCGAAGATCTCTTGTTTTTTAGCTTGATCTAAATACATTGAATTTTTTGTTTTTAATGTTTTGTGATTACATCTTTCTGATGCAGCGCGCCGCTGTGAGGGCGTGAACATCATCAAATGCATCGGATTCTCCGAAATCGGGTGCAAAATTACAAATAAAAAGTTATATATAAAACAATTTTCATCTATTTTTTTCAAAGCAGTTATCATTTATTGAACATGGCTTTTACAATTTGTGTAAAAAAACGGTGCAGAGCAAAATGTTACGAAAAAAATGTGTAACTTTGCACCTGACTTTTAAGGTATTAGTATGCAAGATATCAGAAACATAGCTATTATTGCCCACGTAGACCATGGTAAGACCACACTTGTGGACAAAATGATGTTGGCCGGTAACTTGTTCCGTGACGGACAAGACTTGAGCGGCCAGGTGCTCGACAGCAACGACTTGGAGCGTGAGCGAGGTATAACCATTCTTTCTAAGAACGTTTCGATAAACTGGAAAGGAACCAAGATAAACATTATAGACACTCCGGGACACTCTGACTTTGGAGGTGAGGTGGAGCGTGTGCTCAACATGGCAGACGGATGCCTGCTGCTCGTTGACGCTTTCGAAGGCCCTATGCCTCAGACGCGCTTCGTGCTGCAGAAGGCTCTTCAGATAGGACTGAAGCCTATCGTTGTTGTCAACAAGGTTGACAAGCCCAACTGCCGCCCTGAAGAGGTTTATGAAATGGTGTTCGACCTTATGTTCTCTCTTAACGCCACTGAAGACCAGCTCGACTTCCCCGTTGTTTACGGAAGCGCAAAGAACGGCTGGATGGGTGAGGATTATAAGAATCCAACAACAGACATTACATATCTTCTTGATAAAATCGTGGAGGTTATTCCTGCGCCCAAGGCTCTTGAGGGTACGCCGCAGATGCTGATAACCAGTCTTGACTATTCAAGCTACACCGGGCGTATTGCCGTGGGGCGCGTTCACCGTGGAACTCTTACAGAGGGAATGAATGTAACTATTGTGCATCGTGACGGTTCTCAGGAAAAAACCAAAATTAAGGAACTTCATACATTTGAAGGTATGGGCCACGTGCGCACCGACAAGGTGAGCAGCGGTGACATCTGTGCCATCATAGGTCTGGAGAAGTTTGAAATCGGCGATACAATATGCGACTTTGAAAATCCGGAGCCGCTGCCGCCTATAGCTATCGACGAGCCTACAATGAGTATGCTCTTCACCATCAACGATTCGCCGTTCTTCGGCAAGGAGGGCAAGTTTGTAACCAGTCGTCATATAAGCGACCGTCTGCAGAAAGAACTTGAGAAAAACCTTGCGTTGCGTGTTGCTCCTTTCGAGGATTCAACTGATAAGTGGATTGTAAGCGGACGCGGTGTGCTGCATCTGTCGGTGCTTATCGAAACCATGCGCCGTGAGGGCTACGAGCTTCAGGTAGGTCAGCCGCAGGTTATTTATAAAGAAATCGACGGCGTTAAGTGTGAGCCTATAGAGGAGCTTACTATCAACGTGCCTGAAGAGTTCTCAAGCAAGATGATTGATATGGTTACTCGCCGTAAGGGTGAAATGACATCAATGGAGACACAGGCCGACCGCGTTAACATAGAGTTCGACATACCTTCAAGAGGTATCATCGGACTGCGCACCAACGTGCTCACTGCAAGTCAGGGCGAGGCCATCATGGCTCACCGCTTCAAGGAGTATCAGCCTTACAAGGGCGACATCTCACGCCGTATAAACGGTTCGATGATAGCCATGGAGACAGGCACGGCTTATGCCTATTCTATCGACAAGCTGCAAGACCGCGGCAAGTTCTTCATCGATCCGGGTGAGGAAGTTTATGCCGGCGAGGTTGTGGGCGAGCATGTTCACGACAACGACCTTGTGGTAAACGTGACAAAGGCAAAGCAGCTTACCAACACACGTGCCAGCGGATCAGACGACAAGGCACGCATCATTCCGCGCACGGTGCTTTCGCTCGAGGAGGCATTGGAGTATATTAAGGAAGATGAGCTTATAGAAGTTACTCCTAAGAGCATGCGCATGCGCAAGATTATTCTTGATCACAACGAGCGCAAGCGTGCCAATAAGCAGTAATAAACTTTATTGTATCAACATAAAGAGTCAAGAATTAAGGAAAACGTGTTCTTCTACGTATCATGGGCATGTTTCCTTTATTCTTGACTCTTAACTTTTAAATTAGGCGTTTACTATGAAGAAGACATTGTTCAGTATCTTGTTATTGCTGTCTGCCCTGTGTATCAGCGCGCAGATTAAGATTGTCGACATGACCGACTCCAGTACGGTGCATGCCGCGAGTGTGTTTATTTCGGGCAACCGCTGCGTGGGCGTTAGCGGAGCCGACGGCCTTTTGCCTCTGCCAAAGGGATATAAGGGCAAGGTGACGGTTAATCATATCAACTATTATGAAAAGGAGTTTCTTGCAGATACTGTCAGCAACGGCGTTGTTATGCTGAGGCCACGTGCATACGCAATACCTGAAGTCGAGGCCATGGTTGGCGAGCCTGATTATCTTGTGATATCTGCCTATTACAGAAGATATAGATTCACCGATTCGGTTCCCACTGCTTTCCGTGAGGGGCTTTATGACTATTATTTGCCTATCGGCAGCGGAAGGGTGAGATGCAAGACGCGTTCGGAGAAAAATGTACGCAAAGAGGGTGAGAGTTACTATTCTTCATTGCCGCTTTTAAGCTGGCGCTATATGCTGCTTGATCGTTTGCCAAAATCAGACATTGTTACAGACACGGCTTCTGACAAGGTTGTATCCCGCGGGTGGAGAGGTTGTGTCTTAGGACTGAAAAATGATACAGTGAATAAGACGTTTACTGCATATTGCGACAGTGCGTATACCGGAGCGGACAGTCTTACATTGAAATTCTTTGGATATAAGTTTCGCTTTACTGGCAGTAAAGAAGGCGAGGTGTACAGCACAAAGTATGGTCAGCCCAAGCTCAGCAGTCTTTTGAGGCGTTATTATTATTTGAACTCAAAAGTCAAAACACCGGGAAAAAATCCAATGACACCTATTGATATGTATGAGGAGCTTTATGTCACAGGCGTGAGATATGCCACCAAGGCAGAAAGGAAGGCTGCGATGAAGGACAAAACTGCCGAGCCGCTTGTTGTTCCGGCTGATGTTCCGCCGCTCAGCAAGCCGCTTGCCGAAGCCGTTAGCCTGATGCATTGATGAGACATTTATGGCTTTTGGCGTGCAGCTGAAAGCCATAAAAGTTTTTAGATAAAGCTCTCCGCTCTTTACAATGCAGCGTAACAGCGGCAGCAGAAACATTGCAGGCTAAAGACTGACTTAAACTCGAACCGGACGATGTTAGGTTGAATGACGTGAAAGCAGTTAGGGCTTAAATGCATTATGTTATAAAATTGTCACGTTGCATAACCGGCAGCATTCTTCCGGCACAGCAAGTAGAAGCATGATGAAGTCAAGAAGTCCCGGACATACGGCAACATGCGCAATGGTGAGGGCAGTGCCAGCGGCCTGAGACCGAACTTTGTTTCATAGTGCGGATTTATCATCCACAGCTTCATGTCGGCCACCGCATATCCGGTATGCGCTGCAATACGGCCTAATTCTTCTACCGTGCAGCGCGTCTTCCTTATTGCCATAAGCTCGTCAACGGTAAAGTTGTCTTCGCCAAAAAGCTTAAGCATGTGTTCGTAGACGGCATGTGGCAAGAGATGGACAAACGGTATGTGCGACAAAAAACGGCTGCGGGCTATCTGCTGATGTCCGCCGAAAGGCATCTGCCACGGCGGAAAAGCCACAAACACTACACCGCGATGAGCCAGCATAAAGCTGAGCTTTGACAGCAGCGCAGCCTTGTCGGACACATGTTCCACCACATCGTGCATTATGATAATGTCAAAACTGCGGCCGTGGCAGTCGTAGTTCAGTATGTCGCTGCACACAAACTCAGCCGCTGCACCTTCCTCTCTGAAATAAGCCTGTGCCTGTCTTATCCGAAGTTCCGACATGTCAACTCCCGTAACGCGGCACGCCCTGCGCGCAAACGGCAGCAGATTGCCGCCCTCTCCACATCCCACCTCAAGCACTCTAACGCCATTTGTTGAGACAAAGCGGTTAAGATACGGTATAAAATATTTTTCTGTCGTGGCCGCCTCTTCCATGAAATAGCGGCGCCTGTCCAAATGTCTTGACTGCATGTTTTCTGTTTTTTTGTTCTAATCATACTGAGTCCTGCCGGCAGAAAATACTGCACACATCTATTAACTTTATTTGCCAATGAATCACAACTTGGCATATTCCGGTAATATTGTTTTTAGACAGGTATTATGTGTCAATTGTTCAGGTTTTACAAAAGATGCTCTTTTGCAATGCAAAAGGCCAGCTTTTGTGCAACAATATGCGGCAAACGGCAACGCAAAAGGCATGCTTTTACATTTGAGCATTTAATCGGCTGTTATTATTCATGGTAAGACAGTGTTGCTCGCTTAAGCAGAACATTAATCAAAGAATGAAACCGAGGCGTTTAATAGCTTATACGGATACCAAAAGGTATGGATATCTGCAGCGGCTTATCTGTCCATTGGGTTTCGGCCTTGCTTCCGTTTGGTATATACCACGTTATACGTGGACAGATAAACAGTTCGAGATGCGGCGCTATCTCGTAGGCTACGCCCAAACCGGCTCCTACAGACCACTGCAGCCCCGTGAAGCCAAGGCGTACAGTCCTGCTGAATTCTGTCTTTCCGTCGATGTTATAAAGTTTGTCAGATTTTGCGCTGAACGGAATGTCGAGAGTCATGCCGGCTGTAACGTACGTCGACATATTGCCGCTCCGCATAAACGTGTAAGTGGCATTTATGGGCATGCCGATATAAAAAATACGCTGGCGTTCACTGATATTAGTCGTGTCAGAACTGCCGGTAAGCATGTTGGTGGTGTGCCGTGTAACGCGAAGTCCCATGTCAAGGCTCCATTTGTCAGACAGACGGTGGTTGAAGTTAAGGCCCAGCTGCAGTGGGCTTTCAAAGCTTTTATGTGTAACAATCTTACCGCTGTTCATAAGTGCTATGCGCAGTAGCGCGTCGCGCTCCAAGGGGTCAAGATTGGTGTCAACATCGTAAGTAAGATAATGAACGAGCTGTTCCCATGTTTCAATTTCCACCCTCGTGCCCGAGACTGCCGAATGTTCAATTATCTCTATTATGCGCGGCATTATAATTTCTGATGCCCTTTCTGTCATAGAAATTAATCCGGGCTGCCAGCCGTTATGACTGTCGGTAGTGGTGCAAATGAATGGTGTGTCAGCAGAATATTTGTCTGGCTTGATGACAGGCGTATCAATGGCCACGGCCGAACCGTGCCCGGCGATGCGGCACAGGGCGTCAATGCTGCCGGCAAGGGCATCAACGCTAAATGTATCGGTCGGACAATCATTATAACGCTCTGTGGCAATAGTATCTTTACTATGGCTCTTCTGCATGGCATACATGCTGATTGATAATGCAGTATGTATATCAGTTACACTGTCTCCGGCGTGTACATCAGTAAGTGTATGAGCAGAACGGACAACGGCCGCATCGCCTCTGCCGTCCCTCTTCAACGGCTGTCTGAGCAGCAACGTTACCACCGAAACGGCCACAGCTGTCAGAAGTAGAAAAAGTCGCGCCCTATAGGCTGCTATCATTTTCTGTAAACTGATGCGTGCCCTGAGCAACTGTGAAGACGATGTTCGTGGCTTTATGCCGAGCATGTGTGCTATCTCATCATGCGACAGGCCGTCGAGCACCGACAGGCGGAACACATTACGGTAGCCCTCGGGCAGCATATCTATCATGTGCATGAGCTCGTCTAACGGAACATCGCAGCAACCCTGTCCGTCTTCTTCCTCATCGGGCACGTCTGTTGCCGTTCCGGCCATTGGTACGTGTTTTCTGTCGTTAATGTATTTTATGGCGAGGTTGACAATCACCCTGCTCATCCATGCCTCAAGACGTCCGGAACTACGCAGCGAGCCTATGGACGAAAAAATTATGATGAAGCCGTCGTGAAGCAGGTCTTGGGCAGCGGCTCTGTCTTTCACTATATCTGCACAAATCCTGAACAACTTGCCTGAATACGTCTGATACAGAAACGCCAATGCATCTCTGTCACCATTTTTACATTTTCTGACAAGCTCTTCTGTTTCCATATATTCATTGCCGGCCATCGTCAGCGTCCTTTATATATGATGTATAAAGAACGAAAATACTGCATGGCAGGATAATTTTTTTCATAAAAAAGAGCATATGTCGCATTATGTACTGGGATGTAAGCGAGTTCTGGCTGCAGAAGGAAATATAAATACATGATTTAATTGAAAATAACATCAATTATTATAAATGAATTTATTGTGACAAGCTTTTCCGTATGTAAAATATTGTTGAAAATCATTTACAAATATGATTGCTGTTGAAAAACAAATTTTAAAATTTGAGTAAATTTCTTTGCTTTTTTGTATATAAATAGGGAAATAATACATATATTTGCCGTGTAAAGTCTTGTAAGGGTTGTTTTTGGCTCTTGCATTATTATTAATTAAATTTCTTTTCTATGAAAAAAACGTTTATTCCGATGTTTCTTGCGTTAGCCTATGGAGGGCTTACTGCTAATGCCCAGACCAGTCTTGTGGTCAATCCGGCATCTCAGACCTCTCCAAGCAAGTCATACTTGCTGACGGATATCGCTAAGATAACATTCGGTAGCCACGAGATGGAGATAAGTGGCACGTCCGGGACGAAAGAGACTTTCTCCTATGGTGACATTATGAGCATCAAGTTTGATTATGAGGCTACAAGCATAGATGGAGTGCCTGCAGCAGAGAGTTCTTCGTTTGTTCCGTATTATCGTGGCGGAATGTTAGGAGCCGAAGGCTTGCAGGGCGGACAGACTGCCAGGGTTAGAGTATGTGACTTGAGCGGCAGACTGGTTCTTGCCAAGGAGAATTGGGACGGAACTCCTATCAGTACAAGTGCACTTGCAAAGGGTGTATATCTGTTCAGCGTAAATAAAAACACAATTAAATTCATGAAATGATGAAAAAACTTTTTACAACCGTTATATTGGGCGTTATGGCCGTAGTGGGTTATGCCCAGACAAATCCTAACCGCATGTTGGTTACAGATAAGTTAGGTAATACAAAAGGCTTCCTCGTGGAGCGTATTGACAGTGTTTCATTTGTGTCTCAGGAAGGCCGTGTCGCAGCAGACGTAGAGTATAAGGGCTTTTATAGCGGAGCTACGGGCGATACCGTGGCATTGTCTGTAACACGCACACCTCAGTGCGTGGGATTTAAGATTGCGTGTCTGTCTAAAATACGTGCCGACAGGCTTTCTACAGAAGATGCTATAGCCAATTATCTTGACAATAGTGACAACGAAATCCTTTTTCAGGACTTTGTTGACGGCAGGCTTCATGGATTTGATTTCGCCTTTAAGCCTAATGCTGAGTATGCTATCATCACTGTTGGATACGACCAGTATCAGATTCCTTGCGGTGCAACAAGAACAAACTTCACCACACCGAAGAAAGACCTTGTTGGCGACTGCTCTATCAATTACACTATTGATGAGGTTACCACAAGCGACATAACAGTAACATTCAAGCCTGGATCAGGCGTAGCAGGTTATGCTGCAATATTGTTCCCTGCAGGCACTGCTGAGGAGAACTTCGAGATGATGGGCCCGATGTTTGGATTTGAAACTTTAGGCGACTATGTCAAGGGATTCGGCTTTAACAACACAGGTGAGGCTACGAATACATGGGAAAGAAACAATCCCGGAAGCGATTATGAAATATATGTTCAGGCATGGGATGTCAACGGCACTTATGCTGACATGGTCATAATACCGGTTACCACTAAGAAACTTGGCGGTGAAGGCTTGGCACAGATGGAAATCACTGTAGGTAATTTTGGCGGTGACGCTCAGACAGGTTATTATCAGGTGGTTACATATACTCCTAACGATCAGACCTCTATGCACCGTGACATTATAATGGATAAGGCAGTTTATGATAAGGAGTGGAATGACGATAAGGTTATCGAACTTCTGAAGACCGACTATCCGATGGATCCTGACTGGGATCAGTTTGGTGTAGACGAGGCTTATTGGACAGTTGACCCGAACACATCTTACATTGCCTTTTCTATTGCCCAGAACATCAATGAAGAATGGGGACCTCTTGCCAAGAAAGAGTTTACAACTCCTGAGGCACCTGCATCACTGAAGAAGCAGTCGGCTCCAGTTATGAAGCGCAAGATGGTTAAGAATGTCATTTCCGGCAACAACACAGTTCCTATGATGATGCTCAACAAGGCTTTGAAGGCTGCTAAGGGCAAAATGACAATGACAGAAAAATAAGTAAATGAATAAGAGTGTTGTTTGTATAGAACCCCCTGTTTGAGGTTTTCTCGGCATACAATATCATTTAAAAAATCTGCAAGAAAAGGTGGTCATGACAGATGCCTTTTCTTGCAGATTTCTTTGTTTATGTGTTATGTTGCTTATGATGCGGTTTAGCGTCTTAACATGCTACATTCTACATGTTATTATTTTATGCGTTGTGCACCATTTTGATTGTATTTTTTGTCCGGCATTATTTGCCGCCGGAACCGTTACCTCCGCCTTTCACGTCGTCGTTGCTTATCGAGCGTGCAGCCTTCTTGACGCTTGCCTTCAGCTCGCCTAAGCGGTAGTTGACGCTGATGCCGAAGCGCTGGTTGTCGTATTTAGAAACAGACTTCTGTATGAAGTCGGCACTCGACATGGTGTTCTTATACTCCATGTATTTTTTTAGGAAGTTGCTGGCAAAGGCTGATATGGTTAGCCGTTTCTTGAGGAACGACTTGTTTATGTTTATGCCGTAGCTGGTGTAGCTCGTGCCGCGTCCCTGCAGCGTGATGCCCGGTGTCATCGTGAACACGTTGAGGCTTATGCGCCATTCCTTGGGCAGCGACTGCTGTATGCCTCCCGACAGATACATGTTCCAGCCTCTGTTGCTGAGGTCTTTGCCGTCGGAGAAGTATTGCCACTGCCCGTTCATGTTGGCATAAATTCTGGTGCTCTTTGTCGCGCTCCAATTTACGTATGCGCTCAAGGCAGCCGACCGCGTTTTGCCGATGTTCTCGTAAGTGGAGTAGAGCACATCCTTGCCTGTTGGGTTCTGCAGTCCGGCAATGCTGTTGTCGTTCACCATTGTCGTCAGTCGTTCTATGCTGTTGTTGGTGAACGAGTAACGCATTGAGAGGTTAAGGCTCAGCTTTGACGTAAAGTTGCTGTAGCCGATGTTGAACGAGTGGCTCTTTTCGCTTTCCAGGTTAGAGTTGCCTTGACTTATGTTTGACGGGTCTGTATTGTTGATATATGGGTTCAGATACCATATTCCGGGTCGGTATATGCGCATGCTGTAGCCCAGTTTTAGATTAGACATGTCTGTAAGTTTATACCCTATTGTGGCCGAGGGCACGAGGTCGTTAAAGTGTTTTCTGAAATCGTCGCCCTGTCCCAGCAGATATTTCACGTCCTGTATGGTGTGCTCATATCTTGCGCCGAGCCGTCCCGACCATTTCTTCACCTTTATCTTATATCCCAGATAAGCCGCAATGATGTCGTTCTCGTGTTTATAGTGCGAGCTTTGTTCCGTGTCGTAGGTATATTCGCCGCCGTCTTCGGCAGGCTTTATGTATCGGTCGTTCTCCGCGCTGTTGTTTCTTATTATATACTTCATTCCGCCCTCTATGGTGTGCATCTTGCCTATGGGCGTGGTGTAGTCAGCCTGAAACGTTTGCTCGGTTGTCCTTTCTGAGTTGTCGCTGTATTGGTTTTCAAGTCGGCTGATATAGTTTTCCCATCCGTTGTCGGCACTTATTTCGTCGTAGTCGGTATAGTAGTCGTTCGTGTCTGGGTTGGTGTTTATTTTGTACGACAGCGTCAGCATGCGGTCTTTTACCTTGAAGAGTCTCTGATAGTCGATGCCGCCGTCAATTGATTTCCATGAAGAGTTGTTTCTTCCCATGGCAGAGTAGCCGTATAGGGTGTGTCCGTCCATCGGGCTCGTTCCTGTCATTTCCGACATGCTGTTTCCCTTGTTGCCTCCGCCCCATAGGCCCAGCGACATGGTTATAAGTCTTAGCGAGTCTATTTCGTAGCTTGCCTCGATGCTTCCCGACTGAAAATTGCCGTGGCTCTTGCTTTCCGAGCTCGATACCATGTTTGATGCATCGGGGCTTATGTTTTCTTCTGTAACCGTCCGCGAGCTTTCGCTGTAGCCAGTCCTGTTGCCGTCGTAGTTATAGTTATAGCGTGCGCTCACTGTCAGCTTGCCCGACTTTATCGTGCCAAACAGGCTGCCTCCGGCTCCGCGGTTGCTCACGTTGCCGCCCAGGGTGAGCGTGTAACCCTCAAAACCGCTGCCTATAGTTACTATGTTGAGTATGCCGCCCACGCCTTCAGCGTCGTATTTTGGCCCCGGGTCGGTTATCACCTCAATCTTTTTTATGCTGTTTGCCGGCATGCTTTTCAGCACGTCTTTAGGATTCTTTGTCATCATGTTGTTGGGCCGTCCGTTAACGTAGACCTTGAACGAGCTGCTGCCGTTTACGGTTATGTTGTCTTCGCCGTCCACTGTTACAAGCGGCACCTTGCGAAGCATCTCTATTATAGAATTTGATTTTGAGTCGGGGTCCGACTCTATGTCGTATTCAATTTTGTCTATGTCAGCTTTCACCAGCGGTTTCTGCATCACTATCTCCACGCCCTCCAGTTCGTTCTTGGCGTCGGTTATGTAGAGTGTTCCAAGGTCAATGGTCTTTTCGCTCCCTTTCACGCTGAAGTTTTTTACTATAGCCTTGCGCCCCATTGAACTTATGGTGATTACAAAGTTTCCCTTGCCGTTAACCTTCTCGCTGAAGCTGCCGTCCTTTTTTGTAACTGCCATCTTTACGGCCTTTCCCGGCTTTTCTTTTTTCGCAATGCTTATGGTGGCGTATGGTTCGCCCTCATTGCTTACAGAATCGGTAACTATTCCCTTAACGGTGAATGCGTAGTTGGCATCTTGTCCCACAGCGGCTGGTATTGCTGCAATCAGTGACAAGACGATGATCAAAATTGTTTTCATAACAGGTTTTCATTTTTAATATTCTGCAAAGTAACTAACAATATTAGTTATGTGCAAGTGTGACGTGTTAATAAAACAAAATATGGGCGGTTTTAGTCGTAAACGTTTTCGTCTTGACAGTTAAATGTTGACAAATCGTTGTTTAGTGCTTTATGCCTTTATTGATGTGTGCTTTTCTCTGCATCCGCGCTCTCCGCATCGGTTTGCGGAGGGTGCGGATTGGCTATATGCATCAAGCCCCCGGCCTATGTCAAGGTCAGGGGCTTGTTGTATGTGGTGTGGCTTGCTGCCGTATGCTTGCTGCATAATGCGCCTTGCTGCGCAGTGACGGTCAGGTCGTAGAGCCTTCGACTGCTGTCAGTACCTGTAATCGTGTGGCGGTTTTTCTTTCTTCGGCGGTTTCGGGTGTTTCGGCTTTTTCTCCTTCGGCGGTTTTGGCGGTTTTGGCCCCGGATGCTCCGGATGCGGTCCGTGCGGTGGCCGTGGCGTTACGCATGATGTTGTGCCGAAGCCTATAAACAGTGCGATTGTAGCTATTAATATTATCTTTCTCATGGTAAAAGCTTTTTGTGGTTATTTATTATATAAGACGTTTCCGGTGTCTGTTGGTTTAATACTGCACATGAAAACGGATAAAAAACATGAAACACCGCCCTGCATAATATCCCTGTATATGCCGGCAGGCAGCAGCCGGATTGTGGGATCCTGACCGTTGCCTGCCGTTTCTATGTCATGCCTGTCATGTTGCCGTGTCTTTTTATACATAATCGGGCACACAACTGTCATGGCTTATTTCTTTATCCTGTAGAGCTTGAAGGTCATCGGAGCTATCTCATCCTCCAGTACAGTGTTCTTCTTGCCGGCCTTACATGTCAGCGTGCTTGTCTTCGGCGTAATCTTCTCAGGCTCCTCAAGGTTATTCTCGGCGTTCATGTCGTTGCATGTCAGCGTTGTTACATTCGCCGTCTTTTCACCCTTCATGCCTTTAAGGTTTACGCTCACGGGCTGCGCGGTCTTGCTTGTGTTTATAATCTTCACTATAACCGAGCCGTCGCCGTTGTCGGCTACTGCGCTGGCAAAGAGTCCGCTCTGTCCTTCCTGTCCGGCTACAGGCTTGCCGTCCATGGTGAGCTTTAGTACGTTGGTGCCCTTGTTGCAGGCATACATCTGCTGCACATAGTAGCTGACCGACTTGAACATGCGTGCGTTGTCGAACCATATAAGGTCGGGGCGCCACTGCCATGCCCCAACGCGTGCAAAAAGCGGCGCGTATGTAGCCATGTGCACTATGTCGGCGTTGCGCTCCAGTCCTGTCATGAAGGCGGCCTCACAGAGCGATGTCTCATAGTGATTCCATTTCTTGCCGTCTCCGTGGCATGCATATTCGCCGGCAAACACCTTCGGTCCCTTGCGGCTGTAGGTGTCGTATCTCAGTCCGTTGCTCAGGAACCATTTTTCCGATTTGTAGTAGTGCTCGTCCACAAGGTCGGCCCCTGTCTCTCTCATGGCTTTCCATCCGTGCTCAAACGACTCTCCATCGGGCGCCGGGCCGCTTGTGCCTATTATCTTTATTTCGGGATATTTCTCGCGTATGGATTTTACGAACGGCTTGAGGCGCTTGAAGTACGGCTCCTCCCACTGTTCGTTGCCTATAGCTATATATTTAAGGTTGAACGGTGCGGGGTGGCCCATCTCGGCGCGCTTGCGTCCCCATGTGGTGGTTGTGTCGCCGTTGGCAAACTCAATGAGGTCGAGACAGTCCTGGATATAAGGCTGCAGCTCGTCTACAGCTACGTGCGCACTCTCGTTGTTGTTCTGAAACTGGCACACCATACCCACGTTGAGCACGGGCAGCGGTTCTGCGCCAATGTCCTCGGACAGCTGGAAATATTCAAAGAAACCAAGTCCGTAGCTCTGATAGTAGTCAGGGCTGAAGCGGTTTTTCATCACATACTGCCAGCGGTTCTCGTTCAGCGGGCGATTTTCCACGGGGCCGATAGTGTTTTTCCATTGATAGCGCGTGTTGAGGTCGGCTCCCTCAACGATACATCCGCCCGGAAAGCGGAATACGCCCGGATGCAGGTCGGCCAACGCCTGTGCCAGGTCGGCTCTCATGCCGTTCTTGCGCTGCTTGAATGTGTTTACCGGGAACAGGCTAACGTGCTCCAGGCACACGGGTGCCGTGCCGTTCATTATTATGCGCAGGCTGGCTTTGTTGTCGTCTTTAGGCGACTTTAGTACAAGCTCATACTTCTTCCATTCTCCCGATGTTATCTTTATTTCTTGCGACACAAAGTCCTGCGGGTCGTTGTCGGTCAGCTGGTCAATAAGCTGCACCTGTATGCTGGCCTGTCCCTCCGGGGCCTTGGCCCACACGCTGAATCTGTAGCTCTCGCCCTTACGGAGACTTATGCCGTCGTAGCCCTCGTTCTGTATGCCGCTCAGACGGTCGCGGTGGCCGGGATATGCCAGCACTACGTAGTGCGGACAGCGTTCAAAGGGACCGTCGTCTTTCACCGTAACATTGCCGAATGACGTCCAGCCCATAAGGCTCTGCGGAAACTCGAACGAGCGGTTCTTCACCAGCTCGGCATACAGGCCGCCGTCGGCCCCATAGTTGATGTCTTCAAAAAAGATTCCATACATAGTGTTCTGTATGGGCGCGCCTTTTTTGCCCGTGTCTACGTTCATTACACGGGTTTGCGCAAACGAGGCCAACGCCGACGAAAGCGCCATAGCCCCTGCAATAAGTTTTATGTTCATGTTGTAATGCGTATTATGTTTAAGTTTTCTGTTTTGCAAAAATAGTCAAAAATATTTTATTATAGCAAAAAACATAGTAAAAAGCGCATTTATCACGTATGTTTCCTGCGCTTTTGGCCTACCGGCAGGCCGTCATGGCGTGAGCGGCATTGCCCCTGCGGGCATAGATGCGCCTGAGCGTCTTGCCGTAGTAGAGCATGCCCACGGCGTCGGCCACAGCCCATCCTATAGGTATTGCCCACCATATTCCGTCTACTCCTATGCCCGGAACGGCCGACAGGGCATAGGCCAGCACCACGCGCAGACCCAGCGACACCACCGTCAGCACCACCGACATGCCCGGCATTCTTATTGCGCGATAGTAGCCGTAGAGCAGAAACAGCACGCCTATGCCGACGTAAAATGCGCCTTCTATGCGCAGATACCTCACGCCGATGGCTATGATGTCGTGCTGCGAGCCGTCTACGAATATCATCATCAGCGGCCGTGCAAGCACAAACACCGCTGCCGACACCACCAGCGAGAACACCGTCGTCATCAGCATAGCCTGCCTCACTCCGCGGCGTATGCGCCCCCGTTTGGCTGCGCCGAAGTTCTGCGCCACGAAGGTTGAGAAGGCGTTGCCCAGCTCCTGCACAGGCATATATGCAAACGAATCGATTTTTACGGCAGCCGCAAATGCCGCCATCACGGCCATGCCGAAGCTGTTTACAAGGCCCTGCACCATCAGTATGCCGAAGTTCATCACCGACTGCTGTACGCAAGTCAGCGACGAGAATGTGGCTATCTCGCCGAGCGTTGCCCGGCTTACGGCCATGTCCTTGCGGCGCGGAATCAGTTCGGGGCGCGTCTTCAGTATATAACCCGCTATGCCTATGGCTGCCGCGGCCTGAGATATGAGCGTTGCCCACGCAGCGCCCTCAATGCCGAGTCCGAAAAGCAGCACGAGAACGAGGTCGAGCACCACGTTGAGCACCACCGACGCTGCCAGCACCCACAGCGGAGTGCGGCTGTTGCCCACAGAACGCAGTAGCGACGCGCCGAAGTTGTAGACAAACGACAGTGCTATGCCACTGTATATTATCATAAGGTAGCTGCGCATCAGCGGATAAACATCAGCCGGAACGCACAGCAGGCGCAGCGTGCCGTCAATCCATATATATGCCGCTGCATTCAGCACAACGGTTATTCCGCCCGTAAGCAGCAGGCTTGCCGCCACGCTCTGCCTCAGACCTGCCATGTTGCCCTCGCCGAACTTTAGCGAGAACACCGTGCCGCTGCCCATCGACAATCCGAGCATCACTGACGTGATAAACACCATGAGCGTGTAGGCCGAGCCGACGGCCGCGAGCGCCTCGGCACCGATGAAACGCCCCACAATGAGCGTGTCGGCAATGTTGTAGCACTGCTGCATCATCGCCCCCGCCATCATCGGCAGCGTGAAGCGCAGCAGAGTAGGTGTTATTTTTCCCCATGTAAGGTCTTCGCCGTTGTTCATCTTCAGCAGTTGATTTAAAACATTCATACAAAGGTAATCAATAAAATTAAAAGTATGACGTTCTTGGATAAAAGAAAAAAGGCATATTCACAGCATTTAAATATATGGTAAAAGATCAGGACAAAAACTTTTTCTGAAATAGAAAATTGATATATAACAGATGTTAATTCATGGCGTGCTTGTTCATGATTTTATTAATATATATTTGCATTTACCTCTCTTCTTGGTCATAAAAAGTATGGTTTTGCCTTTAAAGTTGAGGCTTTTTGCATTGCAAAAAGGCCACTCTTACATCAAAAACGCACCACTTTTGACCGGTAAACGGCCGAGTAATGTTTTTTAACTTTTGCCTTTTCGCTGCGAAAGTTTTGTAAGCGCTTGTGTGTCAATAACTTAATTAAAACGGCCTAAAATGTGCATTTTTTCAGTCTGAAGACCAATCTTTGTCCGGCACCGCTGTTCTGAGAGCGTTAAGTGAACGGAAATTATCCGTTTTATTTACAAATTACAGCTGCGTATGCAATCTTGCCGGCAGATTAGGTTATAGTTACTTCATGTCTCATTATGTGTCATAAAAGTGGAAGAAGGGTAGATATGGTATTTTTGAAAATGCACGAAACACCCTAAAATGTTAAATACTGATAAAAAGACATGCATACGATACCCATTTCGGTGCTTGGGTTGTATTAGAAGTAAAGACAAAGAATTATGGCTATTTATAAAACTATTGTAAACATAAGAATCACGTTGCTGCTGTGCCTCATGGCTTTTTGCTTAAACATAAGCTATGCCGGAGAAAATAACAAGAGGCTTATTACGCTGAAGTTTGCCGGCGAACCACTGCCATCAGCATTGAAGCGGCTCGAGAAAGCCGGCGGAAAGAGCATTCTGTTTACATATAAGGAGACGGAGCGTTTCAGGGTTACGGCCACGGTGATAAACAAAACACAAGCGGAGGCCCTGCGCATCCTGCTCAGCGGCAAGCCCTTTGCGTTTGTTGAACGCAATGCTTACTTCGTGGTGCAGTACAGCGAGTCGCGCCAGCGCAGCGTCAGTGTGCGCGGCCGTGTGACCGACCAAAACGGTCATCCCATGGTTTATGCCAATGTTGTTATGCTGGCTGCCGGCGACAAGTCGTATATCTCTGGATGTGTCACGGAGGCCGACGGCACTTTTGCCATGCCTTCAATGCCGCAGAAAGACTGTCTGCTCCGCGTGTCTTTTGTAGGCTACACCACTGTAACCGTGCCATGCCGTCAGGAAAACAGCATAACGCTAAAGGCCGACGCCATGATGCTTAAAGGTGTAGAGGTAAAGGCGTCGCGCCCGATGGTGGAGCGCAGGGGCAGCACCATTGTGGCCAACGTTGCGGGCACGCCGCTTTCCATGATGGGTTCGGCAGCCGACATGATTGGCAGTCTGCCTTTCGTTACAGGCGACGGCGACAATTTCAGCGTGATAGGCCGTGGCGGGGCAGAGATTTACATCAACGGGCGCAAGGTGCGCGACACGAACGAACTAGGGCAGCTGCGCGCCACGGAGATTCAGCAGGCCGAAATAATAATGAATCCCGGTGCGCGCTATTCGTCGGATGTAGGGGCGGTGATACGGTTAAAGACAATACGCCTGCGCGGACAGGGACTTAGCGGACTGGCTTATGCCGAATGGTCGCAGGGACATGAAGGTAAAGGGCGCGAGGGCCTTTCGCTAAACTACCGCACCGGAGGCCTTGACGTCTTTGTGAAGGGAAACTTTAAGGAAAACAGTTCTTACATAAAGAACCAGACTATAAGCCTGATGAACACGTCGTCAGTATGGACGATGATGTCGGACAACATTCAGACCGGCAACGATTCTAACTTTAAGGGTGAGGTGGGCTTCAACTATGAACCCGACAGCCGCCAGTCGTTCGGTGTGCGCTATGTGGCTGACAAATCGCTTGGCAACAGCAGCTCACATATAACAGGCAACACCATATTGTTGCGTGACGGAGACGAGTACGACAATATTGAAACAGAGTCGGAAACGGCCAATAACAACGGCTGGAACCATTCGGTTAACGGATACTACACGGGCATGTTCGGCAAGTGGAGCATAGACTTCAATGCCGACTATGTGGGCGGATGCTCGCGCAGCTGGCAGGTGGCTGCCAACAACGACGAAGTGGACGCTACATCATACAATGACGTGCGTAATTCTCTCTATGCCGCCAAACTGGTGGTAACGGCCCCGTTGCTTGGCGGCGAGATGGCGCTTGGCACGGAAGAGACATTCACCGACCGCAAGGACCGCTTCACTCAGAGCGGCTTCTCGGCAGATGCCGACGACCATCTGCAACAGCAGTTTTATTCGGCATTTGTCGACTATACTCTCGGTCTGGGGCGTTTTACGGCACGTGCCGGATTGCGCTACGAGCATCAGCGGACCAAGTATTATGAGGCTGGCGTGCTGAAGGCAGAGCAAAGCCCTACGTACAACGACCTGATTCCGTCGGCATCGGTCGACTACAGCCATGGCGACTGGAATTTTTCGCTGGCTTACCGTCTGTTGAAACTTAGTCCTCTTTACCGCATGCTCTCGAGCGCGACAAGCTATGTCAGCAAATATATGTACCGTAACGGCGATCCGCTCCTCGTGCCACAGAAACATAACTACTTTACAATCGACGGCGGATGGAGATGGATTAATTTCTCGATATGGTACGACTATGCACTTAATATGTATACTTCGTTCTTCAAGCCATATGATGAAAACGGCCATCCGGGCGTAATGCTGCAGACAATGGCAAGCATACCTTATACTAATATGTACGGAATGTCTGTTGAACTGACACCGAAAATCGGAATATGGCAGCCCCGCCTTTCGGCTTCGATAGACTGGTATGACTCTGACGCGCGCTCTATTGGCATACCTTACCTGTGGAACCGTCCCGGCTTTGACTTCGTTTTCGACAATAGTCTGACCTTCAGCCACGGCTGGTTTCTGAACCTGAAAGCACGCCTGGGCCTGAGGGGCAAACAGAGCTACGCCATAAAACAGCAGTATGGAACGGTGAGGCTGCGTGTGGTAAAGACATTCTTCAAGGACAAATCACTGCGCGTGGCCCTTTCTGCCGACGACATATTCAATACGGGGCGCGGCCGTTTCACTGTTTATGGTGACCGTACATACTACGACCACCGTATATGGTCGGACACGCAGCGCATAGGCTTAAGCGTAAACTATACGTTCAACGCCACCAAGACAAAATATAAAGGCAAGGGAGCCGGCGAGAGCGAGAAACAGCGACTGTAGCGGCTGTCTGTTGAAAATAATGCTTACCTTTGCGGCCGCTAAATGTCCCCGTGCTTCCTGGCACAATGGTGCAAGGCGATGAACGGCGGCCAACTGATTTTTAAAATGTTGTTGAAAGATAAGAAGAAAGACGACTTCAGACGTATGTTCTGCGAATATTATCCTAAGCTGGTCAGGTTTGCCGTCCAGCTTACGGGCGATGCCGACGAGGGGCGCGATATGGTGGCCGATGTCATGGAGAAGGCTTGGGAGCGCTTCGACTTGCTGCGTCCTGCCGACCGCGGCGCATGGCTCTATATGTGCGTGCGCAACGCCTGTATTAACAGACTGAAGCACATAAAGACCGAGAATTGTGCGGCGGCAGAGCTGGCTGAGGTAACAAAGGCAGATGCCGAAAGCGAATATCGCGATCACGAGCGGCTGCTTTCGCGTGTTGAGGCTGTGGCTGAAGGGTTGGGCGAGCCAGCACGCTCAATAGTGCGCCTATGTTATTATGAGCATCTTACACGCCGTCAGGCTGCCGAACGTCTTGGAATAAGTTATGATACCGTGAAAAAACATATTGCAAAGGCCTTGAAACTTTTGCGTGAGGCTGTAGGGAAAGGAGACGAATTATGAAAGAGAATGATGTCAGAAACATGGATTTGACAAGCCGCAAGGCAGGCGAGGGCAGCGGTGAAGACGAGCGTTTGCTGATGATGCTCGGCGAGGCTTTGGGAGATATGCCCGGCGATGAGGAGACGCAGAAGGCATGGCGACGGTTTGAAGCGCGTCATGGCGATGCCTGCGGCTCACGTTTGAGGCTGCGTCGCATATTCATTTCAGCAGCGGTAGCTGCTGCCGTAGTGGCTTTGGTCGTGGCGTTTGCGTGGAGTGATATTGTTGGTTCAGCCGGAGTGATTGAGACATTTTCCATGGCCGAACTGCCGTCGCATACATCGCGTGTGGCTGACGGAGACAATGTTGTTGTGCAGACGCCGTCGGCCACTACGTCGGATGTTCTTCTGCCCGACGGTTCCCGCGTAATGCTCGGTTCAGGCTCTCGTCTTAAATATCCGTCAGATTTTGGACAGAATGGCGTCAGGGAGGTTGAGCTTACAGGACAGGCACGCTTCAGCGTCAGGCATGATGCCGGCAGGCCGTTTGTAGTGAAGAGCGGAAACATGAGTACGAAGGTGCTCGGCACGGTGTTCTATGTCCGTTCTTATCATGGCAGCGCAAGTTCGGTGGTACTGCTTAAAGGCTGTGTCAGTGTAAGTAGTGAAGACGGCGGCAATGGCAAGATGCTTAGTCCCGGACAGCAGGCCGTTGTCGACGACAAGGGTGACATTAAGGTGGAAAAGGCCGACATGGCAGCTGTCGGAGGATGGACTCACGGTGATTTCCGTTTCGACGATTCGCGGCTCGAGGATGTTATGAACGACATAGGATCATGGTATAACGTAGGCATTGCGTTCCATTCGCGCAGTCTGCTTTCTGTCCGAATTCACTTCAACTTCCCCCGGTCGGTTTCTTTGGCAGACGTTCTTCAGGCGCTTAACGACCTTGGTGTAGCACAGTTCAGATACGCCGACGGCCGCATAAGCATAGAGCAGAAATAGCATTCTGTCCGGTTCGTTGCGCATTAATGTTTTTTTGAGTAACTTTGCAGCCCGAAAGCTGTAAATATCAATATAAAACATTATTCTCCGGCACATACGGCAGCATTGGCTGTATTGTGCGTGAAGCAGAAAACAGACAACGATGGATAACAGAAACAGACAGATACTCAACATAGCCCTGCCGGCAATAGTGAGCAACATCACCGTGCCGCTGCTGGGACTTGTAGACGTGGCCATAGTGGGCCACCTCGGTGCGGCATCATATATAGGTGCAATAGCCGTGGGCGGCATGACGTTCAATGTGATTTACTGGATATTCGGATTTCTGCGCATGGGCACGAGCGGACTGACGGGGCAGGCTCTCGGCAGACGCGACCTTACCGAAACGGTGCGCATGCTCTGCCGTTCTTTGGGTATTGCCATGGCAGTCGCCTTGGCGCTCATCGTGCTGCAGGTGCCGCTGCGTGAGGCATCAATGCTCGTGATGCAGCCGCCTGCAGAGGTAAGGAGGCTTGCTTCGATATATTTCAACATACTTATATGGGGCGCTCCTGCCATGCTCGGTCTGTTCAGTCTGTCTGGATGGTACATCGGCATGCAAAATTCGCGCGTGCCAATGTTTATAGCCATAACGCAGAACATAATAAACATCGGGGCGAGCATGCTGCTTGTGTTCGGCTTCGGACTTAAGGTTGAAGGCGTTGCCCTGGGCACGCTCATTGCCCAATGGGGCGGTTTCGTTATGGCACTGCTGCTCTGCTTCGTAAATTATCGCCGTCTGAGACGTTATTTCTCATGGCAAGGCGTATGGCGGCGCGACGCAATGGCGCATTTCTTCAAGGTAAACCGCGATATATTTTTTCGCACGCTGTGCATGGTTGCCGTAATGCTGTTTTTCACCTCTGCCGGTTCGTGGCAGGGCGAGGTCGTGTTGGCGGTGAACACCCTGCTCATGCAGTTCTATCTGCTGTTCTCTTATGTTATGGATGGCTTTGCCTATGCCGGCGAGGCTTTGAGCGGCAGGTTTTACGGAGCGCGCAACCATGAGGCTCTTGGCTCTACGGTGCGCCGCCTGTTCTGGTGGGGTGCCGGCATGGCAGTAGGCTTTACGCTGGTTTACGGCATAGGCGGCGACGCCTTTCTCTCGTTGCTTACAGATGAGCCTTCTGTGGTGGTGGCATCGCATGAGTATTATTATTGGGCATTGGCAATACCGGTTGCCGGCATGGCGGCGTTTGTATGGGACGGCGTGTTCATAGGCTGCACCATGACGCGCGGCATGCTTCAGTCTATGTTTCTTGCAGCAATAACGTTCTTTACTCTTTATTATTCCCTGCGCTCCACGATGGCCAACCATGGCCTGT
This sequence comes from uncultured bacterium, assembly GCA_905214625.1. Classification (GTDB taxonomy): domain Bacteria; phylum Bacteroidota; class Bacteroidia; order Bacteroidales; family Bacteroidaceae; genus Prevotella. The sequence continues at coordinate 82,431 of CAJMMQ010000001.1, forward strand.
GGCTTGCGTTCATTGCGTTTGTGGCTGTAAGAGGATTGGCTCAGACAGTGATATGGCGCAGGCGGCAGCTTCGGCATAACGCTTAATAAAGAAGAATGATTGTCGTAAAATTAATGTTGCCGTGCCTATTGATGAGGCGGCAATATAAAAACAAATGCAGACAAGCGGTTATTAACATGCCGCCTGTCTGCATTTTATCTTTATGTTGTGATTAATGCTCATAATCTGTGTTGACTTATCATTCCTATAAATTTATAAGAGCGATAATAATCCGTCGGAAGATAAGACATTTATCTTATACCATTGTCGTTGTCTGAATTGTTGAGTTTCTTGCGTTCTGTCTGATATTTGCGTCCGTGGCTGAAGTTGTACGACAGCGTGAAGTAAATCATGTTGCCGTTGTCCTTGATGTATGTGTGCGTCGTGCTCTGAAGATATTTGCTGTCGGTCTTGCTCACATAGTCGAAACCCTGCGGATAGCCGAGCAGCAATACGCCAAGACCCACCTTCAGGTCTTTATACTTATAGCCGACGCTGAGGTTAGACTGGTTTTCGGTCTTGAGTATAGATTCGGCAAAATAGCTCTTTGGTGCGGTGTAGAAGCTTGCCGCAACGCTCCACCGGCCTAACATCAGGTTGGCCGATGCGCCCCAGCGCCACGCGTCGTAGTTGTGGGAGTAGGAGAGTCCGCGACTGTTGTAGTTGGAGTAATCGCCATAAAGCGAAATGTCGAGAATGTCTCTGATGGCGTGCAACGTGAAGTAGGCCGTGAGCGACTTCTGGCTGAAACTTTTCTGATTTTCGGGCTTGCTGATTAGGATGTATGTGCCGTCGTCATTCAGTTCAGGTATATAAGATGTCATGATGATGTCGGGTGCGTAATACCAGCTTCCGTACAGCTGGAAGTTGAACAACGGGCGGGTCCAGCTTACAGTGAGGCTGTTGCTGTAGCCCGTGTAAGGCTTCAGACCTGTGTTGCCGTCGTTGGCGTTCAGTTCGTCGCTCTGGTTTCTGACGTCGCTCAACTGCGAGAGCGAAGGCGAACGCTGGCTTATGCGTCCTGAATATCTTAAAAACAGATTATCGGCTATTTTGGTCGAAAGACTGAGCTGCGGGCGCAGCGTCCACTTGTTGAATCCAATGTCGCCCTGATGGATGGCAAGATAGTTGGCACCGATGCCCACCTGATAGTTGAATATGCCGAGCTTTCCCTGAAGCTGTGCAAAGAGATAAAGGTTGTCGGAGTTGAGCACGGCGTCGGTGTTCACTGCGCCTGTATAGTCGTTGTCGGTGTGGCTTACAGTGTATTCGCCTCCTGCCGAGAACACCTCCTTATTGAAATTTTTTGTATATATGGCCTCGCTGATAAGAGAATATTTGCGGCCCGTTGTAGAATAGCTATAGTCGTTCACAGGGTCGGCTTGCATCGACTGTTCCGGCGACTGGTTGAAAAGGTAGTTGCGCGACATATAATTGTAATCGGTGCCGATATATGTTCCCACAATGTTGGCCGTTATATTCTGTTTCTTAGGCAGATTCAGCGACCAGTATATGTCGAGCGACGGGGTTTTCATTTTGTTTGTCATCTTGTTATACAGATACAGGTCGGGCATGGATGTCTCCTTTGCCAGCTGGTTAGAGCCGGAATTAGGGTTGTTATATTGATTATAGTTGAGGCTGATGTTAAAGGTGTATTTGTCGGGCTCGGCCAGGTTGTAACCCAGCTGAACCGTATTGATGGTGTACATGAAGTCGGTGTTGTAGCCTAAGTATTGGCGTTGGCGCTGTGTTCCGTCGGGAAAGAAGTAAGTGTTTTCGCTGTCCACTTTGCGCTCGTCGTATCCGCGGTAGCTGAAGTTGTAGTATATGCTGAACTCCGATTTCTTGTAATTATACTTAAAGTAAGCGTTGCTGTTGTTGAATCCGGTAGTGAAAGCCTGCATTGTTCCGAGTCCGCCCACGTATCCGGCGTAGCGCCTTTTCACAACGAAGTTGATTACGGCGTCTATGCTGCCGTCGGAGTATCTCACTCCCGGATTGTCAATGTATTCAACCCTTACAACCTCGTCGGGCCTAAGTGCGGTTATATCTTGCTGGTTAGCCTTTAGGTCGTTTATGCGCACCTGCACGCTGCCGCCTTTCATCGACTTTATTGTCTGGTTTTCAGTGTCGGTCATTATGCCGTTGAGTGTCATCTTGCTCAGCAATTCGTATCCGTTTGACGAGTGCTTTTTCATTGTTGATGTCGGCAGGAGTATCTGGCGGTCAACCTTGTTTATCACTCGCATACCGTTAACGGTAACTTCGCCGAGGTTATATGTGGTGTCAACTTTCAGCGTGTCGGTCTGAGCATGCGCTGCGACAACTGTGAGGGCTGCCGCAAGCGCAGTGGTTATTATTCTGTGTCTTTTCATACGCAATGCTGTTTTGTGTGTTATTTTGATTTAAGTACGCAACGGCATTGCAGATGTGACATACTTTAACTTATTTTAAAGTATTGTGGTGCGTCAGCCGGGATAGTTCATGTTCTCGTCTTTGATGACCTCGAGTACCTCAGTCAGGTACTTGCGTGCCTCCCATCGTGCCATGGGCAGGTCGTGCAGCAGCCAGTTGCCGCAGTCCTTCGGAGCAGCTCCCGGTATGTCGCCCTCAAAGTCGGCAACAAAGCTGAAAGTGCGTTTCATAAGCTCTACGATGTCCTTGGGTTCGAGGTCGCCGCGCATGAGCAGATAGTTGCCGGTGAGGCATCCCATCGGTCCCCAGTAGATTATGCGGTCTTTCCATTCCGGGTCGTTGCGCAGATAGGTTGCAGCCAGATGTTCAATGGTGTGGAGTGCGCCGGCGTGAACAACAGGTTCGCGGTTAGGCTCCTTCATGCGTATATCAAATGTGGTGACGGTCTCTCCGCCTACGCTGTCCTTGCGTGATACGTATATTCCGCGCAGCAGGCGGTTGTGGTCGATTGTAAAACTTGGAATCTTTTTCATTGTGTTTTAGGAGTTAAGGAGTTAGGGAGTTAAGGAGTTAAGACAAATGCAGTGCTGTCTTTTTCATCGCCTTTTTAGGTGTTAAGACAAATACAGTACTGTCTTCATTGTCTGCTTTTCGGGATTATGAAAGATGCATTGCTGATGAAACGGCATACAGAACAATGTCCCGGCTCCTTAATATCTGAATAACTCAATGTTTATATTGTTTTAAGAAACTCTTTGGTAACGTTGAACGACTTTTCGGCAAGTCTTGACCAGAAGTCGAAGTATTGCGACGCCTTGTTGTCCTTGAGCGGTATGTCGCTGATGATGCGGAAGCTGACGAACGGCACTCCGTATATGTGGCAGGTCTGCGCTATAGAGCAGCTCTCCATGTCGACGGCCTTGGCCTTGGGAAAGTTGTCGAGTATGCCCTGCATCTTCTCGCGTGAGTCGACAAACCATTCGCCGCTGACAATCAGGCCGGCGTGAATCTTTGTCTCGCCGCTCAGGGATACAGCTTTTTCTACGAGGTCTTTGGGTGCCGTAAATGTCGGCGGCATGCCGATAATCTGCCCGAAGCTGCACTCGCTGCCACAGTAGGCGTCGTGATAGCAGTAAGATGTGCCCACGATAACGTCTGTTACGTTCATCTCCACGTCGGCTCCTCCGGCCACGCCGGTAGATATCACCAGGTCGGGGGCATAGTTGTTTATCATTTCCACGGCCCCTATTGCAGAGTTAACCTTGCCTATGCCGCATTTCTGTATAACGATGTCCTTGTCGCCTATGTTGCCCACGGCGAAGTCTTTCTTGTGGTGTTGTTCCATTGTGGCGTTCTCGAGCAGTGCCTTAAGCTGCACAAACTCCTTGTCCATGGCCACTATTATTCCTATTTTCATCTTTATGTTGTTGTTTTATGGAGGCAAAGATACAAAGAATTTGCGACATATCGGCGTGCCGACGGCTTATAGCAGGCAAAAAATCTGTTAGAATATGTGGCCGGCAGACGCATCAGGGATAGGTGTAGTTAAAGTAAGTCCACTGGCTACTGCCTATGCTGCGGTTGTTGTTGTCGAATATTTCAACGTTGGCCTTCAGGTACGACTTGCCGCTCCCGAGATGAAGCTCGCTGTATGGTATGAAAATCCTCATGTCGGTGTATGTCGTGTTGTCCCAGCCAGGCGTATATTTAGTAGAAGACGACACCTTGCCGTCGGTAGTGTAATAGTTTTTGTTGTAGTCGTTCAGCGCCGTTCCGTTCTCGAAGTAGAAGTAGGCCACGCAGTTGCCCGTCTTGCCCTTCATGCCGCTCACGTCGAAGCTCACCTTGACATTCATTCCTTTCTGTCCGTTTTGGTAGAGGTTGTGCTCTGTGCTGATAGACTTCACCGTTGCGCTCGCATTGGCGTAGGTGTTGTACGATGGTGCTTTAAGGTAGTTGAGGCCGAATCTTTTGTCGAGTGCCTTGAACATTGCCAGATATGTAGGGGCTGATTTTGTCGACACGTCAAGTGTTATGCCGGATATGACAATCTTTTTAATGTTGAAAGTCGTCAATTGTTGTATCACATGGCTTACACGATCGTTTGATGACATGGAGGAAAAGTCGCTGTGACTGCTCGAAAGATCAGATACCGACGCTTGTATTCCTAGATTAGCCATCTCTGCGTCTTCAAATTCTTTTTTCAGGACATCAGACACTCCTGCCTCGTATGTACTTATCACTTCGCCGTTTGTAAGCGTCAGCGTCAGTGTTTGGTTAAACATTGCCTTGTCTTCGTATCTGCGTGTTTTTTTTCCAAGGTCTATCAGGCTCTGTTCAAAACCTGCGATCCTTATGGAAATTACCGGATATATTCCTTTCTTATAAAGAAGCTGAAGACCTCCAAGTACAATTTCCTCAGTGTTGGATGCCTTAAATTCAAGATCTTTTGTCCTGTAATAATAAGTATCTCCATCAGTAAGGCCCTCTTCAAACTCATACGGCTCGTCTCCTGAATTAATTCCGGCATAAACGTTTAATGCGGCAAATGCGAATATCAATGCCATAGATATCCTGCGTAATAATGACATTCTCATAAATATTAGTTCGTTAAAGTTAAGTAAACGTTTCATTTCATCACTAAGCGCAAATAGTGCAAGCAATCCGTGCGCTAATGTATTTGATGCAAATATAATATTATTTTTATAAAATAATGTATTTATAGTAAGATTTTCAGCTATTTGCATGATTTTTCTTTATCGCTAAACGACAAGCATGCAAGGACCTTGACAAGAATTTTCATACTGCAGACTACTTTATTACAGGCCAGAAAGATGCAGGAAAAAACAGAAAACTTTTTTATTTTGACGCTCTCAGAACAGCCTTTTTCCTGAGAAACTTTACTTTTGGCGGAAAAATCACCAAAATATGACATTTTTATTAAAGTGCTGATATATAGCCGTTTATGCCGTTTTAAGCAAGGATATGCAATTGTTAAAAAATATAACTCGGCCACTTTCTGTTCAAAAACGATAGGTTTACGCATGCCAAAGCATACAAAAACAAAGACAAAACCGGCAGTTTTGAAGTGGGAAACAGCATGTTGCGGCATGAAGAAATGCCTTTTATGCAAACTTATGTTAATCAGAATAGTCTTTCAGGTATAAATATTTAACGTTTATTTTAAATCCAATTTCTATTTTACAGAAAACTCTGTATATGAATTTTGTAAAGAGTTTTCATTTACGAACACCCCTTTCTGCCGTGCCCATGGAACAGTCCGCCTGTTGGCCGTTAAACCGGTGGTATGGATAAGTCGGCTGGCGACTTTTGCATGATGGCTTATATCCCTCACTCACGTTATTTTTGCGTCTTATGCGCTTGGTTTTGAAACTTTTTCTTACCTTTGCAGACAAGTTGTATTTTATTAAGAACAAAAACGTAAGTATCAATGAAAACATGGAAACAATATCTGCCCGACGTGCTTGTCGTATTGCTGTTCGCGGCTATTTCTTTCGCATACTTCTTTCCTGCCGACATTGAGGGAAAGATTCTTTTCCGCCACGACTCGGCCGCCAGCAAGGGCCTCGGACGTGAAATTTCGGAACATAAAGAGAAAACGGGCGAAGTTACGCGCTGGATGAACTCGGTGTTCAGCGGCATGCCGACATATCAGACTGCTCCGTCGTACAACAGTACAAATGGTCTCGGTCAGGTAGTAAAGGCTTACCATCTGTTCCTGCCCGAAAACGTATGGTACGTGTTTGCTTATTTGCTGGGCTTCTATATCCTTCTCCGTGCCTTCGACTTCCGTCAGTCGCTGGCGGCTTTGGGCTCTATAATATGGGCCTTTTCGAGCTATTTCTTCATAATCATAGCCGCAGGACATATATGGAAGGTTATGGCTCTGGCATATCTTCCGCCGATGATAGCCGGCGTTGTGCTGGCCTATAGGGGCAAGTACCTGTGGGGACTTATCGTCACGGCGCTGTTTACGGCCTTTGAAGTCAACGCCAACCATGTGCAGATGACGTATTATTTCCTGTTTGTTATCCTGTTCATGGTCATTGCTTACCTTGTTGACGCCATCCGGAACCACAAGCTGGCTCATTTCGGAAAGGCCACGGCCGTGTGTGCGGCAGGAGCGATAATAGGCATCTGCATCAACCTCAGTAATCTTTACCACACATGGGAGTATGGTCAGGAGTCGATGAGAGGAAAGAGTGAGCTGGTTAAGAAAGATGCCGCCAACCAGAGTGCAAGCGGACTCGACCGCGACTATATAACGCAGTGGAGCTACGGCATCGGCGAGACATGGACTCTGCTTGTGCCCAATGCCAAGGGCGGAGCGTCTGTTCCGCTGGTTCAGAACAAAACGGCCATGGAGCATGCCGACAACAACTTTATAGACATTTATCAGCAGCTTGGACAATATTGGGGCGAGCAGCCAGGAACAAGCGGTCCTGTTTACGTAGGGGCATTTGTCCTTATGCTCTTTGTGCTCGGCCTGTTTATCGTGAAAGGTCCTATGAAGTGGGCGCTGCTTGCCGCCACGGTGCTTTCCATACTGCTGTCGTGGGGCAAGAACTTCATGCCGTTCACCGACCTGTTTATCGACTATATGCCGATGTATTCAAAGTTCCGCACGGTGGCATCGATACTTGTCATTGCCGAATTTACGATACCTCTGTTGGCAATGCTCGCGCTGAAAAAGATTGTCGACGAGCCCGAAATCCTCACACAAAAGATAAAATACGTTTATGCGAGCTTTGCCCTCACCGGCGGCATAGCCCTGTTGTTTGCCGTTATGCCCACTTTGTTCTTCTCTGATTTCATTTCTTCAGAGGAGATGAGAGCATTGCAGCAGATACCAGCCGACTATCTCAACCCGCTGCTTACAAACCTGCGCGAAATGCGCATTGCAATGTTCACGGCCGACTGCTGGCGCTCGTTCTTCATCATCGTGATAGGCACTCTCTGCCTATTGCTTTATAAGGCAAAGAAGATGAGGACAGAGTATATGGTGGGCGCACTGATAATTTTATGTCTTGTTGACATGTGGCAGGTCAACAAGCGTTACCTGAACAACGACATGTTTGTAAACAAGAGCGAGCGCGAGGCGCCGATAGAGATGACCGAGACCGACAAGATAATCCTTCAGGACAAGACCGACTTCGGCAGCTACCGTGTGCTCAACCTTGCTTCTAACACGTTCAACGAGAACGAGACTTCATATTATCACAACAGCATAGGCGGATACCATGCCGCCAAGTTGCGCCGCTATCAGGACATGATAGACGCTTACATCGCTCCCGAAATGCAGAAACTTGTTCCCGTAGTGGCTGAGGCCGGAGGCGACATGACCAAGGTTAACGGCGACAGCATCTATCCTGTGCTCAACATGCTCAACGCGAGATACTTCATATTCCCGCTTCAGAGCGGACAGACCGTTCCGCTGAAGAATCCTTATGCTTATGGCAACGCATGGTTTGTAGACCGTATAACCTATGTCGACAATGCGAATGCCGAGATTGACAAGGTGGGTAAAATCGACCTTCGCCATGAGGCAGTCGCCGACAGTAAGTTTAAGGAACAGCTTAAAAAGGCAAAGAAACAAAACAATGTGTCGGTTGTCAAGCTCACATCATATTCTTCTAACCACATGAAATACAGTGTCAACTCTGATGCGGGCGGTGTAATCGTGTTCTCTGATGTTTATTATCCGGGCTGGACCGCCACCGTAGACGGCAACCCCGTTGAACTGGGACGTGTCAACTATCTGTTGCGCGCCGTAAATGTAACTCCGGGTAAGCATGATATAGAGCTGATGTTCTATCCGAAGTCTGTCAGCACAACCGAGACAATAGCATACATAGCTTATGCCGTACTCATCCTGGCACTTTTGTTTGTTGTGTATATTGAAATGAAAAAGAAAGGGAAGGTTAAATGAAAAAGCTTTTGTCATTGCCGCCAAATCTGGTAAACTGTTTTCATGATGTTACCGGACACGACCGCAGCGAATGGTTCTGCACCAACGACCCCATAGGTCATAAACTCGGTTCGGGCGGTGGCTCTACGTGGCTTCTTGAGGCTTGTTATGCTGAATGTTCTGACGGCAAGACCTTCGATGAGTGGCTTGCCTCCGACAGGCGCCTGCTGCTGCATGCCGGCGGACAGAGCCGACGGTTGCCGGCCTATGCTCCGTCGGGTAAGGTGCTTACGCCTGTTCCCGTGTTCCGTTGGGAGCGCGGACAGCGGCTCTCGCAGAATCTTCTGTCGCTGCAGATACCCCTTTACGACAAAATAATGAGCTGCGCGCCCGACAACATGCACACCATGATTGTCAGCGGCGACGTGTATATACGTGCCACTCAGCCCCTGCAGCCTATTCCCGACGCAGATGTCGTGTGCTACGGCTTATGGCTCGGCCCTGAAATAGCCAAAGACCACGGCGTTTTTGTGTCAAGCCGTGAAACGCCGTCGGTGCTTGAATGTATGATGCAGAAGCCTTCTGTAAAGACTCTCGGTGAACTGCTCAAAGACCATTTCTATCTTACAGACATCGGCGTGTGGCTGTTGAGCGACCGTGCCGTCAAACTGCTCATGCAGCGTTCAAAGCGCAACGGCGAGCGCATCAACTACGACCTCTATTCTGAGTTCGGCTGCTCGCTCGGTACAGCTCCTTCGGTAAAGGACGACGAGCTCAACAGTCTGAGCGTGGCCGTGTTACCTTTGCCCGGCGGCGAGTTCTATCATTTCGGCACAAGTCATGAGATTATTTCATCAACCTTAGCCGTGCAGAATCTTGTCAACGACCAGCGCGAGATAATGCACCATTCGCTGAAGCCTCACCCCGCCATGTTTGTTCAGAACGCATGCGTGGGTACGGCTATCACTGAGCATAACCAGAATCTTTGGATTGAAAACAGCTATGTGCCTTCGTCGTGGACGCTGGCGCATGAGAACATCATAACGGGTGTGCCCGAAAATAACTGGACAATAAGTCTTGAACCGGGCCAGTGTGTAGACGTTGTGCCGGCCGGCGACGACGAATATGTTGTAAGGCCTTACGGATACGACGATAAATTCCGTGGCGACCTTCACGACCTCGGCGTTACGTTCCTCGGTCGTCCGTTTGCCGAATGGGCTGCCGAGCGCAATATCGACATTGACAAGATTGACGGAAATGCCGACCTGCAGTCGGCACGCATATTCCCTGCATGTGCCGATGTGCGCGATGCCGGACTCGTTTTGCGCTGGATGCTATCGGAACCGGAACTGAAAGAGGGTGCCGAGATATGGAACGGAAGTCGCAGACTCAGTGCCGACGACATCTCGGCCGAGGCAGACCTGATGAGGCTTCAGCAGCAGCGCGACCTGTTGCGTGCAGTCAACTGGCATGCTCTTGCACGCAACTATGAGCATAGCGTGTTCTATCAGGTTGACCTTGACGATGCCGCACGCGACTTTGCCAAGTTCAACATTCCCCAGCCGGATGCGATAAGCGACAATGCTCCGCTGCTGACACGCATACACGACTCTATGTTCCGCTCCGAGCTGGCACGCATCAGGGGCAACGAATATCAGAATAATGAAGACAAGGCCTTTGCCCTGTTGCGCGACGGACTGACGCAGCAGGTTCTCACCGAGAAACAGAGTCCGCGCATGTCGGTATACGGTGACCAGATAGTGTGGGGCCGCAGCCCGGTGCGCATAGACATAGCCGGCGGATGGACCGACACGCCGCCTTACTGCCTCATGGAGGGCGGCAGCGTTGTCAATCTTGCCATCGAGCTTAACGGTCAGCCTCCGCTTCAGACGTATGTGCGTCCGTGTAAGGAACATCATATAGTGCTGCGCAGCATCGACCTGGGAGCCATCGAGGAAGTTTCCACATACGAACAGCTTGCCGACTATCATCATGTAGGAAGCCCGTTCTCTATACCCAAGGCCGCGCTGGCCCTTGCAGGCTTTGTGCCCGCCTACTGTGCCGAGAAGTTCGGCTCGCTCGAAAGTCAGCTGAAGGCTTTCGGATGCGGCATCGAGCTTACGTTGCTTTCGGCCATTCCGGCAGGCAGCGGACTTGGCACGAGCAGCATGCTTGCGTCTACCGTTCTCGGTGCGCTTAACGACTTCTGCGGTCTGGCATGGGACAAGAACGAGATAGGCCACCGCACGCTTGTGCTCGAACAGTTGCTGACAACCGGAGGCGGATGGCAGGACCAGTTTGGCGGAATACTGCAGGGCGTAAAGCTGTTGCAGACAGGACGCGGCTTCGACCAGTGTCCTACGGTGCGCTGGCTTCCGTCCGACTTGTTCACACAGCCTGAGTACACGCCTTGCCACTTGCTCTATTACACCGGCATAACTCGCACGGCAAAGAATATCCTGACCGAGATAGTGCGCCGCATGTTCCTCAATCAGAGCGACGAGCTTACACGTCTGCGTGAGATGAAGCAGCACTCGCTCGACATGTATGAGACCATACAGCGCGCCGACTTCAATAAGATGGGTATGCTTGTGCGCAAGACATGGCTTCAGAATCAGGCTATCGACAGCGGCACCAATCCCGAAAGCGTGCGCCGCATAACAGAACTTGTAGACGACCTTTGTCTTGGCTATAAGCTTGCCGGTGCAGGCGGAGGCGGCTATCTGTATATGGTGGCCAAAGACCCTGACGCGGCAGCCCGCATAAAGCAGATACTCAACAGCAACCGGCCTAACGCCAATGCCCGTTTTGTCGACATGTCGCTCAGCACTAAGGGCTTACAGGTAAGCCGCAGTTAAGAGTTGAGAATTGATAATTGAGAGTTGAAAATTATGATTAGCTTTGCCGGTAATACTGTCATTGCATTTGTATTTTTCGTTCTTAGTTTTTACTTGGAATTATCTGTGTAAATTAAGTTGCGGATATAAACTAAAAATTTCATAAAGACTCATCTTTCGTTATGCTACGGTGTAATGTGCTGATTGTCAAAATGTTGCAGTGTAACGAGAGATGAGCTTTTATGGAAAGCTTTTCCTCCTATTTATTTTCTTACCCGGCCTTTTTCTAAAAGCATATCTATTACATTGCCAAAGGGCATGTTTTGTCGTGCAAAAGTATACCTTTTGCAAGCTAATTTGCCGTGTTTTGCTTAATGATGTTTTTTGCGTCTATATGTTACGGAATATTTTATTGATTATTTCAACTTAAGTTAAGCTTCACCTCGGCTATAAAAACAAATGTGATTTGTTTTGTATTGCTCTCGGTTTGCATTAACTTTGCAGGGGGAAAGAGGAAATGATATGGAATTCAGGACAAAAGTTAAGATAGACAAGCCCGACTTTGAGATTGAGCCTTTTGAAGATATGCTCTTTGTTGGTTCTTGCTTTGCCGATAACATAGGCAAGCGGTTTGTCGAAGAGAAGTTTAATGCCGTGGTTAATCCTTATGGCGTGATGTATAATCCGGCAAGCATTCTGCATACCGTGGAACGGAGCGAGGCTGCACCGCGCGTGGCCCTGATGACGCTCGGTACAAATCATGTATATATATTGAACGAGACAGGCGAGATTGTTGACAACTGTGCAAAACGTCCGCAACGGCTGTTCACGGAACGCGAGCTCACGATAGACGAGTGCGTGCATTATCTTTCTGAAGCCGTAGAGCTGTTGACCGGAAGAAATGCCGACGTAAAGGTTATAATAACCGTGAGCCCGATACGTTACGCCAAATATGGCTATCACGGCAGCCAGCTGTCTAAAGCCACGCTGCTGCTCGCTGCCGACCTCATGGTAAAAAAATATCCCGGCAGGGTGACATATTTCCCTGCCTACGAGATTGTTAACGACGAGCTTCGCGACTATCGCTTCTATGCCCCCGACATGCTCCATCCTTCGCAGCAGGCCGTAGACTATATATGGGAAATGTTCTCTGAAGCTTATTTCTCGCCGGCAGCAAAGCGCTTTATCGAAGAGTGGCGCCCCATAAAGGAAGCACTTGGCCATAAGCCGTTCAGACCCGACTCGGATGAATATAGGGAGTTTATGAATAAAACAATGTTAAAAGTTAAGGCTCTTTCAAAAAAATATCCGAAATTTGTACCTTAATTATACAGTTGTGGTTAGTCCGTGCGTTATGCGCTGACGAGGTTGGCTTACAGCCCGCGCGCAGTTACGTGCGCTTGGCCCATGTGTGGGCATGTCCTGACGGCATGCGGCCCGGTGGCGTTGCTGTGTTGCCCCGGTCGTGTCTTTTATGTTGCGATGAATATCTGTGACGTGTCTTTATTCTTTCAATGACAAAGATTAAAAAGAAACAAAATAATATCAATTGAGATGGTTTACACAATTGAAAAAGTTACAACTCTTATAGGCGCGCGCCGTTATGGCGAGAGCGACGGCAACGTAAGGTGGATTCTTACAGACAGCCGCAGCCTTTGTTTTCCGGAGGAAACGTTGTTCTTTGCAATACGTTCCGAACGCAACGACGGTCATAAGTATATAGCCGACCTTTACAGGCGCGGCGTGCGCAGCTTTGTGGTAGAGGTGCTTCCTGCTGACTGGCAGAAAGAGTATACAGAGGCCAACTTTCTTAAAGTGCCTTTTGTGCTTGAGGCCCTTCAGCGTCTTGCCGAACGCCACAGAGACGAGTTTGACATTCCGGTGGTGGGCATCACCGGAAGTAACGGCAAGACCGTTGTCAAGGAGTGGCTCTATCAGTTGCTCTCGCCTTCAATGACTGTTACGCGCAGTCCGCGCAGCTACAACTCGCAGATAGGTGTGCCTCTTTCGGTGTGGCTGTTGGGCGAGCATAGCCAAGTGGGAGTGTTCGAGGCAGGCATAAGTATGCCAGGAGAGATGAAGTCGCTGCGCGACATCATACAGCCCACGGTTGGTGTTATCACCAATCTTGGCGCCGCTCATCAGGAGAACTTCAAATCGATGGCAGACAAGTGCCATGAGAAGCTGTGTCTGTTTCACGATTCAAGGGCCATTGTCTATCCTTACGACGACGAGGTAATAAGGCAATGTGTTGAAAGTTACGACTATAAGGGCAAGCAGATAGCATGGTCTATGAAAGATCCGTCCGTCAAGATGTTTGTGAAGTCGGTAGATAAGAAAAACACGCAGACCACAGTAACCTATGTGTTCAATGGCGTTGAGGCTGCCTACACTCTGCCGTTTATCGACGAGGCTTCGGTTGCCAACTCTATAATATGTGCTGCCGTTGCGCTTCATCTTGGACTTACATCTGATGATATAGCACAACGCATGCCGGCCATAGAACCTGTGGCCATGCGTCTTGAGGTGAAGGAAGGACAGCATGGATGTACGCTGATTAACGACTCGTACAACTCTGACGTCAACTCGCTCGACATAGCCCTCGACTTTATGAACCGACGCCCCGACCATGAGGGACGACGCCGCACGCTCATATTGAGCGACATATATCAGAGCGGAGAAGATGGAGGCACATTATATAAAAAGGTGTCAGAGCTTGCCGTCAAGCGCGGTGTGCAGAAGTTTATCGGCATCGGTCCGGAGATAAGCCGTTGTGCCGATGAGATAATGATAGAAGAGAAGTACTTCTTTGACGACTGCAACTCGTTTATCAATAGCACCGTGTTCCGCTCGCTGCGCGATGAAGTGATATTGCTCAAAGGCTCACGCAAGTTCTCATTCGACAGACTTACAGAATTGCTCGAACAGAAGGTACATGAAACTATTTTGGAGGTGAACCTTAACTCTGTTGTAAAGAACCTGAATTATTTCCGTTCTTACATGAAACCTACAACCAAGCTGGTTTGCATGGTTAAGGCCGATGCCTACGGAGCTGGAGCTGTGGAGGTGGCAAAGACCCTGCAAGACCATCGCGTAGACTATCTTGCCGTGGCTGTTGCCGACGAAGGCGTAACGCTGAGGAAGAACGGCATTACGTGCAACATAATGATAATGAACCCGGAGATGACGGCCTTCAAGACAATGTTCGACTATAAACTTGAGCCTGAGGTCTACAGCTTCCGTCTTCTTGACGCCCTCGTGAAGGCTGCACAGAAAGAGGGAATAACGGGATATCCGGTGCACATAAAGCTCGACACCGGAATGCACCGCCTTGGCTTCGACCCGCGTTGCGATATGGACGAGCTTATCAGTCGCCTGAAGCATCAGAATGCAATAATACCGCGCTCGGTGTTCTCACACTTTGTGGGTTCAGACAGCGACGACTTCGACAACTTCTCTGCCATGCAGTTTAAGCTGTTCGACGAAGGCAGCAAGAAACTTCAGTCGGCATTCAGCCACAAGATATTGCGCCACATGGACAACTCTGCCGGCATAGAGCACTTCCCGGAACGACAGATGGACATGTGCCGCCTCGGCCTCGGCCTCTACGGTATCGACAGCCGCGACAATTCTGTATTGAATACGGTCAGCACGTTGAAGACCACCATACTTCAGATACACCGCGTGCCGAAAGAAGAGACGGTGGGCTATAGCCGCAAGGGCGTGCTCACCCGCGACAGCGTTATCGGCGCCATACCTATCGGATATGCCGACGGACTAAACCGCCGCCTGGGCTGCGGTCATTGCTATTGCCTTGTCAACGGCCAGAAGGCACCTTATGTGGGCAATATCTGTATGGACGTGGCCATGATAGACCTTACCGGAATAAGCTGCAAGGAAGGCGATACCGTGGAGATATTCGGCGAGCATCTGCCTGTTACAGTGCTGTCAGACGTGCTTGGTACAATACCTTACGAAGTGCTTACAAGTATAAGCAATCGTGTAAAAAGAATTTATTTTCAAGATTAGGCATCCAAAGCCTAATCTTGTTTTGTGTTTATACTATTTTAACAAATACAGCAGTTACGTTAGCAAAAAAAACACTATCTTTGCACAAACTATTGCTTGAAACAAAATACTATTAATCAAATAAAAATGAATCCTATTCAAACTACTAAAATGACCAACTTTCGTTGGGTTATCTGTGCTTTGCTTTTCTGTGCGACGACAGTCAATTATCTTGACCGTCAAGTGCTGTCGCTTACATGGAAAGATTTTATAGCACCCGAGTTCCACTGGAATGATGCTCATTATGGCATGATTACCGGTTTCTTCTCTGTTTTTTATGCTGTGGCTTGTCTGTTCGCAGGTAAGTTTGTCGATTGGATGGGCATAAAGAAAGGATATCTTTGGGCAATCTTTATATGGTCGCTTGGTGCATGTATGCATGCAGGATGCGGCTGGGTTACTATGGAGGTTGAGGGCCTTGACTCTATTGAAGCTCTACGTGCCGTTGAGGCAGGAAGTACACTGGCTGTTGCTATTGCAACGCTCAGCGTATGGCTTTTCCTCGTCTGCCGTGCTATTCTTGCTCTCGGTGAGGCAGGAAACTTCCCTGCTGCCATTAAGGTTACGGCTGAATACTTCCCTAAGAAAGACCGCGCCTTCGCAACTTCAATCTTTAATTCAGGTGCGTCTGTAGGTGCTTTGGCAGCTCCGCTTACCATTCCTGTCCTTGCCAAGTATTTTGGTTGGGAAATGGCATTTATCATCATCGGTGCTATTGGCTTTATCTGGATGTTCTTTTGGGCACATCTTTATGAGAAACCAGAAAAGTCTAAGAATGTAAACAAGGCTGAGCTTATATACATCAATCAGGACGAAGAAGAGGAACCGGCTGCTGCTGAGGTGAAGGAAGAGAAGACAATTCCGTTCATGCAGTGCTTCAAGTATAAGCAGACATGGTCGTTCGTGGTAGGTAAGTTCTTCACCGACGGTGTTTGGTGGTTCTATCTGTTCTGGGCTCCGGCTTATTTCTCTGATCAGTTCGGTTATGAGTCTTCTTCAGCAATGGGTATGTCTCTTATATTTGTGCTCTATCTCATTGTTACCGTATTGTCAATCTACGGCGGTTACCTGCCTAAGTTGTTTGTTGAGAAGAAGGGCATGGGTCCTTATGCTGGCCGTATGCGCGCCATGCTTATCTTTGCTTTCTTCCCGCTGTTCGCGCTGTTCGCTCAGCCGCTTGGTGCAAATTCTGCATGGTTCCCCGCAATCATCATTGGTCTTGCTGGTGCCGGTCATCAGGCTTGGTCTGCCAACCTGTTCTCTACAATCGGTGACATGTTCCCAAAATCAACAATCGCAACTATCACAGGTATTGGCGCAATGGCCGGTGGTATCGGTTCACTGCTTATCAACCTCGGTGCAGGCGAGCTGTTCACTTATGCTGAGGGCATGGGTTCAGCTTTCTCGTTCCTCGGTATGGAGGGCAAGCCGGGTGCATATATGATCGTGTTCTGCATCTGCGCCGTTGCTTATCTGCTGGCTTGGATTATCATGAAGGCCCTTGTTCCTAAGTATAAGCCAATCGTTGTTGAATAATAATCTTAATTTAAGAATAAATCCAAAGAGGAGAATGCGCAAGCATTCTCCTCTTTTTTGTATGTGTATCTATTCAGATTCTGTAGCTTATGGAAAGATGAAAACGGGTAAACGGCAGACCAATGATATTTTAACATTACAGAATAGGGGTATTTCCTGTCTTGCGTGTTTAATGATAAATTAATTATTTCAATACATATTTTAGTATGAAGAAGATTTTATTCACATCGCTTTTATTTTTGTCATTCAGTATGATGACAAAAGCGCAAGATTTCAGAGTGGGAGCAACGGCAGGTTATAATCTCAGTTCTCCGAGTGGTTATAATGCCCAGTCGGGTTTTCATGCCGGTCTAAAAGGTGAACTTGGCCTTCCGCAGGTTACAAAAGGACTTTATTTGGACTTTGGACTGATGCTGTCTTCTTATGGATGGAAGTCACCCAGTTATTATTACAACGGCAATAACACTTCCCGGTTAGATGAAACAACTAATAATAACACTTTTGATTATAAATTCAGCCCTTATTATTTGAATATTCCGGTTCATATTGGATATAAGTTTTCTGTTGGGCGTAATGTAAGCCTGTTTGTTAATGCAGGTCCGTATTTTAACATCGGTCTGTTTGGCAAATCTACAATGACTGTTACAGATGGCAAGGGCACTTCTTCGACAAAGAATGCATCAGACAATGTGTTCAGCGACAAAGTTCTTAACCGTTTCGACTGGGGATTGGGCTTCCGTGCCGGAGCTGAAATAGCCCGCCATGTTCAGCTTTCCGTTGGATACGATTGGGGAATGAAGAATGTTAATAAGACAGGCACAGACTGCAAGAACAGGACATTCACGGCGTCTTTTGCTTATTTATTCTGAAAAAGTATATAAGTTCACTTAACGGGTGAACTTATTTTTTGCTGTTTTATCAAAGGGCAGTTTGCGGCTCGGCAATAAAAATAAAAAACTGTGTTTATTATTTTGTATTGCACTCACCTTTCATTATCTTTAGATAAGACAGGATGCGGTTCGGCAATAAAAATAAAACTTATTTTATTTTGTATTGCACTCACCTTTCACTATCTTTAGATAAGACAGGATGCGGTTCGGAAAAGTCAAAAATAAAAACTGCGTTTTTTATTTGCCTTTTCACTCACCTTTCACTATCTTTAGATAAGATAGGATGCGGCTCGGTAATAAAAATAAAACTTATTTTATTTTGTATTACTCTCACCTTTCACTATCTTTGCGGACGTTTCGCGTAGGCGAAACGTTAATTTTTTAATTATATCAAATTTTATGTACAAAACAATTTTCAACAAGCGTGAAAGCTTTAAGTTCTCTCGTTTCGGCAACAAGGGCTATTCGCTCTTTTCTTGCCTGGGCAGAGAGGTGCTTATCGGCACGCTTAGTGTTGCCACTCTTACCTATGCCAAGGCCGACGGCATAAGCACCAGGGTAGAGAAGGTGGACAGCACTATGCAGACGACCGGTGAGACCGTGATGCTCGACGAGGTGGACGTTACGGCTTCGCGCGCGCCGCTGACAGGAGGCCATGCGGCGAGAATTGTAAACGTACTCGGGCGCGACGAGATTGCCGCTGCCCCTGTGCAAAGTGTTAACGACTTGCTCAAGTATGCCGCAGGCGTGGATGTCAGGCAGCGAGGCCCTATCGGGGCACAGACCGACATCAGCATACGCGGAGGCACCAGCGAGCACATCGCCGTCTTGCTTAACGGCATAAACATCTGCGACCCGCAGACGGGGCACAACGCCTTAGACCTGCCCGTGGATATAAGCGAGATTGAGCGGATTGAAGTGCTTGAGGGACCTGCCGGAAGAGCCTACGGAACGTCGTCGCTTGTGGGCGTAATCAACATTGTTACAAAGCTCGGAGCAAAAAGCAGTGCCGATGTTCATGCCGAAGGAGGCTCGTTTGGCTATCTGGCTGCCGGAGGACGTGTTAATCTGAAGCAAGACAAGTGGAACAATCAGCTGAGCGCGGGCTATACGCGCAGCGACGGCTGGCTGCGAAGCAAGAGCGGACGTCTCAACGCCGACTATGAAGGCGCGAGGGCATTCTATCAGGGGCGTTATGATGACGATAACCTTACGATAGGATGGCACGCCGGAGTTAGCGACAAAGGGTGGGGCAGCAATACGTTCTACAGTCTTCTGTCCGACGAGCAGTATGAGCATACCACAAAATATTTCACGGCCGTTCAGGCCGAGACGAAAGGAGGCAAGTTCCACTTCCGGCCGTCTATTTACTGGAACCGTTTTCAAGACCGTTATGAATTTTACAGAGGAGCGCCCGACAAGTCGCCCTTCAACTATAACCGCACCGATGTGTTCGGACTTAACCTCAACAGTTGGTTCGACTGGATTCTGGGGCGCACGGCCTTCGGAGCCGAATTCCGCAACGAAGACCTTGTGAGCGGAAATCTCGGCGAGCCGCTCGACAACCCGATACACATCCACGGCACCGACCGCAACTATGCCTACGGCCTAAACCGCAGCAACCTCAGTTTTTATCTTGAACACAACGTCATCCTTAAGCGTTTCACCCTTTCCGCCGGCTTTACGGCCGTTAAGAACACGTGGAACGAGATGCCGTTCAAGATTTATCCCGGCGTTGACGTCAGCTACAGGATAGGGCAGAACTGGAAGGTGTTTGCATCTTACAACATGTCGTTGCGCATGCCGTCGTTCACCGAACTTTATTATTCGGTAGACGGACACAAGGCCGACAAATATCTGAAGCCCGAGGAGATGAGCGCCGTTGAGGGAGGCGTCAGGTATGTTTCAGAAGGAATAACCGGTACGCTGTCGGTTTATCATCATCACGGAACAAACATGATCGACTGGATAATGGACACCTCGCTCGGCGAGGATGCCGTGTGGACATCGGTTAATCATGCCGAGATTAACTCAACGGGCTTCGAGGCTTCGCTGAAGTTCCGTTTCGCCAGTCTGCTGCCACGTCAGGATGTGCTGCGCACGTTAAATGTATCCTACAGCTATATCGACCAGAATCAGGACAAGGAGCCGGGCGTGCAGTCGCTTTATGCCCTCGAGTATCTCAGGCATAAGCTCGTGGCAGGTCTCGGCCTGCACATAGTGAGCGCCCTTAACCTAAATGTAAACTACCGCTATCAGTATCGCGTAGGGGCATACACCGACCCGCAAGGCGTGTCTACTAAGTATAAGCCCTATTCGCTTGTAGACGCCCGCCTGTCGTGGGACAAGTCGCGCTACAGCGTCTATGTAGAGGCCAACAACCTGTTAGACGCCACCTATGTCGACTACGGCAACGTGCCTCAGCCCGGCTTGTGGGTTATGGCAGGAGTAAGATGGAACATTTGGTGACATCAATATACTTTTCAGTCAGTCTGTCTCCGTCTGCGTCAATAATGCATGGCAGTTGACAGCATGCTGAAAAGCATAAAATAAGTGGGCCGTTTGCGATGCGCAAACAGCCCACTTTCGTATCAAAACTTGGCCACTTTTGCACCGTAACTCTATCGGTTTCAGTCCGAAAGTAAATACCTGAATATAGCTTAATAAAAATATTCTTAGTGGTGTCTGTGGTGTGAATGTGTAATTGTTTTTGGGTGTTTTGCTTATAGTTTTTATGGCGATTTTTGTTGCAACTCCGTTTCTATAGATAAATCTCTTTTAAATTAATTGTTTCTCTCGCCTTTGACTATCTTTAAATAAGATAGGATGCGGCTCGGCATTTCAAAATAAAAAAACTACGTTTATTATTTTGTACTGCTCTCGCCTTTCACTATCTTTGCAGATGATAATTAGCCAAGAAAATGAAGAAACATAATATAACAGTCTTACTATTACTGTTGTCGATGTTTTCTCTTTTTGCGCATGCTCAAAAGCCGAGACCGGAGAGGCCGAGGATTATCGTGAGCAGCGATATTGGAGGCACCGACCCTGACGACAACCAGTCGATGATTCACCTGCTTATGTATAACGACATGTTCGACATAGAAGGACTTGTCTCGTCGCCGTCGTTCGGCAACGGCTCGGCAGACGAAATAAGGCGCATGATCGGCATATATGAGAAAGACTACTACAGGCTGAAGAAACATGTGGCCGGACTTGTTTCGCCCGACTCGCTGCGCCGTATCTGCAAGCAGGGAAGGCGCGGGCTGGCGCCTTTCAAAGGCTACGATGAGCCTACGGAAGGTTCAGAATGGATAGTGAGACAGGCGCGCCGGCAGAGCGACCGCCCGCTGTGGATACTTGTGTGGGGAACGCTCGAGGATGTGGCACAGGCCCTGCACGATGCGCCCGACATAAAGGACAAAATAAGGATATATTATATAGGCGGACCAAACAAAAAGTGGGGCGTAAACAGCTATGCCTATATCGCAGAAAATTTTCCTGATGTGTGGATGATAGAGAATAATGCCACATACCGCGGACTGATAGCCGACGGCAAAAGAGACAGCGAGGCCGACAGCCGTTATTATGACCGCGTGATAAGCGGGGCAGGGTACATGGGGGCAGACTTTATAAATTATTATAAAGGTAAGGTAAAGATGGGCGACACGCCTTCGCTGCTGTATATGATGGACGGCAACCCTGACGACCCGGAAAAGGAAAGCTGTTGGGGAGGAAGTTTCAGGCGCACGGCATATACGTCGCGCAGAGTGTTTGAGCGTGCTGCCACTCTGAATGACACCGTGCCGGTTTATTCTGTGATTGAACTGCGCATGAAGGGGCCAGAACACGATATAGATCAGGATTCAGTGTGCTTCACCGTAACCATCGACCGCCAGACATGGCCCGGATATTATATTGGTAACGGCGTTTATGCCGTGAGATATTCGCCAAAGGCTCCAGCCGTGCTCAGTTATACAGTAAGTTCGACAATAAAAGAAATCGACGGCCAACACGGCACGTTCGTTGTTGACAGAATGTGGCCGGGCAAGCGTTGCAAGGACGACTATGCCGTCGGTGGCAACTGGTTTACCGACCGTGGCGATAAAGAGTATTTTGAAGGCCCATGGCAAGGAGCGGGACAGATAAGACAGCAGCGCCACGAAATACTTGAAGACTGGGCAGAGAAATGGAACTGGCTGAAAAACAAGTGATTACATCTTGTTCACTGAAAAATGTCTTTTCGTAAGACATGAAAATCAACGGGTTAAACATTTTGTGATAAATAATAAGTTTCATCAATGTGCTGAATCTCTCTATTATTCAATTAGTTGCGAAAAATGAGATTCAGAGTTGTCTTTTTTGGTGAACTTTTTAGAGTTTCAAACAGAAAAAATATTCCGAAAAGTATTTCTTTTTATGAAAAAATGTTCGTAGATTTGCACCACTCAAATTACTTCTGTCATCATGGAAAATAATAAAACTTACTCATTTGAGGAAGCTTATCAGGCTTCTTTGGTTTATTTCGGCGGTGATGAGCTCGCAGCCAGAGTGTGGGTCAACAAATATGCGCTGAAAGACAGCTTTGGCAATATATTTGAGAAGTCACCGGCTGACATGCACTGGCGAATAGCCAATGAGGTGGCCAGAATAGAAAACAAATATAAAAATCCGATAAGTGCCGAAGACGTGTTCGAGCTGCTCGACCACTTTAAATATATTGTTCCGGCAGGAAGTCCTATGACCGGCATCGGTAATCATCATCAGGTGGCATCTTTGTCAAACTGCTTTGTTATAGGTCTTGACGGTGATGCCGACTCATACGGAGCCATACTGCGTGTTGATGAGGAACAGGTACAGCTGATGAAACGCCGCGGAGGCGTTGGCCACGATCTGTCTCACCTGCGTCCGAAAGGTTCGCCTGTGAACAATTCGGCACTGACATCTACCGGACTTGTGCCTTTCATGGAGCGCTACAGCAACTCTACACGCGAGGTGGCACAAGACGGACGCCGAGGAGCGCTCATGCTCTCGGTGAGCATAAAGCATCCCGACAGCGAGGCTTTCATCGATGCCAAGATGACTGAAGGTAAGATAACAGGTGCCAATGTGTCTGTTAAAATTGACGACGAATTTATGCGCTGTGCCACGGAAGACAGAGAGTATGTTCAGCAGTTCCCCATCGACAGCGCCACACCGCAGGTTACAAAAGACATCAGTGCGTGCAAGCTGTGGGAGAAGATTGTACACAACGCATGGAAGAGCGCCGAGCCCGGTGTGCTTTTCTGGGATACGATAATACGTGAAAGCCTGCCCGACTGCTATGCTGATCTTGGATTCCGCACAGTTTCAACAAATCCGTGCGGTGAGATACCTCTTTGCCCTTATGACTCATGTCGTCTGCTTTCGATAAACCTTTATTCTTATGTAGAGAATCCGTTTACGGACAAAGCTTACTTCAACTACGAGTTGTTCCGTAAGCATGTTGCTTTGGCACAGCGCATAATGGACGACATAGTGGACATGGAGCTTGAGAAGATAGACCAGATAATGGCTAAGATAAAGACCGATCCGCAGAGTGACGAGGTGAAGAGCACTGAATTTCATTTGTGGGAGAAGATTAAGAGAAAGAGCGGTATGGGACGTCGTACTGGCGTTGGCATAACAGCCGAGGGCGACATGATAGCTGCGATGGGGCTGCGCTACGGCACACAGGAGGCAACCGACTTCTCTGTAGAGGTGCATAAAACGCTGGCTTTGGCTGCTTACCGTTCGTCTGTTGAAATGGCCAAGGAGCGTGGAGCGTTTGAGATTTATGATACTAAACGCGAGGAGAACAATCCGTTCATCAACCGTATAAAGGAGGCCGACCCGCAGCTGTATGAGGATATGGCTAAATATGGCCGCCGCAACATTGCATGTCTTACCATTGCGCCTACAGGTACAACCAGCCTGATGACGCAGACAACAAGCGGCATAGAGCCTGTATTCATGCCGGTATATAAGCGTCGCAGAAAGGTAAATCCAAATGACACCGACGTGCATGTTGACTTTGTAGATGAGGTGGGCGACTCGTTTGAGGAGTATATCGTTTATCACCGTAAGTTCATCGAGTGGATGAAGATAAACGGTATTGATACAGAGAAGAAGTACACTCAGGAAGAACTCGATGATCTTGTAGCAAAGTCACCTTATTATAAAGCTACTGCAAATGATGTAGACTGGCTGATGAAGGTGCGTATGCAGGGCGCTATACAGAAATGGGTAGACCATAGTATCAGCGTTACGATAAATCTGCCTAACAATGTAGACGAAGCTTTGGTTAACCGTCTTTATGTCGAGGCATGGAAGTCGGGATGCAAAGGCTGTACGGTTTATCGTGACGGTTCGCGTTCCGGTGTAATGATAGCTGTGGAAAAGAAGAAAAACAACAATGATGAAGGGGCGAAACAGCAGATACCGCTGTGCCGTCATCCTGAAGTAACCGAAGTTAGGCCTGCTGTGCTAGAGTGTGATGTGGTGCGCTTCCAGAACAACAAGGAAAAGTGGGTGGCATTTGTAGGTCTTCTTGATGGTTATCCTTATGAGATATTCACAGGTCTGCAGGACGATGAAGAAGGCATAGTGTTGCCTAAGACCGTAACAAAGGGCAAGATCATTAAGCAGAGAGACGAGACAGGTAAGAGCCGCTATGACTTCCAATTTGAGAACAAACGCGGATACAAGACCACTGTTGAGGGACTCAGCGAGAAGTTCAACCCCGAATATTGGAACTATGCAAAGCTCATTTCCGGAGTGCTGCGCTATCGCATGCCTATTGAGCATGTCATTAAGCTGGTAGGTTCGCTGCAGCTAAAGAGCGAGAGCATCAACACATGGAAAAACGGTGTAGAGCGTGCCTTGAAGAAATATATCATTGACGGTACAGAAGCAAAAGGACAAAAATGTCCTGTGTGCGGTCAGGAAACTCTGGTTTATCAAGAAGGATGCCTTATCTGTAAAAACTGCGGCGCATCACGCTGCGGATAATCCGATTTAGATTATGAAACTGGTCTCAGGTTTTATATGTCTTAACGAATTGCGCTTTTTCGCCCGTCACGGCGTGCTTCCTCAGGAGCGCGAGACGGGAGGTGAGTTTATTGTCAGTGTGCGGGCAAAATATCCGCTCGGCAAAGCTCTTGAAAGCGACGACGTAGCCGACACGCTTAATTATGCTGAGATTTTTGAAATCATAAATAAGGAGATGCAAAAGCCTTCCTGCCTGCTTGAAAATGTGGCGGGCAGGATAGGCAAGAGCATTTTTATGCAGATGCCGCTGATAGAGAGTCTTGATATTTCGGTGGCTAAGACAAATCCGCCAATGGGAGCCGATATAGGCAGTGCGTCGGTTGAATTACACTTAATAAATGATAAAACTATTTGACTTGTTGCAGTTTTTTGCAATTAATAACTACCTTTGTATCTGTAATTAATAACTCATGGGAAAAAAGATAATATTCTTCCTTTTAATATTAATCTCTTTCTCCGCAATGGCTTTCAGCGCGGATAAACGTTTCACGCTGGTTATCGATGCCGGCCACGGAGGTCATGATTCAGGTGCAAAGGGAGCTTTTTCTTATGAAAAAGACATTAACCTTAATGTGGCCTTGGCTTTTGGCCGATATGTTGAGCGCAACTGTCCTGACGTTAAGGTGGTTTATACACGCAAGACAGATGTGTTCATACCGCTGCACAAGCGTGCCGACATTGCCAACAAAAACAAGGCCGACGTGTTTATCTCAATACACACTAATGCACTTCCGGCAGGGCATATTGCC
The DNA here is from genome assembly GCA_905214625.1 of uncultured bacterium. Taxonomy (GTDB): domain Bacteria; phylum Bacteroidota; class Bacteroidia; order Bacteroidales; family Bacteroidaceae; genus Prevotella. The sequence continues at coordinate 107,962 of CAJMMQ010000001.1, forward strand.
CGCGGACTTGAAACATATACAATGGGTATGAGGCGTTCGGACGAGAAACTCAGTGCGGCCAAACGTGAGAACTCTGTTATCATGATAGAGAAAGACTATAAGGAGCATTATGAAGGCTACGACCCCAATTCTCCTGAAAGCACAATAATGTTTGAGTTTATCCACGACAGAAACATGTCCAAGAGTGTAGAACTGGCAAAATATGTGCAAAGCAGCGTGTGTTCAACTGCCGGACGGCAGAACAAGGGCGTAAAGCAAGACGTGTTTCTTGTATTGCGTGAAACTTCAATGCCTGCATGTCTCATAGAGCTTGGATTTATAACAACTCCTGATGAGGAACGTTTCTTGAACGACAAGGACAACATAGACAAAATGGCAAAGGGCATATATCAGGCCTTTGTTAAATACAAGGAAAAATATAATAAAGGGTTTACGGTGCCATACAACTCGCCGCAAGACAGCACAATAGATATCCCGTCTATTGTGCCGGACAAAGTTAATGAGCCGGAAAAGCCTAAAGCTAAAAGGCAGACCAGACGTAGGGTGGAAACTCAGCGCACAGAGGAAGAAAAGCCTAAAGAGGAAACCATTGAAAAGGAAAATAAAGCGGATGTTGCCGATGAACCATCAGACAAGCCGGTGTTTAAAATACAGATATTTGCCAGCAGCCGCACGCTTAGGGCAGGCAGCAGCCAGTTCAAGGGGCTTGAGAATGTCGGTTCTTATAAAGAAGGCGATTGGGTGAAATATACTTATGGCTCGTCAACTGATTATAACGAGATTTACCGCTTGCGTAAAACAATTCTTGACAAGTTTCCTGAAGCGTTTATTATCGCTTTCAAAAACGGTGAAAAGATGAATGTGAACCAGGCAATACGTGAATTTAAGTCAAAATAGAGAGGAGATTGAATTATGAAGTTTTTTACAAAAGAAATTAAGATTGCCTTGGTTGCAATATGCGGATTGGTCATTCTTTTTTTCGGAATGAACTATCTGAAAGGGCTAAATCTGTTTTCTTCAGCCAATAAATATTATATTTCGTTTAAAAACATAAGCGGATTGGCTTCATCAAGCCCTATTTATGCTGACGGTTATAAAGTTGGTGTAGTGAAAAGCATAAAGTATGATTATAACAAATCCGGTGAGATAATAGTTGAGGCAGACATCGATCAGGAGCTACGCATACCAAAGGGCAGCAGCGCCGAGATTGTCAGCGATATGCTTGGTAATGTTAAGGTTAATCTGTTGTTGGCCACAAATCCGAGGGAGCGTGTTATGCCGGGAGAGACAATACAGGGCGGAATCAACGACGGCGCTTTAGGTAAGATGAAAGACATGGTGCCGGTTGTTATGGGTATGCTGCCGAAACTTGATTCTATAGTTACAAGTCTGAACATTCTGTTGGCAGATCCGTCCATAGCCCAATCGCTTCATAATGTCAATACAATTACAGGGAATCTAACTGTTACTACAACGCGTCTTAATACTCTTCTGGCCGGATTAAACAGAAGTGTGCCTGGAGTTATTAGCCGTGCTGACAGTACGCTTGACAATGCAAATCTTCTCGCAAAGAAACTCAACTCCATCGACGTTGCCGGTACAATGGCTAAGGTTGATGCCACTCTTGCCAATGTTGAGGAGTTTACGTCTCAGCTCAACAGCAATCAGGGCACTCTGGGGCTGCTCATGCGAGATCCGTCTTTGTATAACAATCTTAACAGTACTATGCAATCTGCCGATTCTCTGCTAATTGACCTTAAAGCTCATCCTAAGAGATATGTTCATTTCTCGCTCTTTGGCAGAAAGGACAACTGATGACCGGCTTTATGCAAAGTGTTATTGTTTGGGAGTATATTCTCAACTGGGTGTATTTGGTAACACTTTTGCATTTTGTTTGTAGCTAATTTAAAATTTGTCTAAATAATGTGGTGCGTTCCAAGATGATTGATAAATCTTTTGGAACGCATTAATTTATACCATTTTCAAACATTTTATAATATTCATGTTCTAATTTCTGTCTGTTAGAATGCTGATGCGTAAATTGTTGTTTTTCAAATACTTATAAATATGCAAGAGGCAATGTTACATTGCTGTTACTGAAAAAGTCATAAAATGCCTTGTTCCTGCTATTTACAATTTTCTTTTAAAATGAATTAAATCGGCTTATTTGCTCATTTCAATAAATTTTGCGAAATTTGCAGACGCTTTAAAAGGCGTCGAAAGACATAATAATCTTATCTTAATTATGAGTAATAATCCTCGTGCGCTTTGGGATAACTGCCTTTTGCTGATAAAGGAAAATGTCTCAGAACAGCAGTTTAACACATGGTTTAAGCCAATTGTATTCGAATCATTCAATGAGTCGAACAGAACGCTTCTGCTTCAGATTTCGAGTCAGTTCGTGTCTGAATACATTGAAGAAAACTATGCCGGATTGCTGAGCAAGGTGCTTGTCAGGATTTACGGAAAGGGTGTGCGTCTCAACTACCGTATAATGGTGGATAAGACTAACAACATAACGCAGCAAGTTCAGGCTGAACCTGTGGCAAATATCGGGCAGCCTGTTACGCGCAGAACCCGCATTAACCAGTCGCCTACAGCGCTTGACGCCGCTCAACCGCAGCAGATTGACTCACAGCTGAACCCGCATCACACTTTCGCAAACTATATTGAAGGTGACAGCAACAAGTTGCCGAGAGCTGTAGGACTTTCGATAGCCGAGCATCCTAACACCACACAGTTCAACCCGATGTTTATTTACGGCCCGTCAGGATGTGGAAAAACTCACCTTATCAACGCCATCGGCGTGCGTACAAAGGAGATTTATCCACAGAAAAGGGTGCTGTATATCAGCGCCAGACTGTTTCAGGTGCAGTACACCAATGCCGTTCTGAACAATAGAACCAACGATTTCATCAACTTCTATCAGACTATAGACATGCTTATTGTTGATGATATTCAGGAGTGGGTATCGGCTGCAAAGACACAGGAAACCTTTTTCCATATCTTTAATCACTTGTTCCGCAACGGTAAGAGAATAATTCTTGCATGCGACCGTCCGCCTGTAGACCTTCAGGGCATGAGCGACCGTCTGCTTACTCGTTTCAGTTGCGGACTTATAGCAGAGCTTGAGAAACCTAACATTCAGCTTTGTGTAGACATTCTAAACAGCAAGATTAAGCGCGACGGACTGAATATTCCTGAAGACGTGGTTTATTTCATAGCTCAGACGGCCAACTACAGCGTGCGCGGGCTTGAGGGTGTCATCAACTCTCTGTTGGCATTCTCTGTGGTTTACAACTGTAAGATTGACATGCGTCTTGCGGAAAGGGTGATAAAGAGGGCTGTTAAGATTGACGACAAGCCGCTGACAATAGACGATATTCTCGACACTGTTTGCAACCATTTTAACGTTACCACTACGGCAGTGGCCAGCCGAAGCCGCAAGCGCGATTATGTAACGGCCCGTCAGGTGTCCATGTATCTGGCACAGAAGTACACCAAGATGCCGGCTTCCCGTATAGGCAAGCTTATCGGAGGAAGAGACCATTCAACGGTTATTCACAGTTGTTCGCAGGTTGAGCAGCGCATCAAGACTGATAAGCTTTTCAGTGACGAGATTGCAAGTATTGAAAATTCATTTAAACTTAAGAAATAACAAAAAGGGGATACAGCTTTATGCGTTATCCCCTCTTTTTGTTTTTATTCATCAGACTTTATCTTTAACAATCTCGAAGTGTCAACTTCCTTGTGTTCTTTTTCCTTATAGTTTCCAAAGGTATAGCTGAACGATATGCCGAAATGCCTGAAATTATCTGAGTCAATTTCAAGTTTTTGCCCTTTAAAGTTGATATAAGGGTCATCGTTGTCGCTCTCGAAGATGTCGGTACAGAATAATTTGAGGGTGGCTTGCTTGTTTTTGAGGAACTTAATTTGCAGAGCAGCGTCTATATAGCCGGATGCAGGCAGGTCAAAGTCACCCTGTATGGTTTTTGTGCGTGCCGTTCCGTTAACCGACAGGGTTATCTCCGGTTTTGCCGAGAGGTGAAAATCGTTGTGCAAAGTAAACTTTCCGTAAACTATGCTTCGGTCTAACTGAATATTGTAGAAATCAGAGTCTTTCTGCCTTATCCACACTCCCATTGCCGTAATGTTGCCGTTATACCAGCCGCCGGCTTTTATTGGTGCCGTTGCCATAAGCCCGGCCTGTTTCTGAAAATTAAAGTTCATAAATTTATGCATTAACGTAAGCTCGTCCGGACGCTGATATGATGTCTGCATAAACATCTTGTCCGTGTGTGAAAACCAAGTCTGCACCACGTATTTGTTTTTGAGAATATAGGTTAGTCGGGCCGAATATGTGCGCATGGGCTCAAGCTCCGTGTTGCCCTTAATCTCGCCATATCCACCTTCGCTGTAGTCTGTAAAGTTATGCATTGCCCAATATTCGGGGTAAGTGGTGTAGCTGCTGATGCCGAGTTGCAGAGTGTGCCCTGTTGCCGGAATCCATGTCGCGTTTACTGTCGGCATACAATGCCAGCCGCTCCATACAGTGTTGTTATAATATTCTGCTGCAACAGAAGCGTCGAGAATAAACTTGTTGCTGAGGTTTTTGCTGAATCCTGCGTACGCGTTCACTATATTCTCGCGTTTGTGTGCGTAAAGGTTGTCAGGCAGTTGCGCGGTTTCCTCAGACGTGGGAGTATATTTCTGAAAACTGTTGTCAGCACTCGTAGTGTAAGTTACTCCATAATTTATGCCCCATCCGGCTTTCAGCGTATGTTCCTGCCGGGCATACACATTCCATATATCCAGCTTCTGCCGGCTGTCTGAAATAAAGTTTAACCTTCGGTCGGTCAGTATGCTGTTGAGGCTTTGTGCCATCGGTGCCTTATAATATGTGTATTCGGCTCCGATGCTCGTTCCTGACGGCATATTATAGTCAAGCGCAATGTCGTGAATCCAAGGGTCTGAGTCAAGAATGTATTCCGATTTTATCGCCCCGGTGCCGTATTGATTAGAGCCTGTGTTATTGTAGTCGCCGTAGTAAGTCAGGCTGATGTCATGGCTTTCTGCAAAACTGTAGTCTAGCGACATGCGCATCTGATGACTGTATCCGCTTGTATGTGTTTTGTCTTCAGATGAAATGTCGTAAATGCTGCCGTCGTTCAGACTGTGGTATGAGTCAATTTCTCTCATGTTGAACGATTTTCCATGACTATGTGAGTACATAAAGTCGGCCGTAAACTTTTTGCCTGAATATACAATGCTTGCACGCTCTTCAAATTCAGCGTTGTGGCTTTGGTCGTATATGCCGTAAACCTCACCCGTAAGACGTTGCCCGTCATACGTTTTGCTTGCCGTATTGATATTTATGCACGCTCCGTTTACCTGATAGCGTGCCGGCGGATTATACATCACCTCAACATCTTTTATCCGGCTTTTGGGCAAGCTCTTCAGCATCTCTTTCATTTGTTCCTGCGTAAGACTGGTTGCGTGTCCGTCAATAATCAGTGTCGCCGTCTGCCCTCCTATTGTCAGTCTGTTGTCAGCTTCTGTCACTCCCGGCAGTTCTTTCAGTGCATCGTAGGCGTTGTCTACGGGCTTGTTTTCAGTAATTCTTTTAATGTCGTACACCAATGCGTTGCCGCTTATTCTCACCATAGCATGCTCTCCCCTGACCATTACTTCAGGCAGGGCATTCATCATGCTGTCAATTCTGAGTGAGTTGGCTTGTGTCTGGTTTTGTGCCATACATGCAATAGGGCAGATAGCCAGTATTGCATGAAAAAATAAGTTTAACTTCATTCTCCTTTGTTATAAAAGTAGCCGATATTTTTCGAGTTGCAAAAATAAGAAAAATATTGTTAACTCAATCATGCTGCCCACGTTTAGGGGACTGAAAACGCAATATGTATAGTATTATGGTTGAAATTGAAAGGAATTTGGCCCTAAATCCTTATAGTCCGCTTGTATGCATTGGCTAAAATGGAGTAATGTTAATTAAAAACATCAAGTTTGGTTTCGGACTGAAACCGGCCGAGTTACGGTGCAAAAGTGGCCGCTTTACGACCCGAAAGTGGGCAGTTTACAACTCGTTAATGGCCCACTTTTGCATCGCTTTTTTGCATTATCTGCTCATATATTACAAAAAAACTGCATGGAATTTTGAATAATACAGAAGATTATCATGCCCATGCTTATATGTCATGGTCAATTCTCAATCCAATTTTTAACTTTGTTTACGGCATCCGGGAAGGCACTGCTAATAAGATTAATGAAGTCTTCATATTCAAGATTCGGCTTTCCTGCATGTTTCCGGTAGAATGTAGATATTAGATTTATGCAGTTTTCATATCCTATTTCTTTGGCCAGACGGTCTAACATAAGCGGACCTTTTCTGTAAACAACAGTATTGTTGTTGTTTTCGACGAGATTGATTATAGGCTCGTCTTGAGGAGTATTTCTGATTTTCTGATATTCTATGTCGCATTTTTCAATCAGCGACCGGTATAAGTCGTTGCCGTAATAGTGGCGCAGGAACATCAGCGTCATAAACTCGTTCAGCGATTCTTTTATAAAATACGCTCCGGGTTTTCCGTCGTCAATGAGCAAAGTCCATTCGCCCAGCCATCTGTGTCCTGTCTCGTGCACAAGCGGATAAATGTCGGGATATGTTGAGAATTTCTCCTGTGAGGCCGAGATAAACCCTATGTTATATCTGTTGCTGAAGCCTTTTCCGTTATGAAACACGAAAGAGGGATACTGTGTTATGCCCCTTTGCGGGCATAAATATTCTTCGCCATATATTTTGCCGAAATAAGATATGCTTGTCCCGACGAGTTCAATCAGCTCGTCATAGCGCTTTTTGCCGCATTGCATGCCTTCAATCTGATATATGTCCATGTGGTAAGGCTCGTTTACTTCCGTGTGTACGTATGCGTCTTTCTGCAAAAAGGCTAATGATACGGATTGTTGCAATATGTCTTTTAATTTACAATAATATTTGTCTTTGCCTGTATGCGACATGGGGTAAGAGCATATTGGCATGAGTGAATCGGGCAATTCTAAATTTATGGTCATGTCTGCATAAGTGTTTGGCAAATACGGATAATAATATTCGCCGTAGCTTGTTTCCCACAGTTCTGCCTTGCCGCCTCCGTAAATAAAGAAAGCCGAAAGGTTAGTGTAGTTATACTCCATCTTTATTTCATTGTTTCGGCCGTGAAACTTTCTGAACACAAGTTTTCTTGCCTCCGGATTATAGCCGTATTTCAGTGAAGACGTGTCTGCCTGAATGGTCAGGTTTTCAACAGAAAGCTTGCCGTCGCCGCCGAAATTCATTACAACGCTGTCAGATTTCTGAAAATCAATAGTGAATGAACAGCTGACATGCATGTTGGCCTCGTCCTGATTTATTTTGCTTATGTTCAAGGTATAGTCATTACAGCTCTGTGAACGTGACGCCAATGACGGACAGAGGCAAAGCAGGAGCAACAGTAATCCATTTTTCATGCCTTATGTATTGTCTTTAGGTTAAGCATTAAGTTTGTTTGTAAACTTAAATTTAATTCAGCCTCAAAGTTAATTGTTTTTTTGAACAAGGCAAATAAACTTTGTCCTAAATCATGCATGCCTTGTATTTTATGGTATTTAGCATGTGGCATGGGACGACTGATTTGGGTTAAACCCAAATCGCCTTAGACCGCATATAGTTTCATCTATTTTGTTTATCCATGCTTTCATCCGTCTTTTTGTTTTCTATTGTCGTCTTTTCGTCCGCTTATTCTTGACATAGCCCGCTATGCCTGCGAAAAATCAAACGAAAATCCGCTCAATATAAAACAAAAATACAGACTGAATCCTAATGCGATTTGGGTTTAAAATAATATAATTGAAAAGGCAAGACAACAAAATACGGGAAATTTGATTAACTTTGCACGTGCTTGCCGCCGCTCATGTAAGTCTGGCCGAGGCCGTATGTGCGTGGGAATGGCGACATAAGACAGAAACATATATTAAAAACAAGATGAAGACAATAAATACAAGGCGTAGCATACGCAAATATTCAGACAAGGAAGTTAGTGAAGAACTGCTTAACCGCCTGTTGACAGAGGCCGCACGCACGCAGACTATGGGCAACATGCAGCTCTACAGCGTGGTGGTTACACGTTCTGACGAGATGAAGGCCAAGCTTGCCCCGGCTCATTTCAACCAGCCTATGGTTACGCAGGCTCCAGTGGTGCTCACGATATGTGCCGACTTCAACCGCGCAAGTACATGGTGCCGCCGCCGCAAGGCCGAGCCGGGATACGACAATTTCCTGTCGTTTATCAACGCGGCTTCAGACGCACTGCTTTACACTCAGACCTTCTGTAACCTTGCTGAGGAAGAGGGACTCGGTCTGTGCTATCTCGGCACCACCGTATATATGCCGCAGATGATTATCGACGTGCTCGGTCTGCCAAAGCTCGTTATGCCTGTGGCTACGATAACACTGGGCTGGCCCGACGAAAATCCGCCGCTCACCGACCGCCTGCCGCTCGCTTCGTTTGTGCACAGCGAGACTTACCACGACTATTCTCCGGCCGACATCGACCGATATTATGCAGAAAAAGAGGCTCTCGAGGAGAACCGTGAGTTTGTAAAGATAAACAATAAGGAAACTCTTGCGCAGATTTTCACCGACATACGCTATACAAAAAAAGACAACGAGGCTATGTCGGCCGGGCTTATTGAGGCACTGAAAAATCAGGGATTTTGTTAATTAAGAAACAAAAATTATGAATTAAGAAAATGTGCCTTGTTGGGTAATTTTCTTAATTCTTAATTTCATAAGTTCTGAACACCATGTAGCGGCCGTCGGCGCATAACTTTACGCTGCTGCCCGTGGCCTCGTTGAGAGTGCCCTGCCACCAGCTGTCGTATGCGTAAGAGTTCCATTTCAGTCCGCTGCTTTCTATTCTGCTGCAAGAAAAGTTGAAGATGCTGACCTGCTGACCGGCAAAGGTCTCAAACTCAGCATCACCTTCGGCCGCAACAAAGTAGCCGTGGTCGGTTAGCATCACCGCGTCTATGCCCATTTCGTTCTTGTAGCGTTCTATCAGACTGATGTTGCCCAATGTGTGATCTTCTCGCTTTCCCGTTGCTCCCACGTATGCAATACTTCTGAAACCCATGCTTAGGCAGTGGCGTGTGGCTTTGGTCTGGTCGTTGTCGTCCTGTTCGTCTATTAGGTGAAGTATGTCACGGTATTTCTCCTTGAACACTTCGTCCAGTGAGTCGCCGTCGCCTACTATCGCGTCGGGCACGAAGCCGCGTGAGATATAGCTGGCAGCCGCACCGTCGCAGCAGCATACATAATGTGCATTACTTATGGCTGCAAGCGGAATTTCGGCAGTGGGAAAGTCGCCGTTGCCGATAATCACGGCATCGGGGGCGAAGGATGTTGTTATCAGAGGGTAGTGCATTGTCGTTTCTTTTGAATGGGAGTTATGGAAGAAATGGGAAGGATGGGACAAATGTGGGGTAGGGTGATACAGCCGGAACTTATGCCGGCTGTGACTGCTGCCGCATCATCCGCTTCCACTTAAAGTAGCCCATTATGGCTATTATTACATACAGGGCATATAGCGAAGCCTTGAAGGGTATGCCCTTATCGATGTAGAGATATGCGCACACGGCATCAACGGCAATCCAGAAGAGCCATTGCTCAATGTATTTTCTTGACAAAGCCCACAGGCCTACAAAGCTCAGGGCGTTGGTAAAGGCGTCGGTGACGGGCACGGTGCTGTTGGTATAGGTTACTAACACCCACCACGTCAAAGCCCACGCCGCGAAGAAAAACAGCGTTACGGGCAAGATAAGTGAGCGCCTGAAATGAGTGATGGGCATATCTTCGCCTTCTTTCTGACCCTTCTTGCGTCCGAATTTCCATACCGCATAGCCGTAGATTGCTGCAACGGTGTAGTAGACAGCCATGCCTGCGTCGCCATACAATCCGTGAGTCCAGTAGAGCCACACGTCGAGAGCCGGCATGACTATGCCTACAATCCATAAGGCTATGCTGGCCTTGTATTCGAGCCAGATGTATATAAGGCCCAACACCGTGGTTACGATGTCGAGCCAATATTGTGACATAAACTGATTGAAGTCCATCTTGCAGCTGCTGTTGTTAGAACGTCAGGCTGAGATGAGCCATAAAGTTTATTGGGGCCTGTGCGGCATATCCCGTTTCGTATTCGTCGTCTTCAGTGTAGGCTATTACCTTGCCGTCAGCATTCTTCTTGTAGCCAGGGGCAGACCATCCGTTGTTCATGTATTTCTCGCTGAACAGATTGTATACAGTGCAGCCGAGGGTTATGCTCTTCAGACCTTTCAGCTTGAATGTATATGAAAGGTCAAGATTGGTTACAAAGTAACTGTCAATCATCATGCTAACCTCGTTGCCTCCGTTCTCGTTCTCGCTGATGTAGCTCTTTATGCCGGTGTTGGTGAGATACTGCTCGCCGATGTACTGGCTCTGGAGCGATGCGCTAAGTCCTTTCCAGTTGAATGTAAAGATGTTGTTGAAGATGAAGTCGGGCGAGAACGACAGAGGCGTGTCGCCGAGCGTTACGCTTTCGCCCGTGTCGCTCAGTGTTATGTGCCAGTCTTTAGCGCGGTTGCGGCTCCATGTTGCGTTGGCGTCCCAACGCAGCCAGTCAACGGGCTTCCATGCGGCCTGCAGCTCAACGCCCATACGGTAGCTCTCGCCTACGTTGCGTGCTATCATTTCGCCTATGTTGTTAAGTTCTCCGGTCAGCACAAACTGGTCGTTGTAAGTCATGTAGTAGAAGTTTACTCCGGCAGAGAATCTGTTCGTGGTGAACTTATAGCCAAGTTCCCAGTCGTAGAGCCTTTCTGCCTTGAGGTCTTCGCCAAGGTTGTCCTCGTAGTCGTTACGTGTCGGCTCGCGGTGAGATATGGCAAACGAGGCGTAGGCCTGGTGGTTGTTGTTCATCTGCCAGAATATTCCGGCTTTCGGGTTGAAGAAGTCGAACGAGTTGTCTTCGTTGAACACAATCTGCTTGTATGTGTCGTAGTCGAATGCGTCGCACGGTCCGCTCATCTTGTAGTTTACATGGCGGTACTGCAGGTCAACGTATGCACTGAGTCCCTTTATGAACTCGTAGTTTACCTTTCCGTAAATATTGCCGTCAGTCTTTTTGGCGTTGTTGTCATAATATTTGTGGTTAGGCTCTATGTCCTCGTCGAAGTTTTTCACCCACAACACGTTGCCGTAGTGGTCGCCGTCATATTTGTTCCAGCCTCCGCCGATTGTTGCCTTCAGACCCTTACGGTTGTTGTAGTTGAGCGATGCTATGGCTCCGTAGAAGTCGTTGTCCATCTGCTTGCGGCGCACCAGGTCGCTCGTCTTGCTCCAGTCGTTGGTCAGAGTATATTCGGCCAGTGTTCTTCCGTCCTTGTATTCTTCGTAGTAGCCGAAGCCCTTTGTGTAATGCAGGGCCACGTTGAGGCTCAGTTCACGTGACAGTATCTGGTTCCAGAGCAACTGGTAGTGCTGCTGATGATAATAGTCAATCTGGTTGTCGTAGAAGTGCATGTTGCCGTCTTCGTCGGTATACATATATCCGCAAGAGTTGTATCTGCGGCCGTAGAGGTTCATCTCGTAGAGCGAAGCATAGTTCCATGCGTGATATGTTTCTTCCTTTCCTTTGAAGGTGATAAACTTCACCACGGTGTTGTCAGAGAAATATCCGCCCTGCAGGAAATAAGAGTCGAGTTTTGACGACGCGCGGTCGATATATCCGTCGCTGCCTACGTTAGACAGGCGCCCCTGAAAGCCCCAGTGGCCGTTGATAAGTCCTGTGCCGAAGCGGAATGTCTCCTTGTGCGAGCCGTAGCTTCCGGCTGAGAGGTCTATTCCGCCGAAAGGCTTCACGCCTATGTTCTCGGTCTGCATGTTTATCGTTGCGCCGAATGCACCCGCGCCGTTGGTGGATGAGCCTACGCCGCGCTGAATCTGCATGCTCTCAACGCTCGATGCAAAGTCGGGCATGTTGGTCCAGTAGACGTTGCTGCTTTCAGAGTCGTTTATTGGAACGCCGTTGGCCGTTATGTTTATTCGTGTAGGGTCGGTGCCGCGCACTCTTATGCTGGTGTATCCTATGCCGTTGCCGGCGTCAGACGTTGTTGTTACCGACGGCGTAAGAGACAGTATGAACGGAACGTCCTTGCCGTAGTTCATAGATTTTATCTGAGCTTTGCTGATGTCGGTGTGGGTTATTGGAGTTGTCTCGCCCGCTCTTGTAGACAACACCTGAACTTCCTGCAGCGCAACGGTTTTAACCGAGTCTGTCTTTGTCTTCTTTGTTTCGTTTGCTGCTGTTGCGTTAGTCAATATCAAAGACAGTGTTACCGCAACAAAAAAATGATGTTTCATTAAAAAAACTATAAAATTAAATACACAAAAAGGGGCATGCTTTTTATGCTTAAATCCTTCTGACCAAAACAAAAGATATTCGGCCGTTTATCCCTACGACGGAATTACCCGTATCAGGTTCCAGGGTTTAATCTCAGCCTGCAATTTATCAGGCACCCCTTAATCTACCGTTTGTAAATTGTTGGCAAAGTTAAGGCTTTTTCAATTAACGTGCAACACAATTCTAATATTTTTGTTATATAATTGTGAAAAATGTGCTGTTTTGACGTTTTAAATGATAAAAAATGAAAAATAAGTAATTTCTTTGATGAAAAATTTTGTGGTTTAAAAATTAATTTGTATATTTAGGGCAGAAAAAGAGAGGTGATAAAGAGTTGTCTAACGGTCTCAAAAATGCATTCATAAAATCAGGTAATCTGATAAAAATAGGCAACTGATTATTTGTGATAAATGCCTTTAAAGTGATGAGGAGTCTGTTGAAGATGTAAGCACTTGATTTGAGATTGATGTTTTTTATAGAAGATGAAAGGGGAAAGAAAGTAAATGCAGTTTGTTGATACGGATGTTTTTTTAAGTTACTCCTTATCGCTTTTGCTAAAGGGAATGGCGGCTAGCAATAGCCGCCATTTTTTATTTGTTGCCTTTTCTGAAGGCAGATGAAGTTCGTGAAACCCGTTTGCGGAATTATTTGTGCCCTTTTGTGGCAGGCACTTACGGTTTGTTGCATTTCTGATACTTTTACTTACAGTTTCCGCATGCTTCCGGCGAGTATGCAAAAGGTATCCTTTTATAGCGTAAAATGTGGCCTTTCACGAGGCGAAAAGCCGTGTTTTGCAGACTGAAAAGACACCTTTTGAAACTGTAACCATCGGCATTCCACTCAAAATAATTCTGCCAACGGCTTCATGAAGTCTGAATGTGCTTGATTATCGTAATTCATAAGGAGATAAACATTAGCAGCTTACGCTCAACCTGCTAATGGTGCTGATAATACATCTGGAATAATATTCCAAAGTACAGCCTGTATACTTTTTTGATACTGAAAAGCGAAAAAAGAATATATGCTCCCTGCAATGCAACACATTGAAACAGAATAAAGACATTAACGGCAATAAAGTAAAATTAAATTTGTAACTTTGCAGAAACATAACATCCGCAAGCCCTACCTGATATTAAGGTGACGATTGGGACAGAACGTGAATAAATGAATAATTTCAAAAAGATAAATGCCATGAAAAGACTATTTACAGCACTGACCATAATACTTGCCGCCACACTGGCCTATGCGCAAGAGACATTCAAGAATCCCGTGGTGTGGGCCGACATGCCCGACCCTGACGTGATACGCACGGGCGACGACTTCTGGCTCGTAACGACAACCATGCACCTCATGCCGGGCGCACCGATAATGCACTCAAAGGATTTGGTAAACTGGGAGACGGTGAGCTATCTCTTCGACAGGCTCGACGAAACGCCAAAATACAACATGCAGGGCGGCACGGTGTACGGACGCGGACAATGGGCAACGTCGATAAGATACCACAACGGCACGTTCTATGCCCTGTTCTCGCCTAACGACGAGCCGTTCCGCTCGTTTGTCTACACAACGAAAGACCCGCGCAAGGGATGGACTCTTCATTCTCGTCTGCCTCACTTCCACGACGCGTCGCTGTTCTTCGACGATGACGGACGTGTGTACGTGTTCAGCGGAACCGGCAAACTGACCGAACTCAACGCCGACCTTACGGCCAAGAAGGAGGGTGGCGTGGACATTACGCTCAACGTGCGCGACGAAGAGGAGAACAATCTGCTCGAGGGCAGCCGCGTGATAAAGCACGACGGACGCTATTATCTGTTAATGATTTCGTGGCCGAAGGACAAGCCTCGCCGACAGCTGTGCTACCGTGCCGACAAGATAACGGGGCCTTACGAGAAGAAGGTGATACTTGAAGACAACTTTGCCGGCTTCCCCTATGCCGGACAGGGAACCATAGTTGACGACGGACACGGCAACTGGTATGGCTTCATCTTCCAGGACCGCGGAGCCGTCGGCCGTGTGCCGCTGCTCATGCCGTGCCGCTGGACCGACGGGTGGCCCATGTTGGGAAATATAAACGGCAAGGTGCCTTTCGTGATGAACAAGCCTGTGCAGGGCTTTAATGACATCGACATGGTGGTGAGCGACGACTTCAACGGCGACACGCTCGACCTGAAGCACTGGCAATGGAACCATAATCCGGCCAATGATTTCTGGAAGTTATCCGACGGACGCCTGCGCTTGAAGACATGCCGTGTGGTCGACAACCTGTATATGGCGCCCAACACGCTGACGCAGCGCATGGAAGGGCCTAAATGCAGCGCGTATATCGAGATTGACTTCAGCGCCATGAGAGACGGCGACCGTGCCGGACTTGCCGCATTCAACGGCCATTCGGGCATAATGACAATAGAGAAGGACAACAGCAAGACATGGCTGACCGTAACGCAGACGCAGGTGAACCTTACAGATAAGGAACACCTCGTGAGCAGCGTTGACACGCAGGAGAAGGCACGCATAAGCATAACAGGCAACAGGATTTTCCTGCGCATCGACGGCGACTTCAACCTCGGACGCGACATAGCCACATTCTATTACGGCACCGACGGAAAGAAATGGACCCCGATAGGCGGAGAATTTAAGATGAAATTCGACTACCGCCGCCTGTTCATGGGCACAAGATATGCCCTGTTCAACTATGCCACGAAACAGCCGGGAGGACACGTGGACATAGAAAAATTTGTATATAAGAAAGAAGAAAAATAAGACATAAGCCCATAATGACAACAAGGATTGCCATAATAGGTGGCGGCGCGGCGGGATGCTTTGCCGCAATATGCCTGAAAGAGCGCATGCCCGGAGCATGCGTAACCGTATATGAGAGCGGAAACAGGCTGCTGGCAAAGGTGGCCGTAACTGGCGGCGGACGCTGCAACCTGACCAACTCGTTCAGGGATGTGAGGAGCGTCGAGGCTGTTTATCCGCGCGGCTCACGACTGATGAAGCGCCTGCTGCGCGAGTTTAGTAATGTTGACGCCTTCAAATGGTTTGAGAGCAATGGGGTAAGACTCGTCACGCAAGACGACCAGTGCGTGTTTCCCGTATCGCAGGACGCCATGGAAATTGTCGGCACACTGACACGGCTGATGCACCATGGAGGCGTAAAGATAAAGACGCGGCACAGGGTAAGCAAGATTGAACATATTTCCGAAGGCGGAACAAGCAACAATGGCGGAAGCCGTTTCAGCATAAGTTTCAGCGGCAGCGACACGCCGGAGGAACATGCCGACATCGTGCTGGTAACAACAGGAGGCAGCCCGAAGACAAGCGGACTTGATTTTCTGCGAGATCTCAATCTCGACATTGTGCAGCCAGTGCCGTCGCTGTTCAGCGTGTGTCTGCCGAAAAACAATGTCACAAAACTGATTGGCACCGTCGTAAACGACGTTACCGCCGGTCTTACCGGCACCAAGCTGAGAGCTGCCGGACCGCTGCTGATAACCCATTGGGGCATGAGCGGACCTGCCATTCTGCGCCTTTCGTCATACGCCGCACGCATTCTGCATGATGCCGAATACAAGGCGGAGCTGTGGATAAACTGGTTTGGCGACATGAATGAGCCGGAGGTGGCAGACATGATAAGCGAGATGGCTGCCGAAAACAAGCAGAAGCAGATTTCAAACATATACCCTGCACACCTAAACAGCCGCCTGTGGGAGCATCTGCTGACACAGAGCGGGCTGAAACCCGAAATTAGATGGGCCGAGCTGGGCAGCAAGGGCCGCAACCGCCTTGTGGCCACACTGACAAACGACAGATACAGAATAGACGGCAAGAACAGGTTTAAGGAAGAGTTTGTTACCTGCGGAGGCGTTGCCCTGGGCAACATCAGCGCCAAGACTCTTGAATGTAAAAAACACGAAGGACTGTATTTTGCGGGCGAAGTGCTCGACGTTGACGCCGTAACAGGAGGTTTCAACCTTCAGGCGGCATGGACAATGGGATATGTTGCTGCAAAGTCTGTTGCAGAAAAATACGGGACACTATAGTTTCAGCAGGATAAACGCAGGCTGGATAAAAAACAAAATAAAGGAACACCAGGCGCCTGGTGTTCCTTTATTTTTATAATACTTTTCAAATTAAAGCACCTTCTTGTACAGCTCAACAATCTGCTCCTCGGTAACGTCGCGCGGGTTACCCGGAGTACATACGTCGGCAATGGCCTGAGCGGCGAGGGCGGGAATGTCGCTCTCCTTAATGCCGAGGTCAGACAGATGCTGAGGTATGCCCACACGGATGGCCAATGCCTTGACAGCATCGCATGCAGCCTGAGCAGCCTCCTCGGCGGTCATGCCCGTAGTGTCAACGCCCATTGTGCGTGCAATTACACCATATTTCTCTATGCAGCAAGGCATGTTGAACTCCATGATTGTGGGCAGGAGCAGTGCGTTGGCAACTCCGTGGGGAACATCAAAGAGCGAGCCCATCGGGTGGGCCATGCCGTGAACAAGGCCAAGACCTACGTTAGAGAAAGCCTGAGCTGCGATATACTGAGCCAGAGCCATGCCCTCGCGTCCTACAGGATTCTGCGGTTCCTCAACGGCAACAGGCAGATTCTCTGCTATCATCTTTATGGCCTGCAGCTCATACATGTCTGACATAACCCATGCGCCCTTGGTGATATATCCCTCGATGGCATGCGTCAGAGCATCCATACCCGTTGCGGCGGTGAGTCCCTTCGGCAGCGAATACATCAGCTCGGGGTCGACAATGGCAACGGCAGGGATGTCGTTGGGGTCTACGCAGACCATCTTTTTCTGATTTTCTTCGTCTATAATAACATAGTTGATGGTAACCTCGGCACCTGTACCTGCTGTTGTAGGCAGCGCGATTATCGGCACCGACTTGTTCTTTGTAGGCGCACATCCCTCGAGCGAAACAACATCGGCAAACTCAGGGTTGGCAACAACGATGCCGATACCCTTGGCCGTGTCCATAGACGAGCCTCCGCCGATGGCGATGATGCAGTCGGCACCAGACGCCTTGAATGCGTCAACGCCCTGCTTGACGTTAGTAACAGTAGGGTTGGGCTTTATCTCGCTGTATATGTCGTATGCAAATCCGGCCTCGTCAAGAACGTCGGTAACCATCTTTGCCGTACCAACTTTCAACAGTCCTTTATCTGTTGCAACTAATGCCTTGTGAAGATTAAGACGCGCCAATACTTCCGGCAACTGCTTGCGAGCACCGGCTCCGAAGTAAGATACTTCGTTGAGAATAAATCTGTTAATCATGTTTTTTAATAAAAAGAATACTGGTTAGTAATAATATATCGCTGATGCAAAGTTACGAAAATTATTTAATTATTATATATTGATTTGTTTTAATAACTTTACGTGTAATATTTTTATAACCTTTCACAAGACTATTGGAGAGGTCAACCACAATATTAACCTACTTTGTATAACATTTAGCCTTATGAGACTGAGCATAAAAATGTCTGCCGCGGACAATGCCGTGGCAGACACATTGCAGCCGAAGGACGGCGACTATGCTGTTATTTATTTCGTTATCACGATGCCTCCGAGGGGTTGCATGGTAACTTTTAGCATGCCTTTGCTGTCAACCTTAACCGTTTTAAGTACAGACGAGGCTATGGCTTCGTCTTTTTTCTTCTTGTTGTCGGCATACAGTTTAACTTTCTGTCCGGCAAACATTGGCAGACTTACGGTTAAAGTCATGGGCTTGTCGGTGCCGTTAAGTCCGGCCACATACCAGTCGTCAGCGTGGCGACGGGCCATAACGACATATTTTGTGGGGTATCCGTCGATGAGGCGTGTCTCGTCCCATGTAGTCGGAACAGCTTTCAGAAAGTCTTTTTCAAATTGCGGAAGGCCGGCTATGTTGTCTGGCTGAACGGCAATACACTGCACACTGGCTTGATTGGTTATGGCCGTGGCCATCTCAAATACGTCGGTGGTGCGGCGGTAGTTGCCGTTGTCTGTGCCCCGTCCCATACGGTGCTTCATTATAACTCCGCCCCAGTCCATGCTTCCAATGGCGTTGCGCGAGAAGGGGTGCATTGTCAGCTCGAAGCCTTCAAGGTCGCAATGTCTCTGCGTGAAATAAATATTCTCAGATGCCAGCACGGCCTCGCTGCCTACGTAGTTAGGATACATGCGCTCCCATCCGCGCGGAATGGTGCATCCGTGGAATATAACCTGCAATCCGTAGCGGTTGGCGTCGCTCAATATGTCTTCATAAAGGCGCATCGTCTCCTGCTTGTCGCCGCCGAAGAAGTCCACCTTTATACCCTTCACGCCTATGCTCTTCAGCCATTTCATCTCACGCTCGCGTGCCACGGCCGTGTTCATACAGTGGCGCGGAGTCTGCGGAGCGTCGTTGGCAAAGCCGTTGGAGTTGTACCAGAGCAGCAGGCTAACGCCCTTTGACTGCGCGTAGCGGCTAAGTTCGGCCATGCGGTCGCGTCCGATGTTTACGTCCCATCCTGCATCAACGAGCACGTACTCGTAGCCCATTTCAGCGGCAAGATTGATGAAGGCCACCTGGTCGTCGTAGTTTATAGAGTTGTCCTGCCACAGCAGCCAGCTCCATGTATAGCGGCCGGGTTTATAGTCTGTCGAGGCTTCATACTTGGGCTCTACTACATCGAAGGGCACTGTTGTCTCAACTATAGGCTTCAGTGTTCTGCCTACCGTTATGGTGCGCCACGGTGTTGAGCCTGGTACGGGAATGGCGGCAAACTCGCTCCCGAAGCCGTTGTTCTCGCCTTTGTCGGGAAAAGCCACGGTGTAGCCGCGTCCTTCGGCATAGTCGCTTAGATGCGAGCCGCAATAACCGGCATCAACACCTGTTTCGCTTACCAGTGCCCATCCGTCGTTACCGATGCGGAAAAGACACGGAAAGGTGTATCCGTGGCCGAAAGCCGACTTGACGTTCATCGGCGCGTCGGCTGTATAGTCTTCCTCATAGCTTGGCTTTGTGCGCATCCAGCCTGTCATTGGACCAATCTGCGGACAGATGAACGTGGTAGTCTTGTCAGGGAAGTTAAAGCTGCTCGCCTCGCTGTACACCACTGCACAGCGGCAGTCGCTGCCTTCGATGGGCAGCAGGGTGTAGCGGTAGGCCACGTCGTTGTTTGACACACAGAACGTAACCTTCATTTTTTTGCCGTCGGCAGTGTTGAAAACCACGTCAAGCTTGTTGGCGACATAATTGACGGCAGAGGTTTTTGTCCTCGTTATCTCATACTTCTTGTCTATCTTGCTTTCGTCAGAACTTACGATTGAGAGTCCGGAAGTAAAGTCGGCAATGTCGGTTTTAAGTCCCAAAGCAGATTTTTCGAGCATGGCCGTTCCGTCATAACAGACTTCGTATCCAGGCACTCCGCCGTCATCAGACACGCTTACCACAAGTTTTCCGTCGGGCGACTTCATATCCACCTTGGCTGCATCTGCGCCCAAAGAAGCAAACAAGACAATTGATAAAATAAACAGGTTTCTCATTTTTCCTTTATATTTTTATTTTCAGGTTAATCAAATTAAGCCATAGCCGGCGGTGCATCTGTCATTTAGTGCCGGCTTTATTGTCTTACGCCATAAATGTGCCGGCATGGCAAAAAGTAGCCGTGCCTGAAACGGTAGTGGCATGTTAGACGCTACAAAATTAAAAAAATATTCGCAAGCAAGATAAAATCACAATGCCATATTTCATTTAAAAAGAATCTTCCGCGACATTACAGGTCAACCGCATTTATACACAACGAAAATACTGCCCAGAAAGGCACGCACGCAAAAGGCGGCAAATCAGCATCTAAAAGCATGTCTTTTACAGGCCAAAAGGACACATATTGCAACCTAAAAGGCATGCTTTTGCATAGGCAGATAAAAATAAGCCTGAATCGCTTATTAGAATACCGCGTATTCAATTAAATTGAATCTTTATTTTACACGATAAATATGATTATAACGAAAATATGTTATCATATTGTTTTCATATTGGTCTATTAGTAGAAAAAATGGTGTAAAAGTTGTTTGGTTTATATATTTTTTTATTAAATTTGCAATCCGTTTTTTAAGGTCCAGATTGTTTTGAGATAACAACAATGAGATAAAAAATGATAAGAAATTTAGATATTAGTTGAAGTTTTATAAATCAGAAAAATAACCAATTAAAAGAACTAATGAGAAAAAGAACTTTTTCATCAAAGCTGTTCCTTCTTTTAGGAACGGCCGCAATCTTAGGCTTTTCCGGTTGTACGGACAATGCCTATGATTTTAACGAGATTGACTCAACAATAGGTATAGGAGGTGATGGCCTCGAGATACCTTCGATGTCAACAGAGATTATTCCGTTGAAAGATGTTTTGGAACTGGAGGAGAATGGCAGTGTTGTTGAAGACGAACTGACCGGCGACTATGTGTTCCGTCAGGACGGTGCCGATGTTGCTCCTGTTCATCCTTTTATCGATAAGATAACTGTAGCCGAGCAGACATCGGTGTCTAACGATGTTGAGCTTGTGTTTTCTGCTGCGTCAGGTTCACGCCGTTATAGCCGCTCAACTCGTGCAGGAGGCGAAAGCCTTGTTGCCGACGGATGGCTTCAGGCATTTACTTATGAGGGTGCCCAGCCTGACGAGGTGGTCGACCTGTCGGTTGCCGAAGTTGGTTCAGCTATAAACCTTCAGATAAATTTCAGCGATGTTAAGTCTGTTGTCAATAAGTTCGACCAGATTGTCATCGCCCTGCCGGCATTTATGACATTGTCTGATGTTAACTGCGGCGGTCATGCTTTTGATATTTCGGGAGCAAATATTACGCTTAAAAATGTTTCAACCTCATCAAATCTTTCTATAACCGCAAACGTAACTTCGCTTAATTTTAAGGAGAAGAACACAACATACGGCTCGCTGAAACTTTCTGGTGGTAAGATTATGATGGACGGAAAGGTTTATATCAAGGCTGTTGCGTCAGACATAAGCGCCGACGCCGGCAGCTCTACTGGCAAGAAAATAAGCAGCACCATGACCATGGGCAGCTTCGTTGTTAATGCTGCTACGGGTAAGTTTGCTCCTGAAATTGCCCTTAACGACCTTGGAAACATAACCGTCAGCGGTATTCCTGACTTCCTTCAGGGCGGCAATGTGGTTGTAGACCTGTACAACCCGCAGATTAAGCTCACCATGACAAGCGACATGAGCGTGCCCGGTAAGCTCGACGGCGTTATTAAATCCTTCAAGAACGGACAGCTTCTGGCTACGGTTAACGTAAACGATATACCAATAGATGCCAACAAAACATCAACTATCTGTATCTGCCGCAGGGCTGAAGGCATTACAGGATTCGACCATGTTATAGTAAACGAGAACCTGTCAAAGCTTATCGAGACTATACCTGACAACATCACATTCTCTGCCAATGCAACAGCAGATAGCAATAACGACTACCGCTTTGAGCTGGGATACAACTACACGGTGCAGCCGGTTTATAAGGTAGACGCGCCTATCGCCTTTGGCGAGAATGCAAGCATCGAGTATCGCGACACCCTCGACGGATGGCACGATGACATTGAGGACTTTGAGCTTGCCGAAGGTTCATATATCAATCTGGATGCCAGCATCAGAAGTTGTGTGCCTGCTTACATGACCGTTACTGCCGTTCCGGTTGACGCTGCCGGAAACGAAATAAGCTCAGACGAGCTTTCTGTTGATGTGGAAGGCACGGTTGAGGCATCAAAAGACGGAGTTACAGAAACCGTTTCGCCTGTTAATATAAAGATAAGCCAGAGCAAGAAGGGCGCAATGAAGAAGCTCGACGGCATAGTGTTTGTCGTATCGGGCAAGGCCAACGGCGAAAACGGAGCCGTTACGGGCATTACGCTCAACGCACAGAAGCACTCGCTCAAGGTTGACGAGATAAAAATCAAACTTGTAGGAAAACTGATTGGCAACTTTAATTAATCAAAAAATAATAGACAAAAATGAAATCAATATATAATAAGGTAGTCGTTGCGGCTTCTATGCTTATGGCCTGTGGCGGTGCCATGGCCCAGGAACTTAACTCGGCTTACTATACAGAAGACTATAATTTCCGTCATGAAATGAATCCTGCTTACGGCAACGAGCAGAATTATGTATCTGTTCCTGCACTCGGAAACATCAACGTTGGCCTGCACGGAAACTTCGGTTATCAGGATGTTGTGCTGCACAACCCGATGTATGGCGTTGATGGCGGAAAGAAGATGACAACGTTCATGAACCCCTATATCTCTGCCTCAGAGGCTCTCGAAGGTTTCAATACAGGCAACAACCGCATAGTTGGAGATGTCGGCGTAACGCTTCTCTCTGCCGGATTCAAGGCTTTCGGCGGATACAACACCATTACGCTGTCGTCTAAGACATCGTTTGGCGTGTCGCTGCCTTACGAGCTGTTTGAGTTTGCAAAGAACACAGGAAACCAGACATATAACATCGGCGACATCAACGTAGGCGCAAAGTCGTATGTTGAGCTTGGCCTCGGTCACTCTCGTCAGATTAACGACAAGCTGCGCGTAGGTGCCAAACTGAAGTTCTTGCTGGGTGTCGCCAGTGCCGACTTCCATTTTAAGGATGTTAAGGCCGACCTGGCTTCTAACGAGAAGTGGATAATATCAGGAACGGCAACTGCCGATGTTTCGATGAAGGGATTTACATACGAGTCGGAGATAAAAGAGTATAACGACCCTTCTAAGGGTGAATATGAGAAGATAAACAGCGCAGATGTAGACGGTGCCGGCCTCGGAGGCTTTGGTATGGCCATAGACTTTGGAGGTGTATATAAAATAAACGACGACTGGACTGTCAATGCTGCGGTGCTCGACCTCGGCTTTATCAGCTGGAGCAACGACATGCAGGCCGTTAACAGAGCAGATAAGTTTGAGTTTAACGGCTTCCGCGATTTGTCTGTTTCGAGC
The DNA here is from genome assembly GCA_905214625.1 of uncultured bacterium. Lineage (GTDB taxonomy): Bacteria > Bacteroidota > Bacteroidia > Bacteroidales > Bacteroidaceae > Prevotella. Next base: position 131,415 of record CAJMMQ010000001.1, read on the forward strand.
GACCATGGAACAACCATCGACGATCAGATAGACAGTTACGGTGACCAGATTACTGACTTTATCAACCTCAGAAACAACGGCGATCAGGGCGGCCGCACAACAGGAATAGGTGCAACTATCAACGTTGGTGCTGAATATAATCTGCCCGTTTACCGCAAAATTACATTCGGAGCATTGAGCAGCACGCGCATAAACGGTTCTTATTCTTGGACGGAAGGACGCATCAGCGCCAACTGGACTCCGCTGAGCTGGCTCGACGGCGGCGTAAACTTTGCTGTCAACAGCTTCACAACAAGCATGGGCTGGGTGCTTAACATTCATCCCAAAGGCTATAACTTCTTTATCGGAATGGACCATGTCCTCGGCAAAAACAGCAAGGAGGGCATTCCGCTCAGCTCTAATGCAAGCCTTGCGCTTGGCATGAGCATTGCATGGTAAACTTTTTTTTACTTACAATAAAATAATAGAGGCTGCTTCGGATTCGTTCCGGGCAGCCTCTTGTTTTTTGCATCTTCATCATCTTTTGCTGTTCTTTGGCTTATTGCGCTTATGCGTGTGGCGCTGTTTTCTTGCCTTAATCCTATATCTGTTATTGGCATTCTGCTGTATTGTCGTTGCCTATTTTCGGGCATATCAGGCTATATCCGGAAACAACGGCCGGCAATACGACGGAAGAAAAACAACAGCTTGCTGAAAGCATCAGTCTGTTTGTAGAGTCAGACTATATGCGGACTAATCGCCATTTTGGGTTAAAATATTGTAGCGTGTGGCTCTGTTGCAGCCCTGCATGCCATGAACATGCAAAAAAAGGCAGACCGGACATCACGTCCAATCTGCCCCACTATGAAAAAAATATTAGAAAAAATTATTATTTACATGAAGGAGTCCACGGCTTCAGCTGCTTGAAGAAGTCGTTGCCCTTATCGTCAACGAGGATGAAAGCAGGGAAGTCTTCAACCTGAATCTTCCATATAGCCTCCATGCCGAGTTCAGGATACTCAACACACTCAATGCTCTTGATACTGTTCATTGACAGAACTGCTGCCGGGCCGCCGATGCTTCCCAGATAGAAACCGCCATGCTTCTTGCAGGCGTCGGTAACAACCTGTGTGCGGTTGCCCTTTGCTATCATCACCATAGAGCCTCCGTGATCCTGGAACTCGTCTACATACGGATCCATACGGTTGGCTGTTGTCGGGCCCATTGAGCCGCAAGGCATTCCTTCCGGAGTCTTTGCCGGACCGGCATAGAGTACGGGGTGATCCTTGAAATACTGCGGCAGATCCTCGCCTGCGTCAAGACGTGCCTTCAGTTTGGCATGTGCTATGTCGCGTGCAACGATGATTGTTCCGTTGAGGCTGAGGCGTGTAGATACAGGATACTGTGACAGAATCTTGCAAACCTCGCTCATTGGCTGGTTGAGGTCTATCTTAACGGCGTTGCCTTCGCCTGCCTTGCGCAGCTCTTCAGGTATCAGCTCGCCTGGGTTGTCGTCAAGTTTCTCAATCCATATACCGTCCTTGTTGATTTTTGCCTTTATGTTACGGTCGGCAGAGCAGCTTACGCCCAGACCGATGGGGCATGATGCGCCGTGGCGCGGCAGACGAATAACGCGGATGTCGTGGGCAAAGTATTTGCCGCCGAACTGAGCTCCGAGTCCAATCTTGTGAGCCTCCTCGAGCAGCTCTTTCTCCAGTTCCACGTCGCGGAATGCGCGTCCTGTCTCGTCGCCTGTTGTAGGCAGATTGTCATAATAGTGAGTTGAAGCCAGCTTAACTGTCAGCAGGTTCTTCTCAGCCGATGTACCGCCGATAACGAAAGCTATGTGATAAGGAGGACAAGCAGCTGTGCCGAGAGTCTTCATCTTCTCGACCAGGAACGGAACAAGCGTGCCCGGGTTCTGTATTCTTGCCTTTGTCTCCTGATAGAAATATGTCTTGTTGGCAGAGCCTCCGCCCTTAACCACGCACAGGAACTTATACTCGCAGCCCTCTGTGGCCTCGATGTCTATCTGTGCAGGCAGGTTGCAGCGTGTGTTAACCTCCTCATACATGCTCAGCGGAGCATTCTGAGAGTAGCGCAGGTTCTCTTCTGTATATGTCTTGTAAACGCCTTTCGACAGAGCCTCCTCGTCGCAGAAGCCGGTCCATACCTGCTGTCCCTTCTCGCCGTGGATGATGGCAGTACCTGTGTCCTGGCAGAAAGGCAGCTTGCCCTTGCATGCCACTTCGGCGTTGCGCAGGAAAGTCAGAGCCACATACTTGTCGTTGTCGCTTGCTTCGGGGTCGTTAAGTATCTTGGCCACCTGCTCGTTGTGAGAGCGGCGCAGCAGGAAGTTAACGTCGCGGAAGGCAGCGTTTGTGAGCATGGTCAGTGCTTCGGAGCTTACCTTCAGTATAGGCTTGCCTTCAAACTCGCCTAATGACACTCCCTCTTTCGTGAGGAGATAGTACTCTGTGTCGTCCTTGCCCATCTGGAACATCGGGGCGTACTTGAATTCTGGTGTTGTTGCCATAATGTTTTTATTTAGTATAACAATTTGTCCGCATTCTGTTTCACGGCCGCCTTTCAGGCCTTCTGGGTATGTCAAATAGACATTCAACTACTTTACGGTGTGGTTGTAGGGACGCACCACGGTGCGTCCACATTCCACATTCACCTGAAACGCACCGTTGTCAGTGTGTTTCATCCGGCCTCACCGCTTTTATTCGTGCGGTTTTTATGTGGGGCGGTTTTTATGTTTTTTAATGTGGACGCACCGGGGTACGTCCCTACATTCTGATACACCCTCATTTTCATGCCATTCTTTCATATACAGCACGGCGGCATCGTGCCTGACTGCAAAGTTATATAATTTTTTTGAAACCCCATTCTTTATTTCTGCTTTATTAAGTCCAAAACGTTCATTCCGGCGCAATGTTCACATTATTAAATCTTTTTACCCTTTTTTCAGTTTTATCCCTTTCCGGCGTGCCGTAGCATCGCCTTTCTAAAGGAATCTCTTGCGCAGGAATATGCCTGCGTATGTTCGCATGAGCGCACTTGCCTGGCGGAGCGTAATGACATATTTAGGCTATATGAAAATCTTTAAAATAAGACAGTTAAATTACAAGGGCGAAAAATTGAAAGCAAAATATATTCTTATGCTTAATGTCTGCGTAAAAGAGATGTGTTGTCAACGCTGATTGTAAGCAAAATGCATTGTGTAAGTTTCAAACTGTTAACCTATCGTTTTTGAGTCGTAACTCGGCCACTTTTGCATCAAAAGTGACCGAGTTTTTAGTCGTAAATAAGTGAGTTTTTACGTATCTGTTGCTCCCTCTATCTTATTGCTGTATTGACCGTTGGATTAAATTAATTATCATGCAAATCCTTCATGTCTTTGTGCAAGTCAACACCAGCAGTTAAAATATGGGAAAATAGATATTCAATCTGTTCTTTTGTCAAATAAATATAGCCCTGTGAGTCTTGGTTGTAGATTTGCTGTGCGACAACTCGTGAGCGCATTTTACATATTTCTATAATTTCCATCCATCCTGCATCCTCTATTACGGTGTAACCTCCATCAATTGTCGGATAATTGAGATTACCATATTGGTACATCTTTTTAGAGTCCCGTAGACATTGTTTGTAAAAACCGCTAACTAATTCAGGACAAGTTTGTGAAGCAGTACGATAAGCGAGAAATTTATCAGAAGAAAATTGCAAGTCTGGGATAACGAAAAAAAACTCGCTGTCCATAAACAAACTTTTCATTTCTGTTGGAAAAAAATAAAACAACTCTGCGCGATTGGAATAGACATCTGCTGTTTTTATTTTATCTGGATTAAGTTCAATATATCTACTCATATACAAAAACAATAATCTAAGCAATTTGCAGAAGATAAGAGGTTCATCAATCCCTTTTTCATTTCCAGATATATGAGCAAGTTTACTGAGACGGATTATTTCCCATATTGATTCAATATACCCAATTATTGCTCTTTCGTTATGCCAGTATATGTTAGGTATTACAACTGCTTTTGTGAGTGCATTAAAAAGATATCCTATTCCCCTTTGTTCTCCACCAGCAATTAGTGCTTTACCAATAGTGGATTGAATCAATGGATGGGCAGCATGTTTGTATTTCTCTAAAAAAGCCTTGTCATATGTATAAACTTCATATAGCCAACTTTCTCTATATGATTTGTACCGTTGGCTTTGTTCGTCTGTATATTTTCTTTGACCAGTTCTTCTGCTTTCCCATTCCTCAATAAAATCTTCCAAGTCATACTCTTCTAATTTCAAGTATGGGTTAAACTGTCCTAAAGTAATATACAACCTTTCTTTATCGCCAATTTGGTAAAATTCGGTCTTGTTTTTCGCCTTAAATAAGGCAATTTTCTCTTGCAGGATTTTGAACCATAGTTCATTGTCAAAATTTGGAATTTGTTTGCCTTCGCAATACGTCTGAAATTCTGCGACATATTGGTTGATGTCGCTGAATTTCTTTCCATTTAGTTGACGAATAAATTCAAGGGTTAATGGATGACCAGCCAGAAATGAGCTCAAATCTTCGTTCATAACTTATGGCAACGGGTTATATCTGTCTTGTAGAAAACGAGTAGTGTATAATTGACCTAGTCCAACAGTTAATGTGTTATAGTCATTTAGAGGCATCGGTTGGATAATTGCACCAGAGACTTCTGTAATCGCTTTTAGCGGCGAAATCCCTGTCGCACAGAAAGCTGCCCATGCCAATGTTGCCTTATCACTTATCAGATAATGAAGATAAGAGAACTCCAGTTCTTCTTTTGCAGGCTTGCTTCCCATCTGAACTTTTTGGATTAAGCCGATAAAATCTCTATAATGAATTGCGCCAACAGTCTCGTCTGGATTGTTTTTAATCCACGACTCTAAATAAGGCTGAACTTTTATTACTGCCGTTTTTGAGTAAAGTTTTTCTAAGGTCATAGCTGCCTCTTGGAATGAATTGTATGATTTTTGATTGACAATATTCATCAAATCATTCCACATCTTACTCATAGCATAGCGTCTATAGAAAATATTTAGTACAACTTTTCCGGGATATTCGGTACTTGAATATCTTTTCCTCCATTTTATAAGGTTATTCGTTCCCTCTGTGAGGACTGGTGTCATATCTATCATAACAAAAATAATTAAAATCCAAACATTTTTTCAATAGAGTCCATCATTTCATCAACATCAAATGCACTATTCATTTGTTGACAATTAGTCTTGCCAACTTGCATGTTCTGGGGATATCTTGACGAAAACTCTGAATAAGTGATTTCGCTCACTCCATCGGGGAGAACTGGAACTACAATGTCATCTGCACACTGCACTATCAATATAGTTCCTTCGGAACATTGCGCTTCGCCAATTATAATACCGACAACACCTTTGTTAGGGTAGAAAGAGTATTGATTCCAAAAGTTCTTGTTTGCCTGAATTCCAGAGATAACCAAATTCGTATTGCTACGTACTTTTGCACTGTTTGTTATTTCTACAAATGTTTCCATGAGATTAAATATTATCTAAATTAGTAAATTTCAACTCTTTGTTTACCTTGAGAAAATACAGTCTTTCTCTTTCGTCAATGTGTCCATCTACTCGTGCCATATCCTGAAGAAGATATGCTAATAAATTCCTTTTATCTTGCGACATATCTTTTAAAATAGACATAGCTGTCTCATCTGACATTTCTAATGCTTGATTAAACTCATTTTGTCCCACATGCATCATTGAACAAATTTTGTTTAATAAGTCCATTTCCTGAGAAACAACAGCTCCATCAGCAGCCATCATGCATTTAATTGAATATAAAATAGCTATTTTTTCGTTGTTTGACAAATTCATAGTCAAATACATATGCCTTCAGTCCCTTTTGGCTTTTACTTATTAAATCATAGAAGCGTGGAACTGTATGCTACACTCCTTACTTGAAGGTCGTAGGAAACCATAAATGCAGATGTAACAACAGCAGCCCACGCTATATGAGTGAGAACCACTATGCTATCTTTGCATCTAAGTGAAAATTTCCTACGTTTCCAAATACTTGATGCGCATAACGCTTCTTCTTTCTAACATGTCTTGGATAGAGTTTTCTCAATCCGATGCAAATTTACAAAAAAATAATAATCATTCTATTATTATGGAAATTTTTTCAATGTTTTTCCGTAACTTTGCCCGCATGGATAACAGACTCTTTTGCGTCTTGCAGCGTATAGCCGCGGCAGCGTGAAGAGATAAACATTTTTTAGTTATGATGAGACAATATCAAGACACAATCAACCACAGACTGATAATGCCTTTGCAGCATTTCATCAATCAGGAAAAGTCGGGCGGAATAGTGCTCGGCATCAGTATTGTTATTGCCCTTGTGCTGGCAAACTCTCCTTGGAGCGACAGCTATTTTCACTTCTTTGAACATAAGCTCGGCTTTGTTTTCAACGGCGACAACTATCTTTATTACAGTCTTCACCACTGGATTAACGACGGACTGATGTCTATGTTCTTCTTTGTGGTAGGTCTGGAACTGAAGCGCGAATTTATTGGCGGCGAACTTGCCGACGTGCGCAACACCATATTGCCTATCGGTGCGGCCGTGTTCGGCATGATAGTGCCGGCCCTGATATATTTCTCTCTTAATGCCGGAGGCGACACGGCGAGCGGGTGGGGTATACCGATGGCTACGGACATAGCCTTCTCGCTGGCCATTCTTTATGTGCTTGGCAGCAGGGTGCCGTTGTCTATCAAGGTGTTCCTTACTACACTGGCCATTGTCGACGACCTCGGGGCGGTGCTTGTCATAGCGCTGTTTTATACTTCTGAGATTTCGTTCGCGAGCATAGCCCTCGGCGTTGTGTTCCTTCTAGCCATGTTCATTGCCAACAAGCTGGGCGTTAAGAACGTTATATTCTATGGCGTGCTGGGCATCGGCGGCGTGTGGATAGCCTTCCTCATGTCGGGCATACATGCCACTATCGCTGCCGTGCTTGCTGCATTTATGATACCGGCCGACGCACGCATATCTGAGCCTGTGTATCTGGCGCGCGCCTCGAAGCTTATCAACCGGTTCAGAGAGGCAAAGCCTAACGAGGTGTCAACGCTCGAGCATGAGCAGGTGGAGATAATCGACCGCATGATGAGCGACTCGCGCGACGCCATTCCGCCGCTTCAGCGCCTTGAACATTCTATGCATCCGCTCGTGTCGTTTGTTATCATGCCAATATTCGCGCTTGCCAATGCCGGCATATCTTTCGAGGGCATAAGCTTCGACGCCGTTATGGCCAACAACGTTGCGCTGGGCGTAATGCTCGGTCTGCTGATAGGCAAGCCCGTGGGCATCGTGCTGTCAACGGTGCTGCTTACGCGCCTTAAGATAGCAAAGGCGTCAGACACGATGACCATGCGCCGCCTTGTGGGCGTGGGTTTCCTTGCCTCTATAGGCTTCACGATGTCTATGTTCATATCTACTCTCGCCTTTGTTGACGAAACGTTCCTCATTCAGGCAAAGCTTGGAATATTTGCCGCCTCGATACTTGGTGGAGTGCTGGGCTATATTCTGCTTAGGGGCGGAGAGCAGAAGTGATATTAATATTATGTATAATAAAACGGGGCGCGCTGCATGAACACACAGCGCGCCCCATCGTTTTTTGTTAATCCTAAGTTTGTTTGTCATGTATATAATTTTGCCGTCGTAAGCGTAACGTTATGAAACCTTTTGTCGGCATATCGCCGCGTGTTGACGGTTGTTCTTGATTTATGCAGATATTCAAATTAGTAATCTTGCAGTCTGTTTGATTGTAATGCAAAACCGCCCGGAACGTGTGTCCCGGGCGGCGTTGTGTATTAATATCCGAAGATTTCTTCAGTTGTAAGTCTCTTTATCGGGCCGATTTTTTCAAGAGCCTTCATGTCGAGCTGTTTCTCATCGCCGAGAATCATGTAGCGGTAAGGCTTGTTTGCCATGTTCTCTTTTTCAAACTTCGCTACATCCTCAAGTGTCAGTGAAGGTACAGTTTCATAGATTTTCTTGTCCAAATCGTAATCTATGCCGAGATCCTCTGCGTTAATATATGCGTTTATAATGCCGTTTTTGGTTGTGCGTGATGTTGCCAGACGCTTCATCAAAGCCTGCTTTGACAGCTCAAATGCCTTTTCTGACTGCGGCATGGTGTTCAGAATGCTGTTGAACGTGTTGATGCAGTCCATCATCTTGTCGTTCTGTGAGATGATGTATGTATAGGCAAATTCGGTCTCATCCTTGTAGCTTGGTGTGCCGTACATAGCGAATGCGCTGTAGGCAAGGCCGCGTGCCTCGCGCAGCTCCTGGAACACAACGGTGTTCATGCCGCCTCCGTAATATTCGTTGAAGAGCGATGCGATAGGCTCTTTTTCAGGATCCCATGTCTTGCCCTCGTTGTGATACTGAATCATGTATATGTTCTTTGCGTCATAAGGAGCAATGAGCACTTCGTTCTGAGCAGTCTGCTGCAGCTTATAAGGCTTGTTCTGCGGCACGTCGGCAAGCTTCTTGGCTGTCTTGTGCTTTTTATCTATGGTGGCTGTGAAAGTCTTCAAGTCCATCGGACCATAATACAGAACGGTGTGCTTATAGTTCTTCAGGGCCTTGATCATGTCAACCAGCTTCTGAGGATCCATCTCCTTCAGTTCGGTTGACGACGGGATGTTGCGTGAAGAGTTGTAAGGGCCATACATTCCATATTCTTGCAGAGTTCTGAAGTTTGCACGCTGGTTGAGCTTGCTATCGGCGCGCGACTTTTCAACAATACCTACATATTTTTCATAAGCCTCTTTGTCTACCTTCGCATTGGCAATGAAGTCTTCCATAAGTGTCATTGCTTCAGGCATATTTTCAGCCAGACCGCTTATATTTATCCGCATTGTCCTGGTTCCGACGTTTATTTTATAAGAGCAAGCCAGCTCGTAGAACTTCTGTTTCAGCTGTTCGGCAGTCATCTTGTCTGTGCCGAGATAATGGAAGTAGTCTGCTGCGTATGGCAGCCATTTGTCACTTGTCTCGCCGAATTTATAGTAGTAATTCAGCGTGAACCGGCCGTTTTCTGTGTTCTTAACGTAGAGCACGGGCTGGCCTTTCTTTGTTTCGCCTTTCGTAAGGTCTTTGTCAAAGTCGACGAATTTAGGTTGTATAGGCTCGGTCTTGGAGTTGATAATCTCGTTGACAAATGCGCTCTGCAGGTCGCGGTTGGTAGGTATCGCGGTGATATGAGGCTTGTCAATCTTCTTGATAGAAGTGTCTTCGCCGATGCGTTTGTAAACGGCGATGTAGTTGTCTTTGAAGTGACTGTTTGCAAAGTCTACAATCTGTTGCTTGGTAATGTTAGAGATGCGGTCGAGTTGGCTTACAACGTCGCTCCATTTCTGTCGGTTTATAAAGGCGTTTACAAACATGTTTGCACGTCCCTCGTTGCTTTCGAGCGTGGTGTAGAACTGCAGTTTTTTGTTGTTGATGACCGCCTTCAGGAGATTTTCGCTGAAGTCGCCTTTCTTTATCTTGTCCATCTCGCCGAGAAGCAGGGCTTTAACGTCGTCGAGAGTCTGGCCTTCCTTGGGGAATCCTGCCATAACCAGACCGGAATATTCAGCCAATGGATAAGTGAAAGCGCCGCCGCCGAGCCATTTCATCTGCTGGTCGAGGTCGAGGTCCATTAGTCCGGCTTTGCCGTTAGACAGCATGTCGCAGATAACGTCGAGTGTGTCGTTCTGGAAAGATGCTGCCTTGTCGAATCTCCATGCCATGTATATGCGCTCCGACTCCTGACCTACAACCGTTGTGTCGGCAGGCGCGGTGCGTTCAGGTATAGGCGCGTATTCGGGCTGTGAGAGGTTGGGGTTGGGCTTCCATGTGCCGAAATATTTGTCGATTATTGCTATAACCTTGTCCGGGTCGAAGTCGCCCGCCATACAGATAGCCACATTATTAGGCACATAGTAACGCTTAAAATAGTTTTTGATGTTTACTATCGACGGATTCTTCAGGTGCTCCTGTGTACCGATAGTGGTCTGTGTGCCATACGGATGGCCGGGAAAGAGCAAGGCACTCATGGCTGTAAACAGTTTCTGATTGTCGTTGCCGAGGCCGATATTGTATTCCTCGTACACAGCCTCAAGCTCGGTGTGGAATCCGCGTATTACCATGTTCTGGAAACGGTCAGACTCTATCTTTGCCCAGTTTTCAATCTCGTTTGAAGGAATGTTCTCAACGTAGCATGTTACGTCGTTGCTTGTATAGGCATTTGTTCCCTCGGCGCCGATAGATGACATCAGCTTGTCGTACTCGTTGGGGATGAAGTATTTGGCTGCAAGCTGCGACAGACTGTCAATCTGCTGATAGTAGGCGCGGCGCTGAAGCGAGTCTTTCAGAGTGCGGTAAACCTCGAAGCGGTTTTGTATTGAGTCGAGAAGCACGGCCTCTTTAGCGGCGTCGATAGTACCGAAGTTGCGTGTGCCCTTGAACATGATGTGTTCAAGATAGTGTGCCAGACCTGTTGTTTCAGGCGGGTCGTTGCGGCTTCCGGTACGCACGGCTATGTACGTCTGGATGCGCGGTTTCTCGTTGTTTACTGACAGATACACCGTCAGACCGTTGTCCAGGGTGTAAATCCTTGTGTTCATCAAATCGCCCTTGACGGTTTGATACTTGTATTCCTTTGCTGCGGCCGAGAGCCCGCACATAAGCAAGAATACGTAAATGAATAACTTAAAATTTTTCATTGCTTTTGTTATAATGCAGTTTTTCCTTTATTAGATTTTGTATGTCTTTCTTATTCAGGTGTTCTTTATTATTATTCTTCTTCAAGCTGTGTTATAAACTTTTCGAGCACGGCATGCTCAACGTCGCCCATGCTGTATTCCTTTTCGGCGTCTTTGCGTATCTCGCTTATCCATGCTTCCTTGGCTGCCCGGCCTTGTTGTATTATTTCCTCAATGCGGCTTTCGGTCAGGTCGTCTGTGCCGAGGTATGATGTAATGATGTTGCGTGTGAATGCTGTGAGATATTCGCCGTAACGGTCGTTAATGTTTCTCATAAACATGTCTACGTCGGCAGTGCTGCGCAGATAGCCGTTGGCAACGGCGTTGACAATGTTTTGCTCTTCCTGTCTGGGCAGATACATTCCGGCAAGGTCGCACCATTCACCGGTGCCGCTGTCGCGCCCCTCGGCTGTTAAGTCATATCCTCTGGCCACCTCTCCGGCAAACATTTTTATAGCCATGTCGTATAGTCTTATTCCTCGTTCAAGCGAGTTGCGGCTTATCTTGCATCCTTCGTAGGTATAGAAGGCCACGTCTTCACTCTCTGCTTCTCTTATCCCTTCAAGGACTTTCTTTCCGGCAATAATTTCGCTTACGGTCAGCGGACTTAGCCAGTCGTGGTTTATCAGGCTCTTTCTGCTGCTCTGTATTCTTACGTCGCGCCGCGGCCATTTGCGTATATCGCGGTAGAGGCCGACAGTGGAAATGTTTATTCCCGGTACAATGAATGTATCCCTTCCGTCTGAAATAATATAAGAGAAAGGCATGGCTCTTGTGTCCGGATGGTTGGCTATCTTGCCGAGACATACCGAGAAGGCACCTATGTTGGCGGGCAGAAGCAGGTGTGAGCCGCTTGCCGTTTTCGTTCCGCGTTCGAGGTGTCCGTAGTGTATCGGGCCCATCTTGTAGGCATGGTTGCTGAAGTTTGTTGCCGAGCCGGCGTTATAGAACGACAGCATGCAGCCAATTAGCAGTGTGCTCTTGTGATGGCTCGACGAGAATGGGCCGCAGAAGGCTGCGCAGGCTTCGCCGTTGCTCATGTAGCAGTTGGCGAAAAACAGACTGCTTTCTGCCGTGAAGCCGTTGGTTATCTGACATGCCTCGCCAACATAGCAGTTGGTTAAGTTGGCACTGTTGAGTACGGCAGAGCCGTCGGTTATGATAGAGTTCTCGCATATCACGCCAGAGCCGATAAACACGTTGTCTTCAGGACCCGACGCAAGGGTGCAGTCGCTTATGCGGCTTGCACCGTTGACCACGCAGTTGTCGCTGATGTGCGTGTTGGTTATCTCTGCCGTGTTGATAATCTTTACGTTGTTGCCCACCGTGCCCGTTTCTCTTGTCCGCCTCTCAATGTCGTCTTTCACTATGCCTCTTATGGTGGCGGTAAAATCCTTGTTGCCGGCGTGGCGTATCATAAGTGCCGCTAGATTGCTTGTCAGTCCGCTGAACAGTATTACGTTGCCGTTGCCGGCCTCGTTGAGTACTGATATGGTGTTACCTTCGCCGTAGGTGGCTTCGGCCGTTGTCTCCATTGTGCATACGTTGCAGATGCAACATTCCTCTCCTATGGCGTAGTTGTTTATATAGTTGCCGATGTTCTCAATCAGGCAGTTGTCGCCTATACAGACGTTGCGCAGCGTAGCATTTCTTATACCTGAGTGCCTTACGAATCCGTTTGACACCTCAATGTTTTTCTCGAATACACCCATAAATACGTCGCCGTATAAGTTGACGTTCCTTATATAAGTAGGCTTAAAGTCGGCGGCAACATTTATGCTCGTCCAGTCTTCGGCCATACATCCGTTATCTTCGAGAATGTTAATCTCTTCGTTGGTCAGCAGTCTGTATTCGTCCATAGTGTTAAGTTTTTATTCGATTGGATATAGAAAATCGTTGTAAGGATACTTCTGCACATGCAGTTCGCGCACGGTCTTATACAGAGTGTCCCTCAGTTCGTCAATATTTGTCTTGTTCTTTGCCGAGATAAACATGCAGTTGTCGTTGAGCTTTGCCATCCATGTCTTTTTCAGCTCGTCGAGCGTTATGTTCTCTTTTGTTGCCGGCGTAAGGTCGTCGGGCTCTTTCTCAATCCATGTGTACGAGTCGATTTTGTTGAAGATTATCATCGACGGTTTGTCGGCACATCCCAGGTCTTTCAGCGTGTTGTCAACCACCTTTATCTGCTCTTCAAAGTCGGGGTGCGATATGTCTACGACATGCAGCAGCAGGTCGGCCTCGCGCACCTCGTCGAGTGTGCTCTTGAACGAGTCAACAAGGTCGGTGGGCAGCTTGCGTATAAATCCTACAGTATCGGCAAGCAGGAACGGCAGATTCTCTATCACCACCTTACGCACTGTTGTGTCGAGTGTGGCAAACAGTTTGTTTTCGGCGAATACGTCGCTTTTGGCCAGCAGGTTCATTATTGTAGACTTGCCCACGTTGGTGTATCCCACCAGTGCCACGCGTATAAGCCGTCCTCTGTTCTTGCGCTGTGTTATCTTCTGTTTGTCAATTTCGGCCAGTCTCTGTTTCAGCAGCGACATGCGCTGAAGGATTATTCGGCGGTCCATCTCGAGCTGAGTCTCACCCGGTCCGCGCAGTCCCACAGAGCCTTTTCCGCCGCCCGAACCGCTTCCGCCACCCTGACGTTCAAGGTGAGTCCACAGTCTCTGCAGTCGCGGCAGCATGTATCTGTATTGCGCCAGCTCCACCTGCGTCTTGGCGTTGGCTGTCTGTGCGCGCATGGCGAAAATATCGAGAATGAGCGACGTGCGGTCTAGAATCTTTACTTTAAGCTCGTTTTCTATGTTGCGTATCTGTTTTGCCGACAGCTCATCGTCGAAAATCACCATTCCGATTTCGCGTTCGGCATCTTCCTCATCCTTTATATATTGTTTTATTTCTTCAAGTTTTCCTTTGCCTACGTATGTAGTCTGGTTTGGGCCTCCAACCTTCTGTGTGAACCGCTTAACGGTTACGGTACCTGCCGTGTCTGCCAGAAATTCCAGCTCGTCAAGATATTCTTTTGTCTTGGCTTCGTTTTGCTCCTGTGTTATCAGGCCCACCAGTATTGCCGTTTCGGCTTTTACTTCAGAGATTACAAATTCTTTCATCAGTTGATTTTAATCTTTGATACATATATATAAATACAAAGTTACGTTTTTTATGTTGAAAAACAAAATAAAAAATTATTCTTAACTCTTGCTTAACGTTACTCAGAACAAAGAAATGATAAATTGTTGCTGTTTTCGTCCAAAAAGTTATAAAATATAATCACATTCCGTAAACGTTTACGTAATTTTTTTGATTAAACTGCTTGTATTTTTGATTTGTGTCAATTTTTTTGCCTATCTTTGCTCTCGATAATAAAGATTTTCAGAATTACATGCTACATTAATACTAAAGACTAAGACATTCAAACAGAAAAAATTGCTCCGATGTGGTATCGGGGCTTTTTTTGTATCTTTGCAGCCGTTTTTAAATTGTCATTAGTTTTCTACTGTATGGGAAATCCTTTCAAAATCATAAAAGAAAAAACCTTGACAGCATGGCGTATGGCTAACCGCTGCGCCGCGCGTGTTCCGCCGGTCGCCGCTGCGTCCGAAGATGAATATAACCGAGTGCTTTTTCTCGCAGGTGTTCATTGCCATCCAGTTGCTCATGGTTTCAATAATGTGTGTATCCATAAATTAAGAGTTAAGTATTAAGAAAATGTTTCTTAAATGGAAATACATCCAACAAGGTATATTTTCTTAATACTTAACTCTTAATTTTTAGTTTTTAACTCACCAAACCGTCAGTTCCTGAACGTCAGTCCGTCGCCTCCTGCGTCAACTACTATAGGCTTAGTGCGGTCAACAGTGCCGCCGAGCAGCTGCTTGCTCAGGTCGTTGAGCATGTATCGCTGTATGGCACGCTTTACGGGACGCGCTCCGAATTCCGGGTCGAAGCCAGCCGAGGCAAGGAAGTCGATGGCCGCCGGGGTTACATCGAGTGTAACATCCTGCTGCTCCAGCATCTTCTTAACGCTGTTTACCTGAAGTTTTACAACGTCGGCGATTTGTTCTTTCGTCAGCGGCAAGAACATTATGGTCTCGTCGATACGGTTAAGGAATTCCGGACGAATGGTCTTCTTCAGCATCTCCATCACCGTTTTCTTCGTTTTCTCTATTACGGTTTTGCGGTTGGTGTCGGTGATATGCTCAAACTCTCCTTGTATATACTGGCTTCCAAGGTTAGAAGTCATGATGATGATAGTGTTCTTGAAGTTCACCGTCCGTCCCTTGTTGTCGGTCAGACGTCCGTCGTCGAGCACCTGGAGCAGTATGTTGAACACATCCGGGTGAGCTTTTTCAATCTCGTCGAAGAGCACAACCGAATAAGGTTTGCGCCTTACAGCCTCGGTGAGCTGTCCGCCCTCGTCGTAGCCAACGTATCCCGGAGGCGCTCCGATAAGACGGCTGACGCTGAATTTTTCCTGATATTCGCTCATGTCTATTCGCGTCATCATGGTCTCATCGTTGAACAGATATTCGGCCAAGGCCTTTGCAAGCTCTGTCTTACCGACACCGGTAGTACCGAGGAAGATGAACGAGGCGATAGGGCGCTTCGGGTCCTGCAGTCCGGCACGGCTGCGGCGAACGGCGTCGCTCACTGCCTCTATGGCCTCATCCTGACCGATAACACGCTTGTGCAGTTCCTCCTCAAGGTGCAACAACTTCTCTCGTTCGCTCTGCATCATTCGCGTTACGGGTATTCCCGTCCAGCGGCTTACCACCTCGGCTATGTCGTCGGCAGTAACCTCTTCGCGCACCATTGCCTCGCCGCCTTGCGTGTTGCGCAGTTGCGACTGTATGTTCTTAATGTCGTCTTCAAGTTTCTTCAGGCTGCTGTAGCGTATCTCGGCCACACGCTCATAGTTGCCTTCACGCTCGGCGCGCTCGGCCTCAAACTTCAGCTGCTCAATCTGCTGCTTGTCCTGCTGAATCTTGTTGACGAGAGCCTTCTCGCCTTCCCATTTGGCACGGAACACCTTTTCCTGATCTTTCAGTTCGGCAATCTCTTTGTCGAGCTGTTCAATCTTAGGCTGGTCGTTCTCACGCTTGATAGCCTCGCGCTCAATCTCGAGCTGTTTCAGCTTACGCGTAATCTCGTCGAGTTCCTCAGGCACAGAGTCGCGCTCCATCCTCAGCTTAGCCGCAGCCTCGTCCATAAGGTCGATGGCCTTATCAGGCAAGAAACGGTCGCTGATGTAACGCTCCGACAGTTTGACGGCCGCTATGCAGGCATCATCCTGAATACGCACCTTGTGGTGGTTTTCGTAGCGCTCCTTCAGACCACGCAGTATGCTTATTGCGCTAAGCTCGTCAGGCTCGTCAACCATGACGGTCTGGAATCTCCTTTCAAGAGCCTTGTCCTTCTCAAAATACTTCTGATATTCGTTAAGTGTCGTGGCACCTATGCTGCGCAGCTCACCACGCGCAAGCGCAGGTTTCAGTATGTTGGCGGCATCCATTGCGCCTTCGCCTCCTCCGGCACCCACCAGCGTGTGGATTTCATCAATGAACAGGATTATGCGGCCGTTGCTGTTGGTAACCTCCTTGATGACGCTCTTCAGTCGCTCCTCAAACTCTCCTTTATATTTAGCTCCGGCAACCAGCGCACCCATGTCGAGCGAGTAGAGCTGCTTGTCCTTCAGGTTTTCGGGCACGTCGCCGCGGACTATGCGCTCAGCCAGTCCTTCAACGATTGCTGTTTTACCGGTTCCCGGCTCACCTATCAGTATAGGGTTGTTCTTTGTACGGCGCGACAGAATCTGGAGTACACGACGAATTTCCTCGTCACGGCCTATCACAGGGTCGAGCTTGCCCTGGCGGGCATCTTCAACCAAGTTCTTGGCATATTTTTCCAGGCTCTGATAGTTCTCGTCAGCCGACTGCGACTGCACCTTCTGTCCCTGTCTCAGCTCGTTTATGGCTGCGCGCATCTCCTTCTCAGTGCATCCTGCATCCTTCATTATGCGGCTTGCCGTAGAGTTTACATCGAGCAATGCCAGCATTACAGGCTCAACGCTGACGAACTCGTCGCCCATTTTCTGCGATATGTCTACGGCCTTCTGAAGCACGCTGTTGCTCTCGTTGCTGAGATATGGCTGTCCGCCTTGAACCCGTGGCAGGCGGCTAATCTCACGGTCAACCACAGTCTCAACCTGCATGGCGTTTACGCCGAGCTTCTGAAACAGGAAGTTGGTTACGTCTTTAGCCTTGTTCATCAGGCCCTTGAGCAGGTGGACCGGCTCAATCGACTGCTGTCCTGAGCGTTGTGCTATGTTAACTGCCTCCTGGACAGCCTCTTGCGCTTTGATTGTGAATTTGTCGAATGTCATATATTGTTCTCCTTTCTTTATCTTTTGTTATGTGTTATTCCTGAATACAATCTTTTTACGATTGTCTGCTATCAGAGAATCAAAATACATGCCCGCGGCTTTGTTCTGACATTTTGTCTTGCTTATATGACAATATTTCAGTCTGTATATTCTGTGTCTTTTATATACATATTTAATTTAGGGTTATTGCTTTGGCAGAATTATCATTCTGTATGTATTTTGGCTTGTGCCCTTACACATTGATTTGTGTTGAGGCTCTCATACTGCGATATTTGAAAATTAAAATCGTTTGGCCGTGAAAATGCCCCGAAAACGTGTGCAAGCGTAAGTAGATGTGTTACATGCCGTTATGGCGATAGTGCCGTATGTGTGCAATGTTTTTTGTCTGAAAAGGAACAAAAAAGCCTTTATTTCAATATAAAAACAGGTAGGTTTTAATGCTGAAAACGGCCTGTTTTCGGGTAAAAAGTGGCCGAGTTGTTTTATAAAAGCATGCCTTTTACATCCGGATGTAAATATTCTTTATCATCGTGAGGCGCATAAGCCGTCTTGTTTTTCTATTTCATCAGAAAATCATGACAAAACTGAAGTGTCATAATGATGCGGCTTTTGATGAATATGCTTGCATATTGGCAAATGCCGTATACGTGTTTTATGCTTGTAAATGCAGGCCGCTAAGGTTGGTCTTGAATAAATAAAAACGCAGAAGTTATCAACTGCTTCAATATAGCCTGTTGATAACTTCTGCGTGAACGTATGTCTCTGTATATATCAGAAGCGCACCGTTATGCCGATGCTGGGCAGCAGCGTGCCGCTGTCCTGACTGATATACTTCATCTTGTAGCGCTGTTCGGCTGCCGGAGCGTCAGGATTTTCAATGACGCCGGTGCTCATCAGCACGTCGGGCTGGCTCAGAACGCTCTTTGTTATGTTCTGTATGTCGAGATAAAAGCCGAGCATCCAGCCTTTGAAGTAATAGTTTTTGTCTACACGGATGTCAAGTTGGGCAAAGGCATCAAGGCGTTCCGTGTTAAACTTTGAATAGTCGTAATACGGGCGTCCCTGCGCGTCCCATGCCTCTACGAGCGACGACTTGTCCACGTCATAGGGCGTGTACGGACTGCCGCCTATCGCGCTAAGCTTTGCGCCTATGCTCCAGTGGCGCGGCAGTTCGTAGGTTGCGCTCACGTTGGCAATAAAGCGGTTGTCCCATGCCGAGTTTATATATCCTGCATCAGAGCTGTTTCGGTATTCGCTTTTGAAGAATGTAAACGATGCCATAGACACCAGTTTGCCCGGTATCTGCCAGCGCAAGGTGGTTTCTAAACCGTAGGCTCTTCCCTTGGCCGACGAAACGAGCAGCTCGTTGCCCACAACGCCATAGTCGTTGCCCTTGCACGAGAGCGGAATGTTGTCGGCAACCGAGAGCGGAATGTCTGTGTAATGTTTGTAGAAACCCTCCAGACTGACCGTTATCTGCTTGCCCGGTGTCCATTCAACGCCCAGCGCGGCATTCTTTACGCGCATGTATTCGAGCGACTTGTTGGCCAGTTGGCCGTTTTCGTCCTTATATCCCAGGGCAGTGTATGGCGGCAGCTGATGATACATTCCGGCTCCGATGTTGACGGCCCACGACGGCAGGAACTTGTAGGACAATGATAAGGTGGGAGAGATGTGCTCCCAAAAGCGCGCCGTCAGGTCAGAATAGGAACATCCGTCGAGGCGAAGCCCCATGTTGGCCGTAAGTTTTCCGTCTTCACTCGTATAGCGCGCCGAACCGTAGGCGGCCCATCCCGCAAAGCTTATGTCGGTTGAGTATTGCGATATGGAGCTTTCGTTGTGATAAACCTTCTGGTATGTGCGGTCGTGGTAGAAGGCATACCATGCCTCAACGCCCTCGCGCCATGTCCAGCGGTCGTTGTATGTGCGGTTCTCTGCCCTCATCGACAGCTTCTGTTCGCGCGAACTGAGGTCGAGTGTAAGGTTTTCGGGAGAAGAGTCGTCGTTGTTGCGGTATTTAAGATTCTGGTTGCCCAAGTAGTTGTAGCCGAGCGATATGGTGCTCACGTTCTTTCCTGCATAATGTCTGTAAGATGCGCCGAGCGTAAACGTCTGCTGCGTTATGCGCGGCAGATAGCTCAGCAGATATTCTGCGTCTTCGCCCTTCTCGTCGGTGTTGAGTTTCATGTTGTCGATGCCCGTAAGCCCGAGGAAAGTTATTTCGTCTTTCTTGCCCAGTTTGGTTTTTATCTTAAACTGTCCGTCGATGTAGTTGGGCAGGAAGGGCAGTCCGAGCATCTTGAAGAGCAGTTGCAGATACGACTGGCGCACAGAGAACAGATATGTAGTGTTGCTGCCGAAGTGGCCCATGCCGCTTAGCGATACTTCCGATGCTCCGAGAGTGGCCTTGAAAGAGTTCTCGTCCGTGTTGCCGTCGAGCAGACTGATGTCCATCACCGAGCTTAATGCTCCGCCGCGGTCGGCCGGAAACGCACCGGTATAGAACTGCACCTCGCGTATGAGGTCGGCGTTGAGAATGCTCACCGGGCCGCCCGACGCACCCTGAGTGGCAAAGTGGTTGATGTTGGGTATCTCTATGCCGTCCATGAAGAAACGGTTTTCCGACGGCGAGCCGCCCCTTACGATAAGGTCGTTGCGATAGCCGATAGGAGAGAACGACACGCCCGGCACCGACCTCACAATGCGCGAGATGTCGCGGTTTCCGCCCGGACTCTTCTCTATCTCGCCGAGTCCTATTATCTGCATGCTCACCGGACTTTGTTTCACTCTCCGTATTACTGGCACGCTTACCGTAACTTCGCTCAGGTGTTTCGCATCTTCGTCCAGCTCAATCTCTATTGTTGGCATCTTAGCCGACACAAAATATTCGGCAGACAATGTGCTTTTGTAGCCTACACATGTTATGTAAAGCCGGCAAATGCCCGGTTCTACACCGCTGATAACAAACACGCCGGTAGTGTCGGTGGCGGCTCCCACGCCTTGTTTGCCCTGCACCGATACGCTTGCGCCTATGACAGGCTCGCGCGACAGCCGGTCTACGACACGTCCGCGCACCGTAAACTTCTCTGATTCGGCATGCATGGCTGTAACCGAGAAAATGCAAATAAGGATAAATGTTATTCGTTGAAATGTGTGTAGAATGTATTTCATATAAATGATACAGAAATTTTAAAAACGTTGTCGTGTCAGTTGGTGCGGTATATAAAAGGCATCTGGCACTGTAATAAAAAAGAAGTTAGCGGACAAATCACCATGTAGGAGATATAAAAACTTTTGTCCGTTAACTTCGTTTGTTTCTTTTGTCAGGCTATTATCTTTCTTTGCCGGCTATGTTTTAGGACAATTAGGCCGCTGGCATTATTTCATCTTGTCGAAGCCTTCGCCGAACACTCCGTGGCAGAATGTTTGTGAAACCATTGCATGGGGGTCGATGTCCTTGATGTAATGGAATATCTCTTGCGACTCGTATTTCCTTACCAGTACGATAAGTATGTCCACTTCCTTCTTTGAATACCAGCCCTTGCCCTCTACAACGGTTACGCCTCTGTGTGCGCTCTGGTTGATTTTGTCGGCAATCTTTTCATAATCCTTTGATATGATGATAAACTGCACTGTCTGGCGTGAACCGTTGACTACGTAGTCGCAGACATAACTTGCTATCAGGGTGAACGCAATACCGTAGACAATAGTCTCGGTGCTGTGGAACAGCAGGTAGGACGAGCTGATAATAGTTATGTCGATAAACTGCATGGCACGTCCGAAACTCAGGCTGAAATACTTATTAAGCAAGGCAATCAAAATGTCGGTTCCTCCTGTAGAACCGTTGTGCGAGAACACCAGTCCAAGGCCGGCACCGGCCATTGCACCTCCGAGAATCACATGCATAAACTTGTCTTCGCCGGCCGTGATTATTGGATATGCCTGGAACAGGGGCTGAAGTATGCCCACAAATACCGACATGATTGATACGCCGATGATAGTTCTGATGATGAACTGCTTTGTGAGTGCCTTGCAGGCAATGATAAGCATAGCCACGTTAAGCACCCAGATTGAAATACCGGGAGGAAACCCGAAGGCGTAGAACAGCAGCGCCGATATACCGGAAACGCCTCCCATCACAACCTGTTCGGGAAGGATAAAGGCCGTATATCCGAATGAATAAAGTAATATTCCAAATGTAAGGAAAAAAAGATCTTTATAAAAAGAATTCTTTACTTCGCCCTTGGCCTTTTTTTTGATATCATTCATAATAATTATGGTTTAAAATTAAATAAACTATCACTTTCATGTACAGCGGCAGAAAAAGGCCTGTTGCTGTATATGAAAGTGTTATATCGCGAGTCTGTGTGTATTTGATACTTTCAGAATTCTATGGAGACTATTTTATTTTTTCGAAGCCTGCTCCGAACACACCGTGACAGAACGTCTGTGAGACCATCGCGTTAGGGTCGATCTGTTTGATGATAATCATCAAGTCCTGAAGCTCGTATTTATGCGCGAGGATTATCAGCAGTTTGACATCTTTCTTTGTATACCAGCCCTTACCCTCTACGACCGTTACGCCACGATGCATTCCTCCTGACACATTATTGGCTATTTCCTGATATTCTTTGGATATTATCAGCAGCTGCACGGTTTGCTTGGAACCGTTTACCACGAAGTCAAGCATGAAACTTACCACTAATGTGAACACGATACCGTAAATGATTGTTTCCACGCTGTGGAACACAAAGTAAGAGGAACTTATGATTGTGAAATCGACGAACTGCATGGCGCGGCCGAAACTGATGTTAAAGTATTTGTTAAACACCGCCATCAGTATGTCTGTTCCGCCAGTAGAACCGTTGTGTGTAAACACGATGCCAAGTCCTGTGCCGCAGAGAAGGGCCGCTATGAGGACATGCATGAATTTGTCTTCTCCCGGAGTTATGATTGGGTGGGCGATGAAGAATGGCTGAAGGAAGCCCACGCTGAGTGATAGCATCGTGACGCCTATCACCGTCCTTATTACGAACTGGGGTGTAAGAGCCTTAATCGCAATGATGATCATGATGGCATTGAGCACCCAGATGGAGATACTCGGAGGAAAACTCGTTGTGTAGTAAATGAGTGCTGAGATACCGGCAACGGCTCCCTGCACTACTTTTTCAGGTAATATGAATGCTGTGTAGCCTGTAGCATACATCAGTACTCCGACAAAGAGAAAAAAGATGTCTTTGCCCTGCTGCTTCCAGTTCGTTTGGGCGATAAAGTTAGCTATCTTATTCATATCAATGATTGTTTTCATGGCTTTCACATATTTTTCATAATGTCTTGGCGCAAGTCTTTGCGTACGTAAGATTTAGACTATGTGGTATGCCGCATGTCTGTTATTTATTTTTTTGCAAAGATAGTTTAATTTTGCAAAGTCGCAAAGAAATATTGACTAAATGATAAAGGGTTTTTGCGTTAAATCTGATAAAAAAAGAAGTGCGGTCAGCCGGCCCTGAACGCATGTTTTTGGCATATTGCTTTTGTTATGCGTCAACGGATGATAATATGCTCGCGCTTAATCTGAATATGTGCCAACTATGCTCCAAACAAGCGTCGCAGTTTAACAAATATATAAAGTCTGTCTGGCGTCATTGTTGTTTGATGTTCTTTCTGAACTGCTGTGGGGTATGTCCGGTGTGCAGCTTGAAGTAGCGGCAGAAGAACGACTCGTCGCTGAAGTTGAAGTCCCATGAAAGTTGCTTTACACTCTTTTCGCTTGTACGGAGCTGCAGTTTAATCTGTAACGTCACATATTGGTCGATAATGTTCTTTGTTGAGTGCCCTGTCTTCTTTCTCACAATCGTGTTAAGATATTTAGGTGTTATGTTCAGCCTGTCGGCATAGAAGGATACGTCGTGCGACTTCATGTAATATCGTTCGAGGTCTTCCATAAACATGTTGAACAACTCATTTATTCTTCTCGACCCTTTTCCTTCAGGCTCATCGTGCCTGTTGCGTACTATCCAGTCGTAGAATCCGAGAAAGAATGCCTTGAGCTGATAAAGCACAAGTTGGTCGAGGCACATGCAGTCTTTCTGTATGAAATACAGCCTGAGCAGACTGAACATATTTTCAATAATCAGCGTAACCACCTTCTTATCTGTGCGGCATCTGTCCTTGCGCAGTAGCGAGTACACCGTCTGTTCAAGTTGCAGGCTTGCCTCTCGCAGCAACGTCTTGTCATAGCGCAGCATTTCCACCTCAAAGTCTTCCGAAACGTTGTGCAGCATCACCATGTCGTTGGGAAAGAGCGTTATCACGGCATCCTTTTTCAGATGCCAGTCTTTGAAGTCGATGCGCATTGTTGCCGTACCGCCTTTACATAATATTATCGCGCCATAGTCAATGACGTCTGATTCGGCTTCAAGTTCTTTCAGCGATGTCGTACAGAGCTGTGCCTTGTCTGATGCGAATGTTTCAAATTTCATAGGCCTTCTGTTTGTTGTCTTTAAATATATCCGTAATATTCTTAACTCCGTTTTGTGCTGCAAATATCGTTATATTGAGTGACAAAACACCATAATTGTTCCGAAAAGTCCCATTTCTCGCGAAAAATTTAAAATCATTTAATTGTTAAATAGTCCTACCTTTGCACCCGGTTTCAGACTTATTGTCAGGATTAATAGAACATAAAATGAAAATTTAAAGTGATGATTAGATGTAAATTTGTTTATGCCGTCTTGTCCGGTGCGCTGCTACTTTCCTCAACAGAGGCATTGTCGCAGACGCAGCGCACGATGACGGTGAGCGAGTTGTTTTCTCTTGTTGAGACGGGCAGCCGTCAGTTGAGTGCCCGTAAGGCGGAAGTAGATGTGGCGCATCAGACCATTGCCGAGGCAAAGAGCCGGCGTCTGCCCGATGTCAACGCATCGCTGTCTGTGAGTTATAACGGCAACGTGCTTATGACCGACCGTGATTTCAGCAATGCCAAGGGTATAACCCAGCCGCATATAGGCAACAGTTTTGCGCTTGAGGCTCAGCAGGTTGTTTATGCCGGGGGAGCTATAAACACGGGCATACGTCTTGCCGAACTCCAGAAAGAGCAGGCTGAGACGGGCGTGGAACTCAGCCGCAGTCAGCAACGATTCATGGCTCTGGGGCAGTATCTCGATTTGATTAAGCTGTCAAACGGGATGAAAGTGTATGACAGCAACATCGCGCTGACCGAAAAGCTTATTGCCGACATAAAGGCGAAACATGAAGAAGGGTTAGCCCTGCGCAACGATGTTACGCGGTATGAACTGCAGATGGAGTCGCTCAAACTGGGACTGCGCAAGCTTCAGGATCAGCGAAGCGTGCTGAACCACCAATTGTGTAATACTCTCGGACTTACTTCTGATGTTGTAATAATGCCTGACACAGCAGAGCTTAAAACCGCATCCGACAATGGAAATGAGGCCGACTGGCAGAGCCGTGCGGCTGTTTCGTCGCCTATGCTGCGCCAGTCGAAGCTCGGCATTGATATGGCTCAGCAGCAGTTGCGCATGGCAAAGAGCGACCTGATGCCAAAGGTTGTGGTGTTTGCAACCGATAATTTCAGCGGTCCGTTCACCTACGACTTGCCGCCGATTGACAACAACTTCAATATCTGGTATGTCGGTATCGGCATTAAATATTCGCTCAGCTCACTGTTCAAGGGCAACAAGACCGTGCGTAAGGCAAAGGCACAGATTGTGCAGAGCAACGAGAACCATGCCGTAACGGCAGAGAGTGTTGACAATCAGATGCAGCAGGCATACACACTTTACCGCCAGTCGTTTGTAGAGCTGCGCACTCAGCAGAAGAGCGTTGAGCTTGCCACGCAGAACTATCAGGTGGTCAGCGACCGCTACATGAGTCAGATGGCGCTGATAACTGATATGGTGGACGCGTCGAACATAAAGCTCAACGCCGAGCTTCAGGAGGTAGACGCACGCATAGGCACAATTTACGCATATTATAAAATGAAATACATTGCAGGCGAAATATGATAGGGCACCTGCGTAAATACATAAAACAACAACACCGGCCGCGACGCCTAAACCTGCATGACAGGGCATGACGGCATACCGGCATCATAAATAAAGACATAAGATATGAACAACAAGAAACTCATTAAAAGAATATATAACGTGGTAATAATATTGCTGCTCATTGCGGCAATAGTGTATGTGGCAACACGTTTTGTCCATCCGGCAAACACTGAATACACCGACGATGCTCAGGTGCAGCGCCACATAACCCCGATAAACACCCGTGTACAGGGATTTATCAAGGAGATACGCTTTGAGGAATACCAGCATGTGAAGAAGGGCGACACGCTCGTGATTATAGAAGATGCCGAATATCGTCTGCATCTGGCGCAGGCTGAGGCCAACTATCGCGGCTCGCGCTCAGGGTCTTCGGCCATTTCTGCCGGAATTAACACCACGACGAGCAACGTAAGGGTGGCTTCTGCCGGAATAGAGGAGGCTAAGGCCGACATGGACAACGCCAAGCGCGACTACGAGCGCTATGCTTCGCTGCTGACGAAAGACGCTGTTACGCGCCAGCAGTATGACAACGCTCTGACAAGATATAAGGCCGCAAAGGCCCGGTATGAGCAGGCAAGCGCAAGCCGCCGTTCAACATCGCTCGTCAAGAATGAGCAGGCTCACCGCTTGAGTCAGAACACCGCCGGAGTGAGTGTGGCCGAGGCAGCCGTAAATCTGGCACGTCTTAACCTGTCGTACACGGTTATTGTGGCCACAAGCGACGGAGTGATGGGGCGCAAGGATATACATGTAGGCCAGCTTGTTCAGCCCGGGCAGATGCTTGCGCGCATTGTTGACGACAATCAGGTGTGGGTTATTGCAAACTATCGCGAAACTCAGCTGAAGCACATCTCCGTGGGCAATGCCGTTGAGTTTACGGCCGATGCCGTTCCGGGCATAACTTACAAGGGAGTGGTTGAATCGCTTAGTCCTGCCACTGGCTCAGCTTATTCTATGGTGCCGGCCGACAATGCCACGGGCAACTTTGTGAAGGTTGAGCAGCGTGTGCCGGTACGCATAGCCATTGTGGGAAAGAACAGCGTGGCCGACCTGAAGAAACTCCGTGCCGGGCTTAATGTTGAAACGTTGGTAATGTATAAGTGATATGCCGCCGATACCTACAGGACCGTTCACGATGCCGATGATGAACGGCTTCGTGCCAAAGAAGATACAGCCGTGGATATATGTTCTCTTTGCCTTCTGCTTTCAGTTGGCGGGAGGCATGTATGCCGGAGCTATGCCCCATGTCATGGGCGACATGTGCATCATGCGCGAGGATGTTACTATGATTGTGCTTTGCGGCGTTATAGGCGTAAACATGCCGTTTCCGTTTCTTTTCCGCTTTAAGTTCAGGTTCACCAACCGCCAGTTGCTCATCACGGCTGCTCTTGTCATAGCCGCATGCAACTGGCTCTGCATGTACATCGAGTCGGTGCCCGTGCTGTGCCTTCTTTCTTATGTTGCAGGCTTTTTCAAACTCTGCGGAACGTTCGAGTGTCTGTCTAACGTGCAGCTGTGGATGACGTCGAAGCGCGACTTCACCATATTCTTCCCGTTGCTTTACTGCATTGTGGTGGGCAATATGAGTCTGTCGCCCTGGATAACCATACACCTTACATATATATTCCAGAGCTGGTATGCCATGCACTGGGCCATGACGGGTGCAATGCTCTTCATTGCGCTGATGGTGTATGTGCTCACCCATAACTTCCGCTTCATGAAGCCGCTGCCGCTGATAAGTCTCGACTGGCTGGGCTGCGTGCTCTGGTCGGCACTGCTGATAGAGATTGTGTTTTTGTTCAATTACGGAGAGTTCTACAACTGGTGGGACGGCCGTCCGTTCCGTGTTGTTACGTTCATGGTGCCGGTAACGTTCTACTTTGCGTTGCAGCGCATGCGCCACATCCGCCATCCCTATATAGCCCCCGAGGCATGGCTCTACAAGCGTCTGCTGCCCCTGCTGGCCGTGTTTGCGCTGGTTGAGCTTATCAACTCAACCCCTAAGATATTGCAGAACACGTTTACGTCAGGCGTGCTTCATTTCGGTGTTATGTCCACTTCCGTGTTCTATCTTGTTGAATGGGTGGGCACAATATGCGGCTGTATGTTCGTGATGTTCTGGATAAAGGTGCTCAGGCAGAAGTTTACGCGCCTGCTTACCGTAGGACTTATGGCCCTGTTGGCTTATGAAGTGCAGATGTATCTCATGGTTACGCCCGGACTCGACATAGAGAGTTTATTCATCCCCATATTCTGCCGTACCTTCGGTGTGGCTATCTTCTTCACGGCCCTTACAATATATCTCGAAGAACTGATGCCGTTTCAGCATTTTTTCATGGGGCTAACCATGGTGGGCTTCATCCGCAACGGCGTGGTTGACACTATATGCTCGGGCATATACAGCTTTTCGCTCAGGCATCACATAGCAGAAAACTTTGCGCGCGCCATGCCGTACGATGCCACGCAGGTGATACTCGTCAGTCTGAAACAACTGTTCGGCGTTACGTGCATCATAGCCACAGTTGTGCTGCTCATCTTCCTTGTATGGGACATTCAGCCCGTTAGGGATACGCTGAAAAGGATGCCTTACTGGAGCGTTGTCGGCCGGTTACTTAGGAGGCAGATGTCTTCACGCAAGCGTTAGGCCAGAAGTATGGCATTATCCATTACTATGCTGATGTATTAAACAAAAAAGTTTTTAGCGAAAATTTTTTATCTTTTCAACCGTAAAACATACTCCGTTCAATCTAAATAGCGTTATGATTCAGCCTGTATACACTAAATAGATAAAACTATATACGGTCTAATGATTTGGGTTCAAATATGCCATGTTTATGAACGTGTGCAGAAAAGACTGTATCTTGTGTTGTGTAAAGAAATTTGTTGAGTTGCGAAATGCCACATATTGCATTGTAAAAAGCCGTATATTACACCACAAAAGCATACCTTTTGCATTGTGAAAGGTATGCTTTTGTAGTGCAATGTTATTTTGCCGGTGTTTTATCGTGTGTTTTGCCGTTGTTTATTTTTGTTTTTTAGGTTTATCATTCAATGTCAATAACCTGGAATTTCTTGTTAAAAGTAATTTCTATCCGGTTAGACAAGTCCACCTCATATTCGTCATCGTCTTTTTCAATTTTTATAATTATACATTCCGGATAATTCTTTTTTACGTATGAGCTTATCTGTGGCGGAACGATGCTTGCCGGCACGGCAGAGCGCTTACAGCTTATTTCTGTCCAGTTGCCATGTTTGTCAAATTCTATTTTTTCGCCGTTGGTAAATATTACGGTATATTCTTTTGTAAAGAAGCCCGATTCAACTTTTGCCATGGCTACTTTTTTGTTGGCGAAGTGCCTGCTTAGCAGCTGGTGTGCCTTGGCCGGAAGCTGACTTACGCTTATGGGCTTTTCGTCGCCTGCCGCGGCGTTTATGGCTACAGCAGAAAACAAGAATACAGCCATGATGGCTTTTTTGATAAATTCTTTCATTAGACTTCTTTTGTTTTTAATGTTATATGGTTAAAAAGAGATGTGCCCAAAAATAAATCTGATTATTTGTTTCGGCACACTCTTTCTTTTGTCTGTTGTCAGTATTGCCGTCAGTCGATGTCTATTACGACAAAGTTTTTGTTGAATTTAATCTCTATGCCGTTGGCAAGGTCTACTTCATACTCTTTTTCGTCTTTTTCTATTTTCAGCACTTTTACTCCCGGATAGTTTGTTTTCAGATAGCTTGCTATTTTTGCGGGGATTAGTCTTGCCGGTACGGCAGATAGCTTGCAGTCTATCTCTTTCCATGCTCCTCTTTTGTCGAACTCAATCTTCTCTCCGGTTGTGAACACCACTTCATAATCTTTATCAATAAGTCCGGTTTCCTGTTTAGCCATTGCTACCTTCTTTCCGGCAAAATACTTTTTAATGATTTGCTGTGATACTGTAGGAAGCTGATTTACAGTAATTGGTCTGTCGTTGTCGGCAAGGGCTTTAACCTGGAACGCTAATATGCAGATTACTGCTACTACACATGTCTGGATAATTCTTTTCATAATCTTCTTTTTTTTAGGGTTTGTAATCATTTTTTGTTCTTTTGTTTGATGCAAAGATGCAAGGGGTTTCTGAAAAGAATCTGAAAAAACGGTTCAGAAAAGTGCTTTTAACTAATTTTTGCTTTTGCTTATTTCAAACGCATGTTTTCCGTTGCTGTAGCTGTAGGTTATTTCCATGCCGTATTGTGCGCAGATAGCTTTCACTATGGCAAGGCCGAGTCCGGTTGACGATTTCTTGCCGGGTGAGTGATAGAAGCGTTCAAATATCTTGTCGCTGTCGAGCCTGTCGGGCTGTCCAGTGTTTTCTATTTTTATATGTCTGCTGTCCGACGTTATGTTTATCTCGCCTCCTTCTATGTTATGCACAAAGGCGTTCTTTATAAGGTTTGTCATCAGTATGTTTGACAGCTGTCCGTCCATGTCTATCACCGGCGCCTCTTCGCACATGTTGTTTACGGTTATCTTCATGCGCGAATAAACCGGTTTAAGGTTGTTGACAGTCTGTGAAGTAACATCCTTCAGGCTTACCTGCTTATGCTCAGCAAACTGTCCGTTGTCAATCTTGCACAACAGCAGCAGCGAGCGGTTTGTCTCGGTAAGCTCCTTCAGCGTGTGAAGTGTCTTAATTATCTCGGCCATCTGGTTTTCCGACAGCCCTTCTTCGTCGAGCAGCATCTCGAGTCTGTTGCGGCAAATGGCCAGCGGTGTCTGCATCTCGTGCGACGCATTTGCAATGAAGAGCTTTTGCTGCTCATATTGTTTCTCGTTGCGCTCGATACTCCTCATCACCGTTTCGTTGAGTTTCTTGAATTCGGCTATTTTCGTATTGTTTTTCAGTGGTTTGATGTTTTTTCCGAGTTTATACGAGTCGAGCCAGTTGAACAGTCTTTTCAGCGGTTTCATGCTGTGGCTTACCGTCCACAGGTTAACTGTTATCATGCCTATGAGCAGACCGAAATACAGTACGACAAGCCAGATGAAGATAGAGTTTTTAAGGTTTTGTTTGTCTATTGTGGGCGTGAATACCGTTAGTTCATGATATTTGTCGTCGTTCGACTTGAATATATATGTAACGGCTCTTGTCTGTTCAAACTCGTTGTTCTCAACAACATAAGTGTCCATGTCGCGGTATCTTATGTGCGAGTGACTCTCGGCATATTCGTCAGATACCGTGTGTATATAGTAGTTGTTGCCGGCACCATTGTGGGTGTCGGGCAGTGGTACGCCGGCCAGATAGTCGGTAATGAGAGTTTCGGCATAATTTGTCAGGCTGTCGTCGGTCTTGTTGTTGATTTCTTTTATGATTGCAAAATAGAAGCACACGGCCCACAGGGCTATGCCTATGGCCTTTAGTACGGACAGACGGAAAGTAAGAACATTTTGCAGTTTCATACTTTTACGAGCTTATATCCAAAACCGTATATTGTTTTTATCTCTATGTCGGCACCTGCCGCCTTAAGCTTTTTGCGCAGGTTTTTAATCTGGGCGTATATGAAGTCGAAGTTGTCGGCCTGGTCGATGTCGTCGCCCCAGACGCCTTCGGCCAGTGTCTGTTTCTCTATAAGGCGGTTTGCCCGGTTTACAAGATAGTGAAGAATCTCATACTCTTTGCGTCCAAGGTCAATGTCCTGTCCGTTCACCTCCACCTTAAATGTGTCTGGATGAATGGTTACGTTGCCGAACTTTATGTTGTTCTCGCCGTTCTGCGTGTGGCGTCTCATTACGCTCCTTATGCGCGCGTGCAGCTCGGCCAGGTGGAAAGGCTTTGCCAGATAGTCGTCGGCGCCCAGCTCAAGTCCGGCCACCTTGTCGTCGATAGAATCCTTTGCCGATATTATTATCACGTTTTTGCGCTTGCCGCGTTCGGCCAGTTCCCTCATAAGGTTAAGTCCGTTGCCGTCGGGCAGCATGATATCCAGCAGAATGCAGTCGTATTCATAAATAAACAGCTTGGTGTGCGCCGTTGCATAGTCGGGCGCTGTTTCCACAACGTAGCGCTCTTTTTCGAGCGAGCGCACAATTATGTCTCTCAGGTCGGCATTGTCTTCTATTACGAGTATCTTCATTTCTTTTAATTATAAGTTTTATGCCCGGGGCATTTAATGAATGTCGGGCGGCATCTGCCGACGCCGCCCGATTGATTTTATTTAGTTCTTTTCAATAAGTATTCTTGCGTCTACAGCCGTAACGCTGTCCTCGTCGGCCAGCAGCGGGTTGATGTCGAGTTCTTTTATTTCGGTGGCGAATCTCAGCAGGGTAGAGAGCCGCACGATAATCTCGGCATACTTCTGCTCGTTGAGTCCCTTCTGTCCGCGCGTTCCCTTGATAATCTTGTAGGCGCGCAGAGAGCGAATCATAGAGTAGGCTTCGTCGTATGACAGAGGCGCAAGTCCGCTCGAAACGTCTTTCAGCACTTCAACGAATATACCGCCGAGTCCGCACAGCACGATGTGGCCGAAGCGCTGCTCATATTTTGCTCCGATAAACAGCTCCTTGCCTTTAAGCATCTTTTGCACCATAACGGCCTTGGCGTCTTTAATCTTCATCATGCGGTCGAACTCCATTTCAAGGTGTTCCGCGCTTCTTACGTTGAGCGCAACGCCGCCCACGTCGCTCTTGTGTACAGGACCAACCACCTTGGCCACTACCGGATAGCCAACCTTGTCGGCAAATGCTTTAAGGTCGCTCTTAGAGTCGCTAACCATCTCGGGCACCATAGGTATGCCGGCACATTCAAATATCTGATGCACAAGTTCGGGCGCTATATATCCGTTCTCCTTTATTCCTGCGATAATCTCTCTTATGCGCGGAACGTCAACGCCGAACAGCTCAATCTCAGGCGATGCCGGCTTTGGTGTCTTCATAATCTGCGTGAGAGCCGTGGCGAGCGTTACCTCGTCGCTGAAGTTTACGTGCCCCTTCTTCAGGAATTCAGCCACTTCGGGTCCTGCCGTGTGCAGACATGGCAGTATGGGGAATATAGGTTTCTTGCACTCGAGAATCTTCTTGTGCAGCACGTCGTATGCCTCATAGAGCTGAACAAGGCCCGGTGTGCCGAAGATTACGAATATGGCGTCGATGTCCTTGAACTTGTTTTCGCAGTAGTCTATGGCTATGCCCAGATGTTCGGGCGTTCCGGTTGCAAGGATGTCAATAGGGTTAGCCACTGACGCTCCGGGAAATAGCAGGCTCTTCAGCTCGTCGGCGTCGGGACCTTCAATCTTCGGAACGTTGAGCCCGCCCTTAGACAGCGCGTCGGTGAGCATTACTCCGGGACCTCCGGCATGGGTCACGATGGCGAAGTTGCGGCCCGTGAGTGGCGGAAGCGTGAATATGCAGCCAACGGTTGTGAGTTCCTCTCTTGAGAAACAGCGCACTATGCCCGCCTTGCGGAACAGGGCCTCTACGGCAGAGTCGCTGCTGGCAATGGCTCCTGTGTGCGACGATGCGGCACGGCTTCCGCTCTCGCTGCTGCCGGCCTTGATTGCCGCTATGCGGCAGCCTTTGCGTATAAGCGACGAAGCGTGGAAGAGCAGCTTGTCGGGGTTGCCCACGTTTTCGATGTATAGCAGTTTTACGTGCGAGTCTTTCTCAGGGTCGAAGTTCTCGTCCATATATTGCAGCACGTCCTCAATGCCAATCTGCTTGCCGTTGCCTATGCTCCATACAGAGTTGAACGGCAGACCCTTTGTTACTGCCGACTCGAGGATAAACACTGCCGTTGCGCCTGAACCGCTGATAAAGTCGACGCCTTTTTCGTGCAGTGTAGGTATAGGTTTGGTGAATACGCTGTGATGCCATGAGTTGAGCAGGCCGATACAGTTAGGCCCAATAAGCGCTGCTCCGTGGCGTTCGCAGGTGTCGAGTATGTGTTGTTCGAGCTTGGCTCCCTCCTTTGTCTCCTCTCCGAAGCCTGCCGATATTATTATGAAGGCTTTTACTCCTTTGTCTTCAGCCAGGCGGTCAACCGTTTCGGGGCACATGTGCGAGGGTATTACGAGTATTGCCAGGTCGGTAGGCGGCAGCTCGCTTATGTCGTGGAACGCCTTTACGCCTTGTACCTCGTCTTCTTTCGGATTTACAATGCGCAGAACGCCCTTGTAGCCTCCGTTGATGATGTTGCGCACGATGGCGCCGCCGGGTTTGTGAACGTTGTTTGAGCCGCCGATTACGACGATGCTCTCCGGGTGAAGAAGTTGTCGGTTAATCATGTGTTTTTTGTTTAGGGTTAATAGGTTTTGGCCGCTTGCGTCCTTTTATAGGCATAAGGATGCGCAGGCGGCAGTTGTATGATATGTTATTTCTGTTGTCCGATAATCTGTTCGGCGTGGTTCTTAACCTTTATCTCCTTGGGCGAGATTATTCGCTCAATCACTCCGTTTTCGTCGATGATGAATGTTGTGCGGAACGTGCCCATGTATGTTCGGCCGTACATTTTCTTTTCGCCCCACACGCCAAACTGCTCTACCAGGGTTTTCTCCGTGTCGGCAATGAGGTGGAACGGCAGCTCGTTCTTGGCTATGAACTTCTGGTGCTGCTTGCCGTCGTCAACGCTTACGCCAACCACTTCGTAGCCCATTTCCTTCATTTCGTTGTAGTTGTCGCGCAGGTTGCACGCCTCGGTGGTGCATCCCGACGTAAGGTCTTTGGGATAGAAATAAAGCACCAGCTTGCGGCCTTTAAAGTCGCTGAGCTTTATCTCGTTGCCGTTTTCGTCGTGCCCGAGTATTTCGGGCGCCTTGTCTCCGATATTCATGTTGTTATGTTTTATTGTTTCACAATGTTCATGGCATGGCACAACCAGGCGCTGCCTTATTAGTGTGGCATGTTGCTGATTGGAAATTTTGCATGCAACCACACTGCAAATATACAATAAGAAAATGAGAAAGTTGTTCAAAAACAAGGATAATATTTCTTAATAAGGTGATAGTCAGTGGCGTATTCATGTAGTTGCGTAACTTTCTGATTAACATTGTATGGTTTGTTTTATCTTATTTATCGCGTTAACTTTTGCCGTTACCGCAAACTTTTGTTACCTTTACGGCCGATTAACAAACTAATTGAAATGAACAAAATTTTTTTATTGTCTCTTGCTTTTATGACCTGTGCTGCTTCTGACGCTTCCTGTCAGACTGTGTTGAACGACAATACCGCCGTCAGGAGCGGATATGTGCGCCATCCGTGGGCAGGAAAGCGTGTGGGATACATCGGCGACTCGATTACCGACCCGAAGAACAACAGCAACGACATCAAGCAGAAATACTGGGCATATCTGCAACAGTGGCTCGGCATTACTCCTTATGTCTACGGCATAAGCGGCCGCCAGTGGAACGACGTTCCGCGCCAGGCAGAGAAGCTCAGCAAGGAACACGGCAGTGAGGTTGACGCCGTTGTGGTGTTCATGGGCACAAACGACTTCAACGCCGGAGTGCCTCTTGGCGAGTGGTATGTTGAAACTGAAGACACCGTTACCGCTGCCGTTCATGGGCAAAAGCAGGTGTATAAGCGCAAAAAGCGCACTCCGCTTATGACCAATGACACCTTTAAGGGGCGCATCAACATTGGAATAAGCCGGCTGAAGACGCTGTTCCCCGATAAGCAGATTGTGCTGCTGACGCCTCTGCACAGGGCTTACGCCACGTTCGGAGCCACGAACATTCAGCCCGACGAGAGCTGGCAGAACATCTGCGGCGAATATTTCGACGCTTATGTAGTGGCTGTCAAGGAGGCCGCAAACGTGTGGGGCGTGCCTGTTATCGACCTCAATTCGGTCAGCGGACTTAACCCCATGGTTGAGGCTCAGTTGCCTTATTTCCACGACAAGGCTACCGACCGCCTGCATCCTTCAACCGAAGGGCAGGAGCGCATGGCCGCAACGCTGATGTATCAGCTGCTGACTCTTCCTGTTGAATAGCGTATTCCACGCGTTGTGCCGGTTATTATGACGGAGCAATTTATAGTAAGATTTTATGGTAAAATATGTTAACGCAAAGACTTCTGCGTTAACATATTTATCTCATTTTTTGCAATCTTACGGCCGAAATGCCGTTTCGGTATGAAAAACTCACATTTTTTAGTCTTTTCAGTATTTGTCTGATAATCAGTGTGTTGTGCCGGGCGGTGGACTGATATGTCTTCTTTCGCATGTTGAAGAGGCCACTGAAAGGCTGTAAATCACTGCTTTTTGCACGCAAAACAGTTGTTTTTTGTTTTGTAAAATGCCGTGTTTTGCGCTTCAATATGCCTCATTTTGCATGCTGAAAGCATAGCTTTTGCATTATATTTAAGTACTTTTTGCCTTTTAAACGCATTTGTCGCAGGTCATGACGGTGTATTTCGTGCATTATAATTTCTATAATACCTGTTTCTGACGTGTTAAAATTATGTACTTAAAATACACAGTATTGGTAAATAAAGTTAATTTGTTCGCCTCTTGTGCGTAATCCTCGGCAATAATCATGTTTTAGTTTTTGAAAGTTAAACGGCAAAAAACATTAAATCGTTTTGTCAGCTACGATTAATTATTTACCTTTGTAGAAATATAGGAGACATCGGCGGCAGACTATGCCGTATGGGCAGCAGGCATCATTAATGCGCCCTGGCAACGGTGCAGCCGCGTTGAATTAAGAATAAAAACTTTGTTGATTATGAGAAAAACCGCTTTCCTCTTGCTTACGGCTTTTATGCTGGTGCCGGCCACAATGTTTGGCGACAGCTATTCTAAATTATGGAAACAGGTAGACGAGGCAGCCAATAAGGACCTGCCGAAGACACAGATACAACTGTTGCAGACTATTGCCGACAAGGCCGAAGCCGGCGGCGACTATGGCCATCTGCTGAAGGCAGAGACACAAATGGCGTCGGTGTGGTATTCAATATCATCCGACTCGCTGCCTTCAAGGCTTGCCCGTCTTGAAGACAAGGCCGAGGCTTACAGTGGGTCTGACGGTGCGCTGTCGGCAGTTTACTATGCCGCATTGGGCAAAATATACAGCTCTTACTTCAATGCTACTCCGTATGCCGCTGTCGGAATTGACAATTCGGCCAAGGCATCCGAATGTTTTGCCAAGGCATTGGCCAATCCTGCATTGCTGGCATCTAAAAAAGCGCTCTGTTATGAGCCTTTTGTCGTTAAGGGGCGCGACGGAAAATATTTCAACGACGACCTTCTTAGTCTTATCGGATATACGGCAGAAGACTATGCCACGATGCACTCTTATTATGCCGCCACACAGAACCGCACAGCCACGCTGCTGACGGCTCTGGCTATGGTGAAGCAGAACAACGAGCGCAACGGCGGCATCTATTTCCGTGAATTAAAGAAGTCGCGCTATGCCGTGTCGCTCGATTCGCTCATAAATCTTTATTCAGACCTCAAGGCTTGTGGCGAGGTGGCCGTAGAACGATATTCGTTCATGCAGAACTGCAACGATGTAAAGACTGAAGAACTTGTTACGTACATCAACAATGCCGTTAACCGCTGGGGCGAATGGCCTCGTATGAACGTGCTGCGCAACGAACTTAAAAAGTTGACCAATCCGCAGTTTGATATCAGTCTCACCAATAATGTTGTGCTGCCGGGCAAGAGCAACGTTATAAAAATGAATTTGCGAAACATCGACGAGATAAAAGTTAAGGTGTCTCGTCTGGCCGTTGACGGCGACACAGAGCTTCAGCCTTCTGTTGAAACAGAATATAAGGAGCTTCGCAAAAAGATAGTTCCGCTGACAGAAAATGTGCAGACAAAACGCTATCCCGGTCAGCCTGACTATAAGGTGATAAAAGACTCGCTTGTGCTTGGCGGACTTCCCATAGGTGTTTATCTCGTGGAAGTATCGGCAGGCGGCAAGAATCTTGAGCCGCAGAGGCGCCTGTTGTATGTAACCGATATGTTTGTAGTGCATCATCAGCTGCCCGGCAACAAGCTGCGTCTTGCCGCTCTGAGCGCCACAACAGGACAGCCCATGCCCGGCGCAACCATAGTTGTGCAGACAAACGGAAATAAAACGCATACGCTTACATGCGACAGCAATGGCGAAGCTGTGCTGAGCCTGGTTGGCGACGGAATTAAAAAACTGCGCGCCTATACAGCGAGAGACAAGGCCGCACCGCTGTTGAACACATGGAGCAACTTCTCATATTATGCCCAGAAAGCCGACCGCGACGTGCTTAATCTGTTTACCGACCGCAAGATTTACCGCCCGGGACAGACCGTTCATGTGGCTGCCGTGGCATACAACACTCAGAAAGGAACAGAAAGCAAGGTTATTGCAGGCAAGTCATTCAAGCTCACCATGAGAGACGCTAACTATAAGGTGGTGAGCGAAGCCACGGTAACCACCGACGAATATGGTACAGCCAGCACCGACTTTGCGCTGCCTTCAGGCGGACTTACGGGCCGCTACACCATACAGGGCGACTTCGGCATCAATGCTTCTGTAAACATTACCGTAGAAGAGTACAAGCGTCCTACGTTTCAGGTTGAGTTTCCCAAGATAAACCAGAGATACCAGAGCGGCGACACACTGGTTGTTACGGCCCACGCAAAGACCTACGCCGGAGTGCCTGTTCAGGGCGCAAAGGTAAGCTACACGGTTAAGCGCAGCCAGTCATTGTGGTGGCGTTATTACACAGCTGCTTACATTAACGGTTCAGGCACCGACGTGCTTGCAAAAGGCGAGGCCGTTACCGATGCTGAAGGAGCTTTCAAGATAGAAATGCCTATGGTGCTGCCCGCATGGGTGGAGACCGAGGGAGGAATAGACGAGCGCACGTTTAACAGCATTGCACGTTTCTATACTGTAACCGCTGAAGCCGACGTTACCGACCAGGCCGGCGAGACACGCAGCGGACAGTTGGCACTACCTCTCGGCAACAAGCCCGCCGCGCTGAGCACCACTTTGCCCGAACGGATACTCCGCGACAGCCTGAAAACAATAAGGTTTGTATATAAGAATATGGCCGGTGTAGATATCGACGACAACGTGAGATATTACATCGACGGCTCGTTCAATGCCTTCAAGGCAAGGACCAACCGCGACGAGAGCATAACATGGAACACGGCGTCGCAGCTTAAATCTGGCCGCCACAAGCTCGTGGCCATCTGCGGCACCGATACATTGAGACAAGAGTTTATAGTGTTCAGTCTTAATGACACAAAGCCTTGTGTTGAAACACACGACTGGTTCTATCTTTCTGACACCAAGTTCCCGTCAGACGGCCGTCCCGTTTATCTGCAGGTAGGCTCGTCAGACGCCGGAACACATATCCTTTACACCGTTATTTCTGGCAATAATGTGATAGCCAACGGCACAACCGACCTTAGCAACCAGCTGTCAACCCGTGCCATAACATATAAAGAGGAGTATGGCGATGGTCTGAAGATAAACCTCGTATGGGTGAAAGACGGCAAGGACTACAGCCACAGCATGTACATCACACGTCCTGTTCCCGACAAGCGCCTGATGCTGAAGTGGACCACATTCCGCGACAGGCTTACGCCCGGACAAAGCGAAGAGTGGACTCTCAATATAACAAGGCCCGGCGGAAAGGCTGCCGATGCACAGCTCATGGCAACGCTTTACGACAGTTCGCTCGACCAGATTACTCCTTTCAACTGGATGTTCTACAGCAGCATGAGCATCAGCGAGCCTTATGCCCAGTGGCGTTCGGTTTATCAGAACGGATTGCATTTCTCAAGTACGGCAAACATAAAACTGCTCGACGTGGAAGGCTTTGATATGAACAGATTTGACATTGATAACTTCTTCGTGTCAAATATAATGGTGAGAGGTTACGGGGCTAATGGCGGTCCGAGACTAAATCTGGCCGGCAGCGCAGTTAAAAAGCAGGCAGTAGCTTCCGATTCAGCCATGTCTGCCGTCCAGACTGAGTCTGCTGTGCTTACGAGCAAGGAAGAACTTGCTGAAGCTCCTGTTACAGCCGAAGACGGTTCAAGGCAGAACAGCTCTGTTGACAATGTTCAGTTGCGCGAGAATCTTAATGAGACAGCATTTTTCTATCCGGCACTTCAGGCAGATGCCAAAGGTAACGTGAGCGTTAAGTTTACTCTGCCCGAAAGCATAACCACATGGAGGTTTATGGGACTTGCTCACGACAAGGACGTTAATTACGGACTTATTGATGGCGAAGCCGTGGCGCGCAAGACCGTTATGGTGCAGCCCAACATGCCGCGCTTTGTACGTGTAGGCGACCGTGCTTCGATAGCAGCAAGAATATTCAACACTTCAGAGAAGAGTGCAGAGGGTACGGCTGTGATGCAGCTCGTTGACCCGGAGACTGACAAAACTGTGTTTGAACAGAAAAAGTCGTTCAAGGTTGCTGCCGGACAGACTACGGCCGTGTCGTTCGAATATTGTCCCGATGCCAACAGCTCAATGCTTGTGTGCAAGATATTTGCAAACGGACGCAACTTCAGCGACGGCGAGCAGCACTATCTTCCGGTACTGGCAGACGAGGAACTTGTAACCAATACGGTGCCGTTCACACAGACACAGCCCGGCAAGAAGACGATAGACCTTGGCAACCTGTTCGCTAAAGGCGGCAGAAACAACAAGCTGACGGTTGAATACACCAACAATCCTGCATGGCTTGTGCTTCAGGCTTTGCCTTACATCGGCATCGTCAGCGACAACAACGCCATAAGTCTTGCCACGGCATATTACGCCAACAGCATAAGCAACTATATCCTGGAGAACGCTCCGCAGGCCAAGACAACGTTCGAGCAGTGGAAGCGTGAGGCCGCGCAGACAAGTCTTTTGAGCAGTCTGGAGAAGAATCAGGAACTTAAAGACATTGTTCTCAACGAAACTCCTTGGGTGGCCGACGCCGACAATGAGGCTGAACAGAAACGTCTCCTGGCCAACTATTTCGACAGTTCTTCGCTCAGTAACAGCATCAGTCTGCTGCTCGGCAAACTGAAGAATTTACAGAATCAGGCCGACGGCTCATGGTCATGGTGGCAGGGCATGCCTTACGGCTCGCCGTCACTGACAGCAAATGTGGCCGAGCTGCTTACACGTCTGAATGCCATGATAGGCACGCAGGACGAGACTAAAGACATGCTTGACAAGGCAATGACTTATCTCGGACGTGTAGTGGTTGATGAAGTTGAGAAAATAAAGGAGGCCGAAAAGAACGGCAACGCATACGGCATACGCGACTATTCGGCACTGCAGTATCTGTATATCTGTGCCCTTGGCGACAGACAACTTACGTCGGCAGAACGTTCCGCTGCAGATTATCTGCTCGGATATCTCAAGACAAAGAACACATCACTTAACCTTTACGGCAAGGCTCTCATGGCCGTGGTATTGTCGAAGAACGGCGAGAGCAAGCTCGCAGGTGAATACTTGAAGAGTCTTGAGGAGTATTCGGTGAAGACCGAGACAATGGGCCGCTACTACGACTCGCCGCGCGCAGGCTACAACTGGTTTGATTACCGCATACCTACACAGGTGGCAGCCATCGAGGCAATGAAGCTTGTTGACGCCAAAGGCTATTCGTCAGAAATCGACGAGATGAGGCAATGGCTCTTGCAGCAGAAGAGAGTGCAGGGCTGGAACACACCTGTAAACAGCGCAAATGCGGTTTACGCTTTCCTGAGCGACAACATGTCGGTGCTCAACAACAGCGAAAAGGCCGAGATAACACTCGACGGCAAGAAACTCGACATGTCGCCTGCAACAGCCGGTCTGGGTTATGTCAAGTCGGCAACAAACGTAACCAGTCCCGGCAAGCTGACCGTGGACAAAACTTCTGAAGGCACTTCGTGGGGTGCCGTTTACGCTCAGTCGGTATGCAAGATTTCCGACATAAACGCCGCTTCGTCGGGCTTTAAGGTTACGAGAGAAATACTTTCTGACGATGGGACATCGCCCGCAAGTCTGAAAGTTGGCTCACGCATCAAGGTGCGTATAACCATTGTGGCCGACCGCGATTACGACTTTGTTCAGGTGAGCGACAAGCGTGCCGCCTGCATGGAGCCGCTCAGACAGCTCAGCGGATACGCCGGCGGATATTACTGCACGCCGAAAGACAATGTTACGAACTATTATTTCGACCGTTTCAGCAAAGGAATGCACGTTATAGAGACAGAATATTATGTTGACCGCGAAGGCACTTACGAGACAGGCACGTGCATCGTACAGTGTGCTTACTCGCCTGAATATTCAGGACGCGCAGTGTCTAAGGTTATTGTTATTGAATGATTGAAAGAGAATTGAATTATGAAAAGAAAAATAGTACTGACAGCCTTGGTTGCCGCCTTTGCCCTCGACATGGCGGCACAGCGCATATCCGCCAAGCACGAGGTTATCGACTGCGGAAGCGTTCTTTACGAACAGCCCGTCACGGTGAAGTTTGAATTGCGCAACAAAGGCAACGAACTGATAATCGACACGGTGAGGACAAGTTGCGGATGCGCCACCGCAAGCTATCCCAGAGGCAGCATAATGAAGGGTGACAACTTTATTGTTGAGGCCACTTACGATGCCCGCCAGCTCGGACATTTTGAGAAAGAGGTGGCCATATTCAGCAATGCTTCCGACAAGCCTTTTTATCTGAAGATGAAAGGTGTGGTGGTTGACAAGCTTGTTGACTTCACCGGAAAGTATGACTACACCATCGGCAGCGTGAGGACCGACAACAACAACATCGAGTTTGATGATGTCAACGTTGGTGACATGCCTATACAGAAAATACATATCATCAACAGCGGTTCTGAGAGTGTCAGTCCTGTAGTGATGCACCTGCCGGCTTATCTTACGGCATCGGTGTCGCCTACCACAATAGCTCCGGGACATACCGGCGTGGCTACGATAACCCTCAATTCGCTGAAGCTGCGCGATTACGGACTTACACAGTCGTCTGTATATCTCGGAATGTATCCCGGCGACAAGGTGAGCGCCGACAAGGAGATTTCGGTTTCGGCCGTGTTGCTCCCCGGATTCAGGAACATGTCTGAGACGCAGAAGCACAATGCGCCGGTGATTAGTCTCTCTTCAGAGACCCTCGACCTCGGCACGTTCGGCGACAAAGACGACAAGAGCGGAACTATTATTATAGAAAATCATGGCAAGAGCAGGCTCGACATACGTTCAATGCAGATGTTTACCACAGGTCTGAAGGTAAGGCTGAACAAGTCGAAGCTTGATCCGGGAGAGTCGGCAAAACTTAAAATCACTGCTTACAAAAAGCAGCTGAAGAGCGCAAGGAGCAAACCGCGTGTGCTCATGATAACCAACGACCCGGCCAAACCAAAGGTTGTTATACATGTAAAAGTGAAATAATATTGTTATGGAACATCCAGAAAACAGCAGTGAGTATAAGGGGCTTACGGTTAATTCCGGAGTAGAGCAGCCTTCAACAGTTAATCCTTATCTGAAGCGTGGCCGTTTTAAGCGCCACGAATACACGGTGGGCGAGATGGTGGAAGGCATCCTTAATGGCAACGTAACGGTGCTGAGCCAGGCCGTTACGCTGATAGAGAGCGTTAATCCCGACCACCAGCAGAAGGCGCAGGAGGTTATCGAGAAGTGTCTGCCATACAGCGGCAAGTCGCTGCGTGTGGGCATAAGCGGTGTGCCCGGTGCCGGAAAGAGCACCTCTATCGACCAGTTTGGAGTGCATGTGCTCGACCGTTTTGGCGGCAAGCTGGCCGTTCTGGCCATCGACCCCAGTTCTGAGCGCTCCAAGGGAAGTATTCTTGGCGACAAGACACGTATGGAAAAGTTGTCCTTGCGCGAAGAAGCCTTCATACGTCCCAGTCCTACGGCAGGCTCGTTGGGAGGCGTGGCGCGCAAGACCCGTGAGACAATCATATTGTGCGAGGCTGCCGGATACGACAAGATATTTGTAGAGACGGTGGGCGTCGGGCAGAGCGAGACGGCTTGCCACTCCATGGTAGACTTCTTCCTGCTCATTCAGCTTGCCGGCACAGGCGACGAGCTTCAGGGCATAAAGCGAGGCATCATGGAGATAGCCGACGGCATTGTTATCAACAAGTGCGACGGCAACAACGTAGACAAGTGCAACATTGCCGCCACCAACTTCCGCAACGCCCTCCATTTCTTCCCGCCTTCTGACAGCGGATGGCAGCCCAAGGTGCTCTGTTACAGCGGTTTCTACGGCACAGGAGTAAAGGAAGTGTGGGATATGGTCTACGAGTATGTTGACTTTGTAAAAGCCAACGGCTACTTCGATTACCGACGTAACGAGCAGAGCAAGTATTGGATGTATGAAACCATAAACGAGCATCTGCGCAACAGCTTCTATAACAATCCGCTCATACAGCAGAAACTGAAGGCATCTGAAAACTCGGTTTTGGCCGGAACAAAGACGAGCTTTGTGGCTGCAAAAGAACTGCTCGACACGTATTTTGGCACAGAAAAGCCGTAAGGCTTATGCCAAGGCAGGCAAATATAGAGCTATAGGAATATATTATTACGGTCAGAATGCCTGTTTGTTTTTATTCATGACCGGCTCAGTCCGGTCATGAATAATCTCAAATCGTTATTATGATTAGGCTCTGATTTTTGCTTTATATTGAGCTGATCTACGTTAATTTTTTTGCTGGTATAGCTGACTATTCAAGAAAAATCTAACGGAAATCTGTCGATAGAAACAAAAAGACGGGCTAAAAGCATGAATGCACAAGATAGATAATACTATGTGCGCTCTAATGACGGTTTGGGATTATTTTATAAGAAACATCAAGAAGATGGTACAGATAGAAATCGATGACGGCAGCGGATTCTGCTTCGGGGTTACCACTGCCATAAGAAAGGCCGAAGAAGAGCTTGCGGCCGGAAAGACATTATACTGCCTGGGCGACATTGTGCACAACGGAATGGAGTGTGAACGCCTGCGCAGCATGGGACTTATAACCATTAACCACGACGAGCTGAAGGCTCTTCATGACGTTAAGGTGCTGCTGCGTGCCCACGGCGAACCGCCAGAGACTTACGAGATAGCGCGCCGGAACAACATCGAGATTATCGATGCTACCTGCCCTGTGGTATTGCAACTGCAGCGGAGAATAAAACGCGAATACGACTCAAATCCGGATGCACAGATTGTGATCTTCGGAAAACCAGGCCATGCCGAAGTGCTCGGGCTTGTTGGCCAGACCAACAGCAAGGCCATCGTCATTGCCGGAATAGACGATGCCAGAGCGCTGGACTTCA
This sequence comes from uncultured bacterium, assembly GCA_905214625.1. Lineage (GTDB taxonomy): Bacteria > Bacteroidota > Bacteroidia > Bacteroidales > Bacteroidaceae > Prevotella. The sequence goes on from CAJMMQ010000001.1 coordinate 175,923, forward strand.
ACCGCGACATATATCTGTATTCGCAGACAACGAAGTCGCTCGACGAGTTTCACCGCATAATCGACTACATTCAGGAGCATATCTCGCCAGAAGCCACGTTCAGGAGCTTCGACACAATATGCCGTCAGGTGGCCAACCGCATGCCAAATATCAGCTCGTTTGCCAAGCGTCACGACCTCATCCTCTTTGTCTGCGGCCGTAAGAGCAGCAACGGCAAGGTGCTCTTCAACGAGTGCAGGAGCGTTAATCCCAACAGTCATCTTATAGAAGGCCCCGACGAGATTAAGCGCGAATGGATTGAAGGCATCGACACGATAGGCATCTGCGGCGCTACGAGCACGCCAAAGTGGCTCATGGAGCAGTGTCGTGACAGGATTATTAACGGCATTTAATATAAATCTGTCATTAAGATTCGGGTTTGATAAAAGTCTCTTTCATTTTATCTTTCGCCAAGCCTTTTTGCGAAAGGTGTCATTTTAGGTTGTAAAAGACCACATATTGCAGTGTAAAAGACAGCCTTTTGCAGTGCAATATGCGGCATATTAGAAAAGCGGTTGGTTGTAGTGCAAAACTATAACCGGCCGCTTTTGTGTATAATTCTGTCTGTCAATATGATACATCAGGTTTCCGTTTCCATGTTGCTGGTGTGGTGGGGCGGTCAAAAATTACGGCATAGTTGCCGTTCTGGCCGATAAACCCATAATATTTTTTATTTTCAACCACCAGTTCCGCATAGCAATATGATATTGCTTCATCACCAAAAAACGCGTAATTATCGTTAAGGTTGTCGCTGAAATCGTCTGTGCCGTTGATTACAACATCGCATAATGGCGTTATAATTTCTCTTCCGAAGGTTGCAGTTTTGAACCCGTGTTTTGAGAATATCGGATTGTCAAGTATGCCCCATCTTCCTTTGCTTTCGTCAACCTTGTGTACCGTGTTGAAATTTGGATCTACAATGTGCATCCAAGTAGTGTCGTCAAGTGTGGCTTTTTCGCATATCCATGCTACGTCTCCGGGCAGGAATTCTGTACCGACAGCATCTTTAAATACTTTCAGTAAGTCGCCTTTGGTGCTGTAATAAGTAAGAGCGCCATCTCTCAATACGCGAATGCGTCCTGAATGTACGTCTCCTATCTTGTCGCTCCAATTATTATATCCTTTCAGCACCGGTGGAAAAGTAAATTCTCCGGCTTGGTTAATAAATCCTACCATAGGCTTGCCTTCTACCATTGTTGTCACTCCGGCAAATCCCTCGCTGAAGTCACGGACATTAACGAACTGAGGCTTAATCACAATGTTGCCTTTCTCGTCCAGAAAGCCCCATTTGCCGTCTTTTTTAAAAGCCCGGCGGTTGTCGCGCAGCGGTCGCACAGGATATGCAGAAAGAAGAGATGTCATGCTGCGTCCAATCACTTTGAGATGTGGCCAAATCTCTTCTCCTTTAGTGTTTATGTAAAAACAGCGTGGAATGTATTTTGCGTCTACGGCTTTCACCATGGCCACGCCGTCGGCGAAGTCGGTTACTTCAACCCATTCTGCCGGAAGCTGCTTTCGTGTACCGTCGGTGTAGAGAATTACGTAAGGCTTTGTACGGGCTTTTGATTCCAAATCCTGCATAACCAGTGCCCTTGAGTCGAAAGTCGGGTTCGTGCTGTTGAATCTGCATCTGCCTGCGGCATGAATTATGCTTCCTCCAATTCTGTAAAAGGTCCATTTACCGTCAGTGTTAACACCGAAGATACCTTCTTTCACAGAGGTTACTATGGGTGTGCCGTATGATTTGGGCAGGGTGATGTATACTGCATGTCTCAGCTGCTCAGACTTACCGGCTATCGCATTTAAAGACAATAATCCAAATGCGAGAATAAATAATACTTTGAATTTCATAGATATAGTAATTTATGGGTGAGAAAATTCTTTAGTTCCAGTGCCTCAATAAATTTTCGTATGTTTGAAGTTAATCGAAGCGTGGGTATGATTTCTCGCCTGTCAAAGTAGTTCTTTTACATCGGCAATTAATCGATTCTCTTGTAGGATATGTTTTATTCGTTATTTATTGCTACAAATATAATGAAAACAATTGGATTAGAGCAAAAAAAGTGTTGATTTTTTTGATTATTTTATGTCGGAGGTAAGAAACTTCAACCCTAATCATGAACAAACAAAATAGATAAAACAATATGCGTTTTAATGACGATTTGGGTTAAATGTATTTTGTAGAAAAGTCTGATTTATTATACTTGATTTGTGTGCTGAAAATATCCTTTTAAAACATAGTCAAGTTAAAAAGTACTTGTGTTATAAATGAGATTTGCCGGCATAACAAAATCATTTTCTTTTCTGTCTTATTTTCAGCATCATCTCCTTAATCATGTGCTTAATGGCATCTGTTGGGTGATATATTATCATGCGTGGACCGGCATAGCGCATCATTTGACGTATCTGTTCGCGCTTTTCAGGCTTGTAGCAGTGCACCTTGCACAGCCGGCATGTAGGCTTGTTGTCCTGAAACGGGCAACGGGCAAGGCGCGATGTGGCATATTCAAGCAGCTCGCGGCATTGAGGACACAGATCCATGTTGCCCTCCTTATGGCGGCAATACAGGCGTATCATCAGTTCAACGGTGCGCTGCTCGTTGGTTGTTCGAGGAGTGGGTGGCATTTTTAGGGGATGGGGATTATGGGAGTAGTGGGAGTAATGGAACAAATGGAATAGTTATGGCGGCGGCACAGTTGTGAGCCGCCGCCATGATGTTTCTTTGGATATTTCTTTTTAGTGTTACCTTATTTTTATCTCACAGTTGTCAAGGCTGTCAATTATTGCCAGCGACTCCACTCTCACACCGGCGTTGCGCAGATATTCGCCACCGTGCTGAAAGGCCTTTTCTATGATGAAGCCCATGCCGGCAAGTGTGGCTCCGGCCTTGTTTACAAGGTCGATTATGCCCTTTGCGGCATTGCCGTTGGCCAGAAAGTCGTCGATGAACAGAACGTGGTCGCCTTCGCACAGGAAGTCCTTGCTCACACAGATTTCATAGTTGCGGTTCTTTGTGAACGAGTAGACCGTTGTTGTGAGCATGTTGTCCATCGTCACCGGCTTTTTCTTCTTTGCAAACACCACCGGCAGCTCAAGCAGATAGCCCGTCATTATGGCCGGAGCTATGCCGCTTGCCTCGATTGTTATAATCTTGTTGATGTCGGTAGAGGCAAACCTCCTGACAAACTCCACCGCAATAGACTTCATCAAGATAGGGTCCATCTGGTGGTTGATAAAGCTGTCTACCTTCAGTATGCCTCCGTCAAAACATTTTCCGTCGCGCATTATGCGCTCTTTCAGTGCCTTCATGTTCCGTTACTGTGATTATGTGTCAGGCCGTAGCCTCGTTAAACTTCTGCATCAGCCACGCCTTCTGCTCGGCAATGGTCATGTTGCTGTTGTCGAGTTCTATTGCATCGTCGGCCTTGCGCAGCGGCGACACCTCACGGTGAGAGTCGATATAGTCACGCTCCTTCACGTTCTTCAGTATGTCGTCAAAGTCGGCCGGCATGCCTTTGGCTTTCAGTTCGTCGTAGCGTCTTTGCGCTCTTACTTCGGCCGATGCCGTTACAAATATCTTGAGTTCGGCGTCGGGGAACACCACTGTGCCTATGTCTCTTCCGTCCATTATTATGCCTTTCTCCTTGCCCATGGCCTGCTGCCGGGCAACGAGGGCCTCTCTTACAAACGGCAGTGCGGCTATAGGGCTTACGCGGGCAGACACCTCCATTGTGCGTATGTCTTTCTCAACAAGTTCGCCGTTGAGGTAAGTGTCGGGGCGCCCCGTCTCGCTGTTCAGTCTGAACGATATGTTTATCTCGTTCATTCTCTGCCTGAGTTCGTCTGTCTTTATGCTTCCGTCTGCGTTGAACAGGCCGTTGCGCATGGCAAACAGCGTGACAGAGCGGTACATTGCGCCCGTGTCAACATATATATATCCTATCTCGCGTGCAAGGTCTTTGGCCATTGTGCTTTTGCCGCACGATGAAAAACCGTCGATGGCTATGGTTATTTTTTTCATGTCTTGTTTATTTTGTTCTTGATATTTACTTCTTTTATTGGTGTCTGCCGTGTGTATTTAAGCGCAAGCCGTTACAGCGAATAGCTTACGTTTATGAGCAGAGAGTTTGACGATACGTTATATTTGCCGTAGCCAAGCTGCAACTTGAAGCGCTCAAGCTGCAGTCCTGCGCCGAACGACCAGCCCGCACCGTGACTGCTTTCCTCGTCAGTACCGCTGCCTATCGTCATTTCGTCGGCACGTCTGAAGTTGTATCCGGCTGCCAGGTATATCTGCTGCGACAGGATAATGTCGGCACCCACCACAAGATGATTAATCAGTCCGTAGTCCCAGTCGGTAAGCCCAACCAGTGTGGCTGACACTCTGAAGGGCAGCGACGCAAACTTTTTGCTCACTCCGGCCTGAAGGTCGAATGGCATCTTTTCATATTCCTCATCGTAAGCCTTGATTTGTCCGCCCAGGTTTTTGGCCACGAGCGACGCCGACCATTCGCGGTCAGGGTCATAGTAGTTGAGGCCGAGGTCTATGCCCACAGCCAGCGAACTGTAGTCGCCGATGTAAGAATTTATGAACTTTGCCGTTATTCCTCCCACCAGTCTGTCGGTCAGTATGTAACTGAACACTCCGCTTATGGCGATGTCCTTGGCCGAGAATTCGCCTTTAATGACATTGTTTTCGTCAACTTCCTTCATCTTGCCGTAGTCCATATACTGTGCCATCACGGCCACTGAAGCTTTGTCTTTTATGATACGGTTGAACGACGCGCTCGCGGTGGTGGCGCCCTCCATATATGTCATGAAGTTGAGATTAATGCTTTTGTCGCTCACCGATGCGAGCAGTGCCGGATTGCTGAACATCAGCGAGGGGTCGTCTTCTATTATCGTAATGTTTTCTCCGCCGAGAGCAGCCGCGTGGGCGCTGACCGGTATCCTCAAAAAATTATATCCGGTCTGGCTGTCCTGCGCGCCGGCTGTAACGGCAAAAAACGTCAGCAGAAACAAAAAAACGGTTTTTTTCATCGATTTCTGTTAATTTTATGGCAAAGATACACCTTTTTTCAAATATCTACGTTACTTTTGTAGAGTGAAAATATGGTGTCGTGCACATTTGTTCTTGATAATAACGCCAAAAAAGTCAGATTAGTATGTGCGGGCACAAAGGTATTAATCATCATTCGTCAGGTGGAACTTAAAAAATCATATAAAGCCGACTTGGAACATCAGCGCGTATCAGGCTTTTTGCTTGGTCTGATAGTTGTGCTGTCGATGTTTCTCGTTTGTCTTGAATTTACCACGTCAAGTCAGTCGACCGACGTAGCTGACGATATTCTTGATGATATTTCGCAAGACATTGAGATGATGCCGGTGCTGCAACAGAAAAATATGATTGCCGCACCACAGGCTGCGCCTAAGCGTGCCGTGCCCGAAAAAATGAAGGTGGTGGACGAGCAGGTGGCCGACGTGGTAGAGAAGAAGGAGGCAAGCGAAAGCAACTCTGACAACCAGGCAGGAACATACGGAAGCGGCGTAGAGACAGACAGCAAGACAGAAGCTGTGTCGCCGGTGGCGGTGGACAAAGACGACATTCCGCTGAACTTTCAGGTTGTGGAGCGTCTGCCGGAGTTTCCCGGAGGTATGGTGGAGTTTATGAAATGGTTAACCAAGAATCTCTCGTATCCTGTCATTGCGCAACAGCAGAAGATACAGGGCAAGGTCCTTGTGTCGTTTATCATAAATAAAGACGGAACGGTAAGCAGTCCGAAGGTGGTTAAGTCGGTCAGCCCCGAGCTCGACCGTGAGGCTTTGCGCGTGATACGCATAATGCCTAAATGGAAACCGGGAGAGGATCACGGTAAGCCATGCCGCACTTATTTCTGCATTCCAGTCGTGTTTAAATTATAGCAATTATTCTGCAATCTTAAAAACCTTTATCACTATGTTAACGGCAAACGAAATACTACAGAAGATTAACTCGTATCTTGACAACCTGCCTTACGAACGTAAGCCGCAGAGCCTTTATGAACCCATTAAGTATGTGTTGTCGATGGGCGGCAAGCGTATACGGCCGTCGCTGATGCTGATGGCTTATAATATGTATAAGGAAGACGTGGAGGCTATCCTTTCACAGGCCTGCGGTCTTGAGATTTATCATAACTACACGCTCTTGCACGATGACCTTATGGACAATGCAGCCATGAGGCGCGGGCGCGAAACGGTTCATGTTAAATGGAACGCCAATACGGCTATATTGTCAGGCGACAGCATGTATGTGCTTGCGTTCAGACGCATGGCACAGTGCGCACCCGAGAAAGTGAAGCCCGTGCTCGACATTTTTATAGAGACAGCTCTGCAGGTTGGCGAAGGGCAGCAGTACGATATGGATTTTGAGAAGCGCACAGATGTTACGGAAGAAGAATACATCGAGATGATACGCCTGAAGACAAGTGTGCTGCTGGCGTGTGCCTTGAAAATAGGTGCTGTGTTGGCTGGAGCTTCCGGGAGCGATGCCGACAACTTGTATAAGTTTGGCGAGCAGATAGGTCTTGCATTCCAGTTACAGGACGATTATCTCGACGTTTATGGCGACCCTAAAGTGTTCGGAAAGGCCATTGGCGGCGACATATTGTGCAATAAAAAGACTTACATGCTCATCAATGCATTCAATAGGGCCGACGACGCGCGCCGAAAGGAACTTATAAAATGGGTTACGGCAACTGAATTTAATCCGGAGGAGAAGATAAAGGCTGTTACGTCTATATACAACGAGCTTGGCATTGACCGCCTGGCAAAGGAGAAAATAAAATATTATTTTGACCAAAGCCGTAAATATCTTGCCCTTGTCAGTGTTGACGATGAGCGCAAGAATGTGCTTCGCAATTATGCCGATGCCATGATGGGGCGCAAGGCTTAGGCATGTTCTTGGCTTTGGCTTCATCTCATACCGCTTGGATACGGCGCGGTTATCAGAAATGTGCCCATAGCCTGTTGCAACCATCTTTGGGGCTGGATTTTATTTAATAATATATTTATGTGATAAAAAGAAATGCCATACAGACGACTACCGAAGACAGACGCTGCACGTTTGAGAGCACTGAAAACATTGCTCGACAATAACGAGATATATACAGTGCGCAACCGTTTTATAGACTGGAAGACCCTTAACCGGGCGCAGCCGGCCTATGACAGACTGCTTACTGCCTTGGAACAATATAAGGTGAGTTATGCAGCACAGTTAAGAGGTGCCGGAAAGGGAGACAAGCTGCAGCGTAATGCCACGATGTATGTAAGTCATTTCCTTCAGGTTCTTTTGATGTCTGTTGAGCGGGGAGAGATTAAAAGGGCAAATCTGAAGCTGTATGGACTTGATGAAAGCGCGACGGCGCTGCCTAATATTAAGACTGTAGGCGGTTTGATAAAATGGGGAGTGCAGGCTGTTGAGGGTGAGAAGGCACGCATAAAAAAAGGTGGCCGGCCTATATATAATCCTACAATTGGCATGGTCAGCACTCATCTTGACATATTCAAGGAGAACAACGACCAGCAAAAACGGTTGCAGGGGCGTACTGCGCAGGCTCTTGAGGCATTGAAGACAATACGGCCTGAGGTGGATGAGGTGTTGTTGGAACTGTGGAATCAGATAGAAGAACACTTTAAGGATGAACCGCCTGAGGTGCGCTTTGCCGAATGTCGCAAATACGGCATCGTTTATTATTACCGCAGGCGCGAGGAACATTTATATTGATTTTTCAGCTTTTTGGCCTATGGCAAAGCTTTTTGTCGTACTGTCACGGTATTTTGTTTCTGTTGTATTTGCCATCAAAGGCTGTTGCAGATTATAGCATTTCCAGTATATAAAGACAATTTTAGATAATGAATTTTATTGACACACATACACATCTTGACGGCGAGGAGTTTGATTCCGACCGTGACGAGGTTATATCACGGGCCAAGGCGGCCGGTGTAAGCAAGGTGTTTGTTCCAGCTATCGACATGCCGTCGGTCAGCAGAGTGTTGGCCGTATGCGGCCGTTATCCGGGTTATGCCTATCCGATGATAGGTCTGCATCCCGAAGAAGTAAGGGCCGATTGGCGTGAAGTACTGGCGGAGATGAAATCTGTTTTTGATTTAAACAGACCAAAGATTATTGCCGTAGGTGAGGTTGGACTCGACTATTATTGGAGCCGTGAGTTTGAACAGGAGCAGTTGTTGGCTTTTGAAGAGCAGGTAAGATGGTCTGTAGAATATCGTTTACCGCTGATGATACATTGCCGTAAGGGGCAAAATGACATGGTGCGTGTGCTGCGACGTTATGAGAAAGACCTTCCCGGCGGTGTGTTCCATTGTTTTACAGGCAATGAGAAAGAAGCTGCCGAGCTGCTTTCGTTTGATAACTTCTTACTCGGCATCGGCGGTGTCCTTACGTTCAAGAAATCACATCTGCCGGAAGTATTGTCTTCTGTTCCGCTCGAAAGAGTGGTGCTTGAAACCGACTCGCCGTATATGGCACCTGTCCCCATGCGCGGCAAGCGCAATGAAAGTGCCTACGTGGCTTATGTCCTGAAACGTATGGCAGAGTGTTACGGGGTGAGCGAGGAGCAGGTGGCCGAAGCAACCAATGCAAACGTAAGGCGAGTATTCTCAATAGAGTAAATGTGGTTTGCCTGTTTGTAATGTATTGGTGATGTTTGCTCGTTTTCCGCTTTTTTCGTTCAGAACAGATAGCTGTTTTCAATAAACATCAAAAAAGTGACAGTTTGTAAAAACTAAAAATACAAAAAATGCCGGCGCAAAGCTAAAAAAGATGTGATTTTATGGTGGAAATAGGTGGAAAAGAGATAATTTTGCAATCCGTAAGCCGGATTTCCCAATAAGCATAAGGAAAGATGCTCGAGTGGCTGAAGAGGCACGCCTGGAAAGCGTGTAAACGTTAAAAGCGTTTCGGGGGTTCGAATCCCCCTCTTTCCGCTAATATTTTTTAATTCATAACAGATATGAATAATCTGATTGCAAAGATTGCAATAACAACGCTCCTTGTATTTTCTATAAGCTGTTCGGCATTTGCCCAGAATGGCGAAGTAACCGGGCAAATGAAGTCGAAAGCCGTGTCTACACTTGCTGCCGACCAGCCAAAGTCGCACAAAGCAACGGCTTCGGCAGACAAGGTTGTGGAGGAAAAAAATGCAAAAAGCATGCAAGACACAACCGGACAGGCTGCCCAGATTGATTCTTTCGACATCGACATGGCTGAGCAACCGGACTCAATGGTGATGCCGGTAGAAAGTGAAGGATTCCATAAAACACTTAAAGTAAAGTATATTGAGGGTGACGCCGGCTTTATGTCGTTTGTTGCCTTGGTGCTGGTGCTTGGTCTTGCTTTCTGCATAGAGCGCATTATTTATCTGACATTGTCTGAGATAAATGCAAAAAAACTTATGACCGACCTTGAGCCTCTTATTCTTGATGGTGACATTGAAGGTGCAAAGACTGTATGCAGAAACACACGCGGACCTGTTGCCTCTATTTGTTATCAGGGCCTTATGCGCATAGACGAATCGATGGACGATATTGAGCGCAGCATAACTTCGTACGGTTCGGTGCAGGCTGCAAACTTGGAGAAAGGCTGTTCGTGGATAACGCTGTTTATAGCCATGGCTCCGTCGCTCGGATTTCTTGGCACCGTGATAGGTATGGTTATGGCGTTCGAGCAGATACAGATGGCCGGAGACATAAGTCCTACAATTGTTGCGGCTGGTATGAAGGTGGCATTGATAACCACAATCTTCGGACTTATAGCCGCATTGATAATGCAGGTGTTCTATAATTACATACTTTCAAAAATAGAGCACATAACAAGTCAGATGGAAGAGTCGGCCATAACGCTGCTCGACATAATAATGAAATATAAGCTTACACGATGATGCGCATATCTTTAAAAAACATGAGACAGCTTTCGGCAGAACAGATTTCAACACGTGTGCTGTATGTTCTGCTTGCTATAATTGTGCTCTTGTTCGGCGCGTTTTTTCTGGTTGGCTACGACATTCCATTTGAAGAAGACCCGACGTTCAACGCCCCAATGTTTACCGATGCTGTGCTTGTGTTTATTTATATTCTTGTGCTGGCTACTGTGGTCATCACTGCTTATGCCGTGTTTAGAAGCATAAAAAAACGCGACAAGACAACCGATACGGTTAACAATATCCCTGCCGCAAAGATAGTATGGCTCACAACAGTACTTACGGCGGCAAGCATGCTGCTTACGTTCTTGCTTGGTTCGTCAGAGCCGGTTATGATTAATGGCGTTGAATATTCCAATGTATTCTGGCTGAAAGCTACTGATATGTTTATTAATACAGCAATAATATTACTGTTTTTTGCAGTATGTGGCGTAGGATTCGGATTGTCGGGATATAATAGAAAAATTCATCTAAAAAAATAAGACACGGCCTGACTCAACAAAATTTGCCATATATTGCAGAGCATTATTACAAATGTCTGAATGTTAAGTCTGTGCGATATTGCTGAACATACATTTATACGGAGAATAAATAATATTGGTCAAAGAAAATGATTCTTAGACATAACAAACGTGAAGTACCTCAGCTAAACACCACGTCAACGGCTGACATATCGTTTATATTGCTGGTGTTTTTCCTTATCATGACATCTATGGATGTTGATAAGGGACTGCAGCGCCAGTTGCCTCCGCCAGACAAAGACAAGACAGAAGAAGTGGCAGACATAAGCAGGACCAACATGCTTGATTTGCAGCTCACGTCAACAAACATGCTTATAGTTGACGGCAAGCCGTTTGACGTATCACGTTTGCGTTCGCGGGTTATGTCGTTTGTAGGCAAGACGGCCGACCGTCAGCGCCACATTATCTCGGTGACAGTTGACCGAAAGACAAGCTATAATCTTTATTTCAACGTTCAGAACGAGATAATGGCTGCATACAACACGCTCCGTAACAGATATGCGCTGAAGACATACGGGCGCGAATATGAGCGTTGCACTCCTGAACAGCGTAAAAAAATTAGGGCATATTATCCTCAGCGCATAGCTGAAACTACTGTGGCAGAAGCCGAAGGAGGTGATATATGACGATGTTCAGACGTAGCAGGCGTACTGTGCCGATGCTGAATACAGCATCATTGCCCGACCTCATATTTACAGTGCTGTTCTTTTTTATCACCGTTACGCACATGCGCCAGGTGACGCTGAAGGTGAAATACAGAGTGCCGGAAGGAACGGAACTTACTAAACTTACAAAGAAATCAGCCGTTACACATATTTATATAGGCAAGCCGACAAAAGAGATGAGAGCGCAGGCCGGAAACAAGACGCGCATACAGATTAACGATAAGTATGCCGATATTCCTGCCGTAGTAGACTTTGTGACTGAAGAGCGCCGCCGGATGTCGCCTGAAGATGCCAAGATTATGAGCGTGTCGGTAAAGGCCGACCGTGATACGGAGATGGGAATTATGAGCGATTTGCGTCAGGCATTGCGTGAGGCAGGGGCTTTGCGGGTCAATTATTCAGCCGTTGAAAAAAGCAAAAAGTAATTTTTACTATATAAAAGATGTAATAATCTGTTATGTAGAAGTAAAATTTTGCTTTAAATCTATTGCAGAAATGATAAATTTATCATATCTTTGCACAAATTAATCGGTCTGTTGGATTTTGATTATAGCATGTTTTTTGCGTCACAGATGCCGGCGTTTGCCGTGGCAGACGTATGGTATAAAAACAAAACATTCTTTATCCATAGACTGTGTTTATGTTTGTTTTAATCTAAAACTTAGAAAATGGCGCATCACAATTTAGATTCATTAGACAAGAAAATCCTGAGGCTTATTGCCGAGGATGCCCGTATTCCGTTTCTTGAGGTAGCCCGTTCTTGCAATGTAAGCGGCGCGGCTATCCATCAGCGCATACAGAAGCTTAACAGTCTTGGAGTGTTGAAAGGTTCACAGTTTATAATCGACCCGGAGAAAATAGGTTATGAAACATGTGCCTATATTGGTCTTAACCTCAAAAATCCTGAGGATTTTGACAAGGCAGTCGAAGCTTTGCGAAAGATTCCTGAGGTTGTTGAATGCCATTATACAACGGGTGACTATGATATGTTTATAAAGATTTACGCTTTCAATAATCATCATTTGCTCAATATCATTCACGACCGTCTGCAGCCATTGGGATTGTCACGAAGCGAAACAATCATATCGTTCAATTCTGCGTTTGACCGCCAGCTGCCTATCGTTGACATACCGGTTGACGATGAGGAAGACGACGATATTTCTGAATAAAAGTAAACCAAGGCATACTTGCCTTGGTTATTTGTTTTTATTATGATGAAACAAGTTTTATTTATTTTATCTCTATTCTTGGCCATCAACATTCATGCTGAGAATAAGTTTGTTATTGAAGGTAATATAACAAACGTGCCCGACGGGCTTATCATAGAACTTTTGCGTAATGAAGATAATGTTGGAATACTTGTGGCTTCTGACACTTTGCAGAATGGAACGTTCCGTTTTGAGGAAGAAACTTCAGGCAACGGCACCGACTGGATGTTCCTTACGGCAAGGACGGAATACTATAACAGCATGATTTTGTATCTTTGGGTACGTCCGGGAAGCTTGGTAAGAATATCTGCCGACAATCTTCGTGTGTATACATGGAACGTTGAAAGCGATGTGCCCGAGCAACAGACAAGGAGCAAGATACTTGCAAGCTCGCATGACCTCTGGGACGAATATCAGATTTTAGATGGAGATTATGACTCTCTGCGCAGCAGGATAAAATCGGATAAGTATTCCGGCGAGGAAAAGAAAAAGCATAAGGCGAGACTCGACAGTATGAAGCAGGCGAAAAGCATGCTGCAGGACCGCATCTCTGCCGTTGAACTTGAGGCTATGGCGAAACTTGATGTCGACCAAGCCTGGATGCTGAATTATGTTAACACGGCATACATGGTGAATATCTCCAAGAACAAGGATAATCTGGAAAAGGCTAAGGCTCTCTACGCCTATATACCTGATTCGTGGCGTGATTCTTTTTCCGGCCGTGAGGCCAAGAATGTTCTGTTCCCCCAACATGTCGTTGAGGTGGGTGAGGAGGCTGCTGATGCCGACCTGTATGATATTGATGGAAAGGTGTGGCATTTGTCTGACTTCAGGGGCAAATATGTGCTGATTGACTTTTGGAGCTATGGCTGCGGTCCGTGCAAGATGTCTATCCCGGAGATAAAGGAAGCTGCTGATAAGTATAAAGACAGACTTGTGGCGGTAAGTATTTCGATAGACAATGAGAAGGTGTGGAAAGAACATTCTGCATCTGAAGGCATTACATGGATGAGCCTCAGCGATAAAAAACTTGGTACGGGCATTGCCGCTAAATATGGCGTTCGTGGAATACCTTACTTTGTTCTTTTGTCGCCCGACGGAAAAGTTGTCAAGAAGTGGTCGGGCTACAGTAAAGGACTGATAGAGAAAAATATATCCGGACATATCGTCACGGCTGGCGTACCTTCAGGCAAATAATGTCCGACAGAATTTATTTTATTATATTTTATATCTGAAAAGTATGAGCCAAAGAGAACCGGCGGGGTCTCTTTGGCTCATACTTTTATTATTTCACATAATCTACAAATGAGTATTTGTAGGCATGTTTCTCGTCTATGTCGTGGTCCTCACGCTTTTCTTCTCTCCATCCGTCAAACTCAGGAAAGAATGTGTCGGCATTTTCCGGCGTGTCATCTATCTCCGTAAGACATAGCCTGTCGGCCCGTTTTATGGCCTGTTCATAGATGCTTGCCCCACCTATTATATATATGTCTTCGTCGGCAGAGCAGTTGTCAAGAGCCTCGTCGAGCGATGTATAGCAGTCGCATCCTGTAAAGTCGCGCTTGCTGCGGCTAAGAACAATGTTACGCCTGTTTGGCAGTGCCCCTTTCGGCAGCGACTCAAAGGTCTTGCGTCCCATTATTATTGTGTGTCCTGTGGTAAGTGCCTTAAACCGTTTAAGGTCGTTTGGCAGCCAGTAAATCAGTTTGTTGTCTTTTCCTATCGCCCGGTTTTGTGCCACGGCGGCAATGATGGTTATTTGCATGATATGTCAGTAGTTAAAGTAGTTATAGTAGTTAAAGTAGTTAAAGCCATTACCTTTATTGCTGCATTCTGCTGTTGTTATTGTCAATATTTTTGTTGTCGGACGTTTTTCCGGTAAGACTAATGACTTTAACTACTTAGCGAACAACGTGAGCGGTAACTTCTTTAACTACTTTAACTACTGAATTTTATACACTCACCTTTCCCGCAATATGCGGCCAGGGGTTATAGTTTTCGAGAGTGAAGTCTTCGTATTTGAAGTCGAAGAGGTCTTTAACGTCGGGGTTGAGCTTCATTACGGGCAACGGGCGTGGGGTGCGCGTCAGCTGCAGGTCAACCTGCTCAATATGGTTAAGATATATGTGCGTGTCGCCGGTGGTGTGGATAAAGTCGCCCGGTTGCAGTCCGGTTACCTGTGCAACCATCATCAGCAACAGTGCGTATGATGCTATGTTGAACGGCACACCGAGGAAGGTGTCGGCGCTGCGCTGATAAAGCTGAAGACTCAGACGGCCGTCGGCCACATAGAACTGGAACAGACAATGGCATGGCGGCAGGTGCATCTGCTCTATGTCGGCCACGTTCCATGCACTTACTATTATGCGCCTTGAGTCAGGAGTGTTCTTTATCTGGTCTATGATATTCTTTATCTGGTCTATGTGCCCGCCGTTATGGTCGGGCCATGAGCGCCACTGATGGCCGTAGACCGGACCGAGTTCGCCGTTCTCGTCGGCCCATTCGTTCCATATCCTTACGCCGTGTTCCTGAAGATATTTAACGTTGGTGTCGCCCTTCAAGAACCACAGAAGCTCGTAGATGATAGACTTCAGGTGCAGTTTCTTGGTTGTAAGAAGCGGAAAGCCGTCGTCAAGATTAAAGCGCATCTGGTTGCCGAAAATGCTTATGGTGCCCGTTCCTGTGCGGTCGTGCTTGGTAACGCCTTCGGTCTTGATGCGTCTTAGCAGGTCGAGATATTGTTTCATCGTTGTTTATTTTGTTCTTATTATTTCGTTGTATTCATCGGGCACGTGCGTGCTCTTTATCTTCCATTCGGCCGGATACAGGTTGTTTGCCCTGTTGCCTATGTTCTTTTCAAATCCGAGCGGCACGCCGTTAAACATTACGAGCACATAGCCGCGTGGCGTGTCGGCAGGTAATGTTACGGCCTCTTTGCGCAGATAGCTCATGGCCTGTGCGTAGGTCAGTTCTGCCTGTGCAAAGGCTTCTTTGTTGAGTGCCGTCGAGAGGGCCAGCGCCTGTGCCGGAATGATATCCTTGCCCTTGCTTTCGCCGATGGTTATTCCCGCCGACAATATTTTGAGCGACTTTGCCGCAGCATCATACACATCGCGCCACGCCTTTGGTATGGCTGCCGTTATGTTATCTGTGGTTACAAAGTCGTATCTGTCAGGCTCTTTGAACCAATCGCGGTTGCAGCTTGCCGTTTCTTTTTTGTTGTTGCGCTGCTTGTCTTTTTTAGCCTTCTTGTCCTTACGTGGTGTGTCGTTGCCGTTGTGTTCGCCGTTCTTGCGCATCACTGCCATGAATATTCCTTCGCCTCGCGTCAGTCCGGGCAGAAAGCGGTACACAGGCTTGTCGAATCCGCAGAGCAGCGAGCCGGTTATCCTCCAGCTGTCGTCAATGTCAACGGGCTGCAGTTCTGCGCCAAGCTCTTCGGTTATATACCTTATGTTTTCTTCGTCCTCCTTTGTGTTGAAGGTGCATGTTGAGTATATCAGCAGACCGCCCGGCTTCAGGCACTGCCACACGTCGCTAACTATTTCGCGCTGTAGTCGCCAACATTTCTCCACGTTCTGCAAGCTCCATTCGCTTATCGCCGTGTCGTCTTTTCTGAACATTCCTTCGCCCGAACACGGCACGTCGGTAAGAATAACATCAAACATAAGACGGCTCTTGCCGAAGTCGCGCGGATAGTTGTTGGTAACAATCACGTCCTCGTGACCGAATTTCTGCATGTTTTCTGCCAGAATCTGCGCGCGTGTCTTCATCGGCTCGTTGCTTATCAGCAGGCTGCCTTCGGGCAGGGCTGCCCTTGCCACGGTAGACTTTCCGCCCGGAGCGGCACAAAGGTCGAGCATGGTCAGCGGCCTGTCGGATGCATACTGCCTCATTACACGGTAGAGAAACATCGACGATGCTTCCTGAACATAATACATTCCGGCATGGAGCAGGGGGTCGAACGTGAAGTTTGGCCGTGAGTTAAGATAATATCCGCTGTCGCACCATCCCACCTTTCCGTCATAAAGGCTTTCAGCAGGTGAGCCGCAGGCACACTTAAACGGGTTAAGCCTTATGCTCACGGGCGGCTCGTCGGCCAGTCCGCGGCTTAGCACGCTCCATAGCTCGTTGCCTGTAAGCGCTTTAGTGCAGTTTATAAAATCTTCCGGCAGTGTCATTTAAATATGCAGTGTGATTATTGCAGGCAAAGTTACAAATAATTTTAATGTGTGCAATTAAAAAGGTGTCTTGATTTTCATACATCCTTTCTTATATGTATGCCATTGCATGGATGCACCGTTCTGAAATGCCTTGGCGTGCCCTGACGTGCTCCTGCTGCGGCGCGTTGAAAAATAAGTTTTAAGTGCTGTGTAACATGCTGACTGTCAGTAGGTTTGCAAAAGGCCTCCTTTTACATTCCAAAAGGTGGCTTTTTAGCGTGCGATTTGTGGCCTTTTGCATCCCGAAAGGTGGCCTTTTACAAAACGCTTTGTGGCGTGCCGTCTTTCGTTATGTACGGTATGGCATTATTCAATGACAGTGAAGTTTTTTTGACGGGTATTCATTTTTCTGAATTTTTTTGCTTTCCATGCAACCTTTTCACCCTTTCATACGTCTAACGGATAGAACAAAAAATAAAATTAAGATATGAAAAAGTTATTTATTATTTTTGCTATGACAGCCGCACTTGCGGCTCCTGCTCAGGATCAAAAGTCGTTATACAGACACAATCCGCAGGTGGTTAACAGCCAGACGGCTGCCGACACGGGCGGGGTGGTGGCTTATTCTGACACAACGGGCGCAGCCCGCGACACAAGTGCGGCTCAGACAGATGCTACAGAAGAAGACAATATAACATCGGTAAAGCAGTTTGACGACGTGTCTGATCCGTTTACGCTTATTGCATATCTGGCCGATTTGGGCGGTCCTGGCAGTGTTATGGTTGCCATAGCCTTTGTGTTGCTGTGTCTTCTTGTAGTACTTTCGCCGTTCCTTTTTGTCGCACTCATCATCTATCTGGTGCTGAAAAACCGCAACCAGCGCTACCGTCTGGCCGAAAAGGCAATGGAAAGCGGTCGCCCTATACCCGACAACCTGCTGAAGAAAGACGATTTCAGCAATGAGGCTCTGTGGAAAAAAGGTGTAAGGAATGCATGTCTTGGCGTAGGTCTTGTGGTTTGTTTCTACATCATCGGGGCCAACCCGCTCACCGGCATAGGATGGCTCGTGTTCTTCTATGGCCTTGGCCAGTGCATTATAGCGCGCACTACAGGCCGCAGAAAGCCGAAGGACGATAGTGAAAGTTATATGGACGACATAAAGGACGAGTCGGACTACGATAAAGAAAAGTAATATTTCGGGGTTAAAGGTGAAACTGCTTAATGACATATCGTTGGTTACGAGGGTGGCCGTTTTTCACGACAAGAAGGCGTTCAACGCGCTTGTCGTGAAATATCAGGCGGCCGTCAGGAGGTTCTTCCTCAGCCAGACGCTGGGCGATGCGCAGCTCAGCGACGACCTGGCGCAGGACACCTTCATAAAGGCATATACCAACATAGGGCGTTTCAGGGGGCTGTCAGGTTTTTCCACGTGGCTTTATCGCATAGCCTATAATGTGCTTTATGACTACAGGCGGTCGCATAAGTCGACAGAAGATGTAAGCTCGGTGCCGGCAGACCGCAGCGTGGCGCAGACGGACAAGGGCCTGAGTATTGACATCTACTCGGCACTGAATCTGCTGAAAGACGACGAGAGGCTCTGCCTTACGCTGCAGATTATCGACGGTCTGTCAGTCGACAAGATATCAGAGATAACCTCGCTGCCGCCGGGAACGGTAAAGTCGCATCTCTCAAGAAGTAAACATAAACTTGCAAATTATTTAAAGGATAATGGATATGACAGATAACAATGACGATATTCTGGTAAAAAAGTTCTTCAGCGAAAACCGCATTGATGTGCCCGATGACGGATTTTCGAAGCGTGTTATGCGTCGTCTGCCAAACCGCACACGGCGTATCAGCCGTTTGTGGACAGCAGTATGTGTTGTCGTCGGCCTGATGATTTTCTTCAGAAACAAGGGATTCTCGGTTCTTGTGTCGTGTTTCGACAGCATATTTTCAGATGTCCTTGCACGCCACGAGCAACTCAACAATCCTCATATGCTGCTTACCGTGGGGCTTGTCCTTCTTCTTATGTGGGGTGTGGGCTTTGCCGTTCGCGAGCGGTGAGCGGTGTGTGGTGCATTAATTGACAGTTTCATGATATAATATTATACCTTGTCGGCATGGCTGGCTTAAGTGTCCGTGCCTGCCGGCAGCGTGTCTTTTCTTTCTTAGATACAATAATCCCCGGAACAGCACATGCCGTTTCGGGGATTATTGTGTTACATCTCTATCACGAAACTGTCGTCTTCAGAGCCTCCGGCTTCCAGTTCCTTTGACTTTGGCGGATTCTTCAGATTGCCGTTTTCGTCAAACATTCCGTATGTAATCCTAAGAACGATGAACTCTGTACGTCGGTTCAGCTGGTTGCATATCTCCTGTTTTTCCTCGTCGAGTTTCTTTATGAACTCTTCTGTCAGCACGTCGCCCTCCTTCAGCCACGGATATTTCTCGGTCAGCTTCTTGCGTATTGTCTTCGGTTTTTCCTTGCCGTAGCCTACCGGCGACAAGCGGTCTTTAGCTATGCCGTGCTCTATCAGATAGTTTACCACGGCCTCGGCTCTCTTCTGCGACAGGGTCTTGTTATATTCCGCGCTGCCCTTATAGTCGCAGTGTGCGCTCAGTTCGATGGTCACGTTGGGGTTTTCGTTCAGCAACTTGATAAGCTCGTCGAGCGCCTTGGTCGACTCCTGGCGCAGCGAATACTTGTCAAAGTCGTAGAATATGTTGTCTATCAGCACCGGTACACGTATCGAGGCGAGCGGAAACTGCAGCACATATTCTTCTGATTCTGTCACCGGCTTCACCCTCAGTTCTTCCTTGTGGTTGAGGAAACCCTTGCATGTTGCAAGCATCATGTAGTCTACATTCGGGTTTATAACCTGCGTAAAAGAGCCGTCGCCCTTAACGTTCAGCTTTAGGTTGGTACCGTCGCTGCCTATCATATACACCAGTGCGTCGGGCAGTTCGTAGCCGTCCATCTCGTAAACCCAGCCCTTCACGGTCTGTATTATCTCCGGTTTTTCAAAGCTGTATATGTGGTCCCATCCTCTGCCGTCGCCTCTGTTCGATGAGAAGAAGCCGCGGTTGTGGGGCCCTTCAAAAGTCATTCCGAAGTCGTCTCCATAAGAGTTGAGCGGATAACCAGGGTGTTCGAGCACAAATTTCTTTGTCTTCTTGTCCACCTTAGCTATGTATATGTCGAGTCCGCCGAGGCCTTTGTGTCCGTCAGACGAGAAATAAAGGTCGCCGTTCGGCCTGAAAGTGGGGAACATCTCGTTGCCCGGCGTGTTGACGGGTTCGCCAAGATTCTCCACGCCTCCAAGTCCGTTACTTGTAAGTCTTACTCTCCATATGTCGTATCCGCCCTTTCCTCCCGGCATGTCAGACGTGAAATAAAGCCATTGTCCGTCGGGCGATACGGCCGGATGGGCATAGCTCGACAGCGTGTCGCGTGTTATTTCGAGAGCTGAAGCCTTACTCCATGCGGCATCGGCGCGGTTAGATGTCACTATGGTTGCGTACCTCGGATAGTTCGGGTCGGTGGTGCATTGGGTAAGATACATCTGACTTTGGTCTGGCGTAAAGCAGCATGCGCCCTCGTCAAACTCAGTGTTGAGGCCCGAAACAATGGCCTCCGGTTTGCCCCATTTGCCCTTGTCGTCCTTCTGCGACACAAATATGTCGCCAGCTTTGGTGCCCGTTATGCCGCTCAGTTCGTCGCCTTCGGCCTCGTTTCTCGTAGAAGTGAAGTACAGTTGGTCGTATTCGTCACCGAAGAGCATGGGCGAATAGTCGGCCCGGCGCGAGTTGAACACGTCCATCTTCTTTACGATATATCTCGAGCCGGCTTCCTTTTCGGCCTGTGCTGTCTGTGCCGACAGCAGTCCGGTCTTGGCGAGTTCGTTGTCGGGAAGTGAGTCGAGCACGAGCTGAAACTCCTTTGCAGCCTCCTTATAGCTGCCGTTTTTCATCAGCACACGTGCAAAGGAAAGGTGCGTGTCGATGTCGGCCTTGTTGTATCTTATCGTGTTCCGGTATGCCGCAATGGCTTTTTGTGTTGAGTTTATGCGGTCGTAGCATCCGGCAAGTTTCTTTGCCCGTTCGCCTCTTTTGTCCTTGTCTTTGGGTGAGGTCTTGTTATACGCGGTCTTAAATTCGGCCGCAGCGTCATAATATTCGCCTAAGGCGAGATATTTCTCACCTTTTTTCATGTAATGGTCGGCGCCGCACGACGCTGTAAGCAGCATCGTAAAGCATATTATTATGAGTGTGTAAAGCTTTTCTTTCATCACGAAACCTTAGTTGTTATATATAAAACCAATGTTTAGGGGCTCTTAAAACCTTTGTTATTATATAATAACACAAAAAGGCCTGATTTATTGTTTGAAAGGCAGTCTGAATGTGCATCCTTCTTTCCAGCGGCTGCATCCGTAGGCCGTTTTGCCTTTTATGATGTGTCCTTGACCGCATATTGGGCATGCAGAGCCTACAATCGAGTCATCGGCCTGCATTGTCTGCAGTGCCGGTTCTGGCTTGTTTGGCTGTGCGGCATCGGCTTTCTGTGCCGCGTCAGGCTGCTGTCCGGCAGTCTTTACGGTCTTGCTTTCAGCCTTTTTTCTTGGATTCGACACCTTTTTCGATGTCTTTTTTTTCATGTCTTCGTCACTCATTATGGTTACGTGACGATTGCTGTTGTCGGCCAGAACATCGTTGACGATTGTGGTGATTTGCTCTTTCAGTTCGTTGATAAACTGTCCGGCGTCATATTTCTTGTGTTCAATGTCGCGCAGTTTCTTCTCCCATATACCCGTGAGTTCGCAGCTTTTGAGCAGTTCTTCTTTAATAGTGTCTATGAGTTCGATTCCCGTAGGAGTGGCAACTATGTTTTTTCTTTTGCGTTTGATGTAACGTCTCTTGAACAGAGTCTCGATTATGTTGGCTCTCGAAGACGGCCTTCCGATGCCGTTCTCTTTCAAGGCAGCACGCAACTCCTCGTCGTCGACAAACTTTCCGGCCGTTTCCATGGCCCTCAGCAATGTTGCTTCGGTGTAATATTTGGGCGGAGTTGTCCACTTTTCAGTGAGAGTTGGAGTATGAGGTCCGCTTTCTCCCTTTGTGAATGTGGGCAATGTTCGCTCTTCTTCCTGACTGTTCGCAATGTCGTTATCGGCGTTTTGCGTATCCTTGTCATACAGAACGCGCCACCCCGGGTCGTTAATCTGTTTGCCGCTGACCTTAAAGTCAACGTCCTCAACTTTGCCCATTACAGTGGTCGTAGAGAACTTGCAGTCGGGATAGAACACGCTGATGAAACGTCGGGCAATAAGGTCGTAGACGTTACGCTCGAGGTCGGTAAGGTTAGAGGCCGGAACGCCGGTGGGGATGATGGCATGGTGGTCGGTTACCTTAGACGAGTCGAACACTTTCTTGCTCTTTGGCAAATTCTTATTTGCCAGAGGAAGCGTGAAAGCCTCATAGCCCCTGAGCCCTTTAAGAGTTGCAGGACACTTGGGATAGATGTCGTCGCTGAGATACTGAGTGTCTACACGAGGATATGTGGTGAGCTTTTTCTCGTAGAGCGACTGTATGGTGTTGAGTGTGAGTTCGGCGCTCATGGAGAATTTCTTGTTGCAGTCTACCTGCAACGACGTAAGGTCGTAGAGATGCGGAGGTGCTTCTTTTCCGGCTTTCTTCTGCACGTCGGTTACGACAAAGGGCTTGCCTGCTATCTTGTCGAACGACTGCTCACCCTCTTCCTTGCTCGTAAACTTGCCCGAAGTGGCCGTGAACAGCGTGTCGCGGTATATCGTTGACAGCACCCAGTAAGGCTCCGGCTTGAAATTGTCTATCTCCTTCTGCCTGTTCACAATCAGCGCGAGGGTGGGCGTCTGCACGCGGCCTATGGACAACACCTGCTTGTATTGTCCGTATTTAAGCGTGTAAAGCCTTGTGGCATTCATGCCGAGAATCCAGTCGCCTATGGCACGGCTCAGTCCGGCAAGATACAGCGGCTGATATTCGTTCTGGTCTTTCAGCGACTGAAATCCCTCGCGTATGGCCTCGTCGGTCATCGACGATATCCACAAACGCTTGACGGGGCATTTGGCCTGAGCCTTCTGCATGACCCATCTCTGTATAAGTTCACCCTCCTGTCCGGCGTCTCCGCAGTTTATTATGCTGTCTGCCGTCTGCATTAGCTTCTCTATCACCGAGAACTGTTTGCGAATACCGGCATCGTCTATCAGCTTTATGCCAAATCGCTGAGGCAGCATCGGCAGTGCGCTCAGACACCATTTTTTCCATAGAGGCGTATAGTCGTCGGGCTCTTTCAGTGTACAAAGATGACCGAATGTCCATGTAACCTGATAGCCGTTGCCCTCCATGAATCCGTCGCACGGTTTTGTTGCTCCCAAAATCCGTGCTATGTCTTTTGCTACACTTGGTTTCTCGGCAATGCAGACAATCATATATTATGCTTTTATAAGATGTATTTTTTGTTTTATGTGAGATGTTGCTGTCGCGTCAGCCAGACAGTATGGCCGTTGCTTGCGTAAGCAGGCGGACATCAGTAGCCCAAGTCTTCGCCGACGAGAACCACGGTGTGGCGTCCTGCCGGATGAGAGTTGCGCATGAAGTGGATATAGTTGCAGATGCTCTCGGGCGAGTTGCAGTTGTGGCAGATGCCGTCAACCTGGCACGGAGTCTTGATGTCGAAGCGTGCCGCGTTAATAGGACTTGCCGTAGAGCGTGCCCTTGCCAGTGCGCTCTGAACATCCTGCGCCACCTTGTTGAGCCCCACGACGAATATCACGTGCTTAGGTCCGAAGGTTATTGCGGCCACGCGGTTGCCGTTGCCGTCGATGTTTACAATAACGCCGTCTTCGCTGATGGCGTTGACGCTCGACAGATAGTAGTCGCACGAAAAAGCCTCGCGGTAAATCTGCTGCGCCTCGTCGCGCGTCTCGGCCTCGTCCCGGTCGAGCACCTTCAGGTCTCTTTCGTGCAGGGCTTTGGTAAGTCCCATGTCCCTGATAGTCATCGAGCCGCCCCACGTAACGCTGCTTCCGTCGGGAATCATGGCCGACACAGCCTTTACGGCTTCAGCCGCCGTGGCACAGTAACAAGCCTTAAAATTGCGGCGTTCCAGGTTCTTAATCATCTTTGCAGCGAGCTTTTCGTTGCGTATTTCTTTAGGTGTCATAATGTCTCTGTAATTATATGTTTGGTGTGAAACAGGTTTGCAAAATTAATAAAATTGCTTCATACATCGTTTACTTTTAAGCATTGTTTATAAAAAAACTTTCCACCTATTATATATATGGCAGCCGTAGATATTACCTGTTGGCAAGAAATAGCCTCCTTTTGAGTGTGTTTTTCAGACGGCTTGCCACCCCTTCCGCCAGATGAATATATGTGTCTGTAAGTGACTGATAATCAATGTATTTCTGAAAGGTGGCCTTTTGGCTTGTAAAAGACGGTCTTTTAGCCTGCAAAAGACGGCATTTTGGACGGTGAAAGGTGTCCTTTTGCAAATCGTCCGTGCTCTGGCCGGATAAACCCAAATCGATGATATGGAAAAACTTTTGCATAAATGCAGCCCTAACTTAAATTCTGTGTATAAACGTCTGTCTGCAATGTCTGTTTTACAGTCAGGCATGTTACGCTTTCAGTGCATGAACGTTTGCACAAATCTGATACAGTTTGTTGCTGAAAGATGTTTGCTGTTAATATTAAAATTATTACCTTTGCGGTAGGTAAACAGCCTCCACACAACTACTGAAATATATTTAGCCAGAACGTATGGTGGCTGTGCTTTTAAGCCCGGTTAGCTCCCTTATGGCTGCCTGGCCGTTATGGCTTGCGGACAAAATTTATATAACTATATGAAAACAGGACTTTTTATTCCTTGCTATGTTGATGCGCTATATCCTGAGGTGGCGGTGGCTTGCTATAAGCTGCTGAAGCATCTGCAGGTAGATGTTACGTATCCGCTAAAGCAGACATGCTGCGGTCAGCCTATGGCAAATGCCGGTTTTGAAGACAAGGCCGTGCCCTTGGCCGAGCATTTTGAGGACATCTTCAAGGGTTTTGATTATGTGGTGGCCCCTTCGGCCAGTTGTGCGGCTTTCGTAAAGCTCAACTATCCCAGACTGCTTCAGGGCAAGCATTTCTGCGAGACATCAGACAAGATAATGGACATCTGCGAGTTTCTGCACGACGTTCTGAAGGTAAAATCGCTTCCGGGCAAGTTTTATCACAAGGTAAGTCTGCACAACTCTTGTCACGGAGTGCGCGAGCTTGGCATCTCGTCGCCCAGCGAGCGCAATATCCCTAAATATTCAAAGCTCAAGGACCTGCTGTCGCTTGTTGAGGGCGTAACAGTCTGCGAGCCTGAGCGCGTTGACGAGTGCTGCGGATTTGGCGGCATGTTCTCGGTTGAGGAGCCAGAGGTGTCCACGCAGATGGGCATCGACAAGCTTGAACGCCACATGGCCACGGGCGCAGAGTATATAACAGGCCCCGACAGCTCGTGCCTGATGCATCTGCAGGGCGTGGCCAAGCGGCAGAAGAAAGACATAAAGTTTATTCATATTGTACAAATTTTAGCGGCAGGACTATGAGCACACTACACAGAAAAGCAGCACAGAAATTCCTGGAGAACGGAAAGAACGCCAAGTGGCACGACGCCACATTCTGGTCGTTGCGCGACAAACGCGACAGCATGGCCATGGGGCTTGACGAGTGGGAACGGCTGCGCGACACGGCAAGCGCCATAAAGCGCCACACGGTTACGCATCTTGACAAATATCTGGAGCAGTTTGCGGCCAACGCCGAAAAGAACGGAGTGAAGGTTCACTGGGCCAAAGACGCTGAAGAGTTTAACAGCATTGTGCTTGAAATACTCACGTCGCACAACGTAAAGAAGCTTGTTAAGAGCAAGTCGATGCTTACCGAGGAGTGCGAGATGAACCCGTTTTTGGAGCGGCACGGCATTGATGTCGTTGAGACAGACCTCGGCGAGCGCATCCTTCAGCTTATGAAGCAGAAGCCGAGCCACATTGTTGTGCCGGCCATACATATAACGCAGGAAGAGGTGGGACATCTCTTTGAGCGCGTGCTCGGGAGCGAGAAGGGCAACTACGACCCCACATATCTTACCTATCAGGCGCGCATAAGTCTGCGCAACGAGTTTATGACGGCCGACGCAGGCATGACGGGTGCCAACTTCGGCGTTGCCGCCACGGGCGATATAGTGGTGTGCACCAACGAGGGCAACGCTGACATGTCAACCTCTGTTCCGAAGCTGCATATCGCTGCGATGGGTCTCGAAAAGGTTATTCCCGACTACCGTTCGCTGGCTGTGTTCCAGCGCCTGCTCTGCCGTGCGGCCACAGGTCAGCCCACAACGTCTTATACGTCACACTTCCGCAAGGCACGTCCGGGAGGCGAAATGCACATAATTTTGGTAGACAACGGACGCAGCGACATCATAGCAAACACAGAACATTGGGAAACGCTGAAGTGCATACGCTGCGGCTCTTGCATGAACACGTGCCCCGTTTACCGCCGCAGCGGAGGCTATTCTTATACATACTTCATTCCCGGTCCTGTCGGAATAAACCTCGGAATGTTGAAAAATCCGGTTAAATATTCCGACAACGTGAGCGCATGCTCGCTTTGCTGTTCGTGCGACAATGTGTGTCCTGTTAAGGTTAACCTGTCGGAACAGATATACAGATGGCGGCAGAACCTCGACTCGCTGGGCAAGGCCGACCCGATGAAGAAGGCCATGTCGGCAGGAATGAAGTATCTTTTCGGTCATCCGGGCCTCTACAGCACGTCGCTCAAATTTGCGCCGTTGGCCAACCATCTGCCGCGACTGCTGATGTATAACAAACTTAACGGGTGGGGCATAGGGCACGAAATGCCGGAGTTCCCGCACGAATCGTTCCAGACAATGTGGAAGAAAGGAGAAGTGAAATGAGTACGAAGGAAGAAATACTTTCAAGATACCGCCGCAACATGAAGGTTACGGGGCAGTATGACATGCCCGATTTCAGCACCTTGAAGGGTGTTGAATACGACAATCCTCTTGCGCAGTTTGTTGCCATGAGCGAGAATGTGGGCAGCCATGTGGTAGACCTGTCCGCCGGCGACGACATAAACAATGTTATCAGGAGCTTGTATCCCGAGGCAAAGGTGTTTGCAAGCAGTCTGCCCGAAATAACCATTGCCGACCGCAATCCTGATACCGTTGAAAAGGCGCAGGACCTCAACGGAACAGACGTCGGCATTGTAAGGGGCGAAATAGGAGTGGCAGAGAACGGCTGTGTGTGGATTCCGCAGACAATGAAAGAGAAGGCCGTATGCTTCATTTCAGAGTATCTTGTAATACTGCTCAGCCGCAAGAGCATCGTTAGCAACATGCATCAGGCATACGAGCGCATACAGTTTACAGACTATGGCTACGGCTCGTTCATATCAGGCCCGTCCAAGACGGCCGACATAGCGCAGGCTCTTGTTATGGGAGCGCAGGCAGCGCGCGGCGTTACCGTGATACTTACAGACTGAAATACAGCTGACTCTCAGACATAAACGAAGCCCAAACCGGCTGTTACTCTTTCTGAAAGATGTAATATAATAACCGGTTTGGGCTTCGTCTTTTTTGTTTATTATGATTATTGTAGGCGTCAGAGTTCGAAGAAGAGCTTCTGCGTAACCGAGCATCCTATGGCCTCCTTAAAGTCGCAGAGGCCGTTGTTGGGCACCCCGTCTTCGGTTGACGGACCGATGTCGAGAATCCTGAACCCTTTTTTGTAGTAATATCCGAATATCTTGTATGCCAGAAAATTCATCGTTCTGAGGTTGGAATATTCTTTCAAGTCGCCCCAGTAAATCACCTGTGCCACATCCTCCGTTACCTTAAACACCTGTGCGGCAGCCACATCTGTGCCGTTGTGCGACACCACAAAGAAGTCGGCATCAATTATTTTCACTGTGTCGGCAACGTCTTGCAGACTCATTCTGAGCGGATAGCCGTGTTCCTTGCGGTTGATGCTTATCACGCCGTAGGCCCTCGATATGTCGTCGGCATTACTGCTGTCGAGGTGAGTCATTGCGAAATTTCCGGCCAATGCCTTATGTAGGTTCTTGCGTGCGCTCCGGTCTATGAAACTTTCATAATGCGGAAATATCGACAGGTCGAAGTGATAGTTGAGGTCGATGTTGGTCAGCCGGCCGTTTCTGAACATCACGTTTGCCCATTTCGAGAGCTGCGTATCGTCGTAGACCGACGGCTGCAGCGTTATCTTTATCTTCTTGTCATGGCTTTTGCCCCAGTCTTTCAGCAGAGCTGCGGCCTCGTCCATATATGCAATGCGCTGCGGTGTATTCATGTTGAAACCGCCGTAGGGAGCAGAGAACGGACTGCACATGCAGTCGCCTTTCTCGCCGAGTACAATCGAGAATCTTGTCTTGTTGTCCTTAATCAGAATGTAGTGAACGCCGTTGGTCTTGGCCTTGTTAAGCTCTGAAAACTCCGGCGTGTTGTATATGTGGGCATAAAATCCTGCCTGAGCGTATTCTTCGGCGGTAACTTCGTATAGTTGCATACGGCTGGTCGGCTTAAAAGTTGTTGAGAAGTTCTATCACATAGTCCTGCTCCTTCTCGTCGAGCGCAGGACTCATGGGCAGGCTCAGTTCCTGCCGGTGTATCCGTTCTGTCACCGGCAACTGCAACGAGGCCAGGCTTTCATAGCATTTCTGCTTGTGCGGGGCAATGGGGTAGTGCACTTCTGTCTGCACTCCGTGCTCGCTAAGATAGGCTTTCAGTTCGTCGCGCCTTTCACAAAGAATGGGAAAAATGTGGAAAACACTGTTCTCCCAATATTTTTCTGACGGCACTTTTATGTCCTTGTTGTTTATGTTCCTTATGTAACGCAGCGCCTTGTCGCGTCTCAGTCTGTTGTCTTCGTCGAGATATTTCAGCTTGACATCAAGCACGGCGGCCTGCAGTTCGTCTATGCGGCTGTTTCGTCCTATGTGGTCGAATATATATTTTCTGGCCGAGCCATAGTTGCCCAATGAGCGCACCATGTCGGCAAGTTCGCTGTCGTTTGTAGTCACGGCGCCTGCGTCTCCCAGTGCGCCGAGGTTCTTTGTCGGGTAAAAGCTATGTCCTGCGGCATCGCCCAGTGCTCCCGTGCGTATGCCGTTGTGTGTGCAGCCGTGTGCCTGTGCGTTGTCTTCAATAAGCTTCAGATTATGTTTTCTGCACAGTTCGCCAATTTTTTTGGTGTATGCGCAGCGTCCGTAAAGATGTACAATCATAATGGCTTTGGTGCGTCCGGTTATTGTATGTTCAATAAGTCTGTCGTCTATTTGCAGCGTCTCAATGTCCGGTTCAACCATTATGGGCACCAGTTTGTTCTCTGTAACGGCCAGTATTGATGCTATATAAGTGTTTGCCGGAACGATAACCTCGTCGCCTTCCCTCATTACGCCCATTTCGATGTAGGCTCTCAGAATGAGCGTTAGCGCGTCGAGTCCGTTGCCGCAGCCTACGCAATGGGCCGTACCGATGTATGCCGCAAAGTCGTGTTCAAAGCGTTCTGTCTCTTTGCCGCGCAGATACCATCCGCTGTTTACAACCCTCTTGACGGCTTCCTCTATTTCAGACGAATATCTTTCGGTGTTTTTTGTCAGGTCAGAATATTTTATAATTTTGTTCATCTTTACATTTTTTGCTTGCATGTTATAGCTCTTGCGGCTTGTCCTTGACGTATCCCAGATAGTCGTTATAGTCGCGTATGTAGTCTTCTTCCTCAAATCTTTCAGAAGCAAGCACAAGGCATACCGCTCCCGATGAGAAATCGTCGAGTGTTCGCCAGATGTTCACGTCGATGAAAAGTCCTTGATATGGATGGTTAAGAAGGTACGTGTGTTTTTCGTTTCCATCATCTAGTGTTACAGTAAAACTTCCGCTTACCGCAACAAGCAGTTCCTTGCACTGCTTGTGAGCATGTCCTCCGCGGTGTTCGCCACTCGGCACGTCATAAACCCAATAAACACGCTTTATGTCGAAAGGAATGTTCTTAATGCTTTCAGCTACAGTCAGATTGCCGCGTGGATCTATTATTTTGGGTAGTTCAATTATTTTATTCATATTAATTATTTTAAGGTTTTAGGCTTATATGGCGGTACGACGGAGCGTAGACATGCTCTTGCTCCGTCGTTGCTTATGGCATCTTTTTTATTTTATTACGGTTTCTGCCAGTCGCTTGGCCTTGTCTCTCAGTGCTGTTGTGTCAGCATCTGCATCTCCGTAGCAAAGCACTACGCCCATGCGTCTGTTAACGTGTTGTTCCTGTTTTCCGAAGATGCGCAGGCGTGTATAGTCTTCTTTCAGAACGTCGAGCATGTTGTATTCGGGTTCGTGGTGAGCCTCCTCTTTGGCCAGGACAACGGCGCTTGCGCCTGCATGTTCAAGATGTATGGCCGGAATTGGCAGCCCCATTACGGCACGGAAGTGCAGTTCAAACTCGTTGAGGTTAAGAGTATGGCCGAGCGTTACCATGCCTGTGTCGTGCGGACGGGGTGAAAGTTCTGAGAATATGACGCCTTTGTCACGGCTGAGGAAGAACTCCACGCCCCATATTCCAGCTCCTGTGAGCGCCTTTGTAACAGCTTCCGCCATGTGTTGCGCTTCTTTGAGGTCGGCCTCGCAGAGTGCAAACGGCTGCCAGCTTTCGCGGTAGTCGCCGCTCTTCTGTACGTGCCCTATCGGCGGACAGAAGAGTGTAGGGCCGTCTTTCTGTGTAACAGTCAGGAGTGTAAACTCACTGTCGAAGTGTATAAATTCCTCGATTATTATTTCCTTTACGTCTCCGCGGCTGCCTTCCATGGCTGCATTGAAGGCCGTTTCGAGTTCATCAGCAGACTTTACAATGCTCTGTCCGTGTCCGGATGATGACATCAGAGGCTTTATAACACATGGAAAACCGATTTCTTTCGAGTGCTCTTTCAGTTCATCGAGTGTTTTGGCATAGAAATATTTGGCTGTTTTCAGTCCAAGTTCCTTTGCTGCCAGGTCGCGTATGGCCTTGCGGTTCATGGTGAAGTTCACGGCACGTGCGCTTGGAACAACCTGTATTCCTTCTTTTTCAAAGTCGAAAAGACGTTCCGTGCGTATGGCTTCTATTTCCGGAACGATGATGTCCGGCTGATGTTTTTTCACCACTTTGTCGAGCGCATCGCCGTCGAGCATGCTGAATACTTCGCATTCATCTGCCACCTGCATTGCCGGAGCATTGGCGTAGCGGTCGCATGCGATAACGTATTGTCCGGCACGTTTGGCCGCAATAACAAATTCCTTGCCCAGTTCTCCCGAGCCTAAAAGCAATATCTTCTTCATTGTTTATTCTTTGATTAATTGTTTTACCATCTGCCATTCTGGGGATACGGCCATTCTCCTTACATTCGCCTCTATGATTTTTCTCATTGTTTCGGGGCTTACGTTGTGTTCCTTTGCAATGTCTTCAAGCGGTTTGACATCGTTGCCGAACAGTCCGTAATACTGTTGAAGCACGGCTTCGTCGTCAGCGTAGATAAGGTGCATTATGTGCTTTATGTAATGTTCAATCTTTTCGCTTACGCAATGCGGTTCTTTGCCGAGTCTTATCAGAAAATCCTGAAGCTCTTGTGAGAGTGCGTCCATCTTGATAAAAGAATGTTATGAAAAGTTGTTATTATTATATATGTTTGACAAATGTCAGAAAATGGAGTGTGATACATCATTTCCTGACATTATCTTTTGTGGTTATCTGTTTGAATACATCTGCTCGTAATACTTCTGATAATCGCCGCTTGTAACCTCTTTCACCCAGTCTTGGTTTTCGAGATTCCATTTAATCGTCTTAACAATGCCGTCGGCAAACTTTGTCTCAGGATACCATCCTAGCTCATTCTTGATTTTTGTCGGGTCGATGGCATAGCGCTGGTCGTGGCCCAGGCGGTCTTTAACGAACGTGATAAGGCTGTCGTTAATCCAGTCGATGGCTATCTCGCCGTCAGTGTCTTTCACCTGTTTCTTCAGTATCTTGCGCAGCTCTTTGTTTTCGGCCATCATGTCGTGAATGGTCTTTATCGTCAGTTTTACGATGTCGATGTTAGTCATTTCGTTGTGGCCTCCGACGTTATACACTTCTCCTTCCTTGCCTTCGCGCACCACAAGGTCTATGGCCTTGCAGTGGTCTTCTACATAAAGCCAGTCTCTCACGTTGTCTCCCTTGCCGTAAACCGGGAGCTGTTTGCCTTCAAGAATATTGTTTATTATCAGCGGAATAAGCTTTTCGGGGAAGTGGTAAGGACCGTAGTTGTTAGAGCATCTTGTTATTGTTACAGGCATGTGGTAAGTGTCGTGGTATGCCATGACAATCATGTCGGCACTTGTCTTTGAAGCACTGTAAGGACTGTGGGGGCAGAGCGGTGTCTTTTCTGTAAAGTAGCCTTCCTTGCCCAGTGAACCGTACACTTCGTCGGTGCTGACCTGATGGAAGCGTTTGCCTGCTTTCCATACGGGGTATCCCGTTTCATCTTTTCCTGTAACCCATGCTTTTCTTGCAGCGTCGAGCAGGTTTTGCGTACCGAGAATGTTTGTTTCGAGAAACAGTTGGGGATTCTCTATGCTGCGGTCAACATGACTTTCGGCGGCAAAGTTTACAACATAGTCAATATCGTTTTCTGAAAATATCTTGTCGGCCAGTTTGCTGTCGCGTATGTCTCCGTGTACAAACACGCATCTCCTGCCGTCAATATCGTCTTTTATTGTACCATAATTACCTGCGTATGTAAGCAAGTCGAGCACAATTATCTTGATGTCGTCTTCCTTATATTTTTTATAGAGAAGATATTTAATAAAATTTGAGCCGATAAATCCGGCAGCTCCGGTAACAAGATAAGTTTTCATATTATTGATTTTTATTGTTAGTATTCTTATTTAAGATAACTCGTTTTTTGCCTAAAAATTGTGTCCGTCAGCTTTTCTTGGGTCTGATAATGTAACAACCTCAAGGTCTTTAAAGGTATTTCCGTCTATCGTGAGCCTTATCAGAGTGCGGTCTTTATGCCATCCTTGCAGTCCGGCAGCCCCGGGGTTTATGTGCAGCAGGTTTAGCGTTTTGTCGAATTTAACTTTAAGGATGTGCGAGTGTCCGCTTATGAAAAGCTGTGGCGGCATGGCGTATATCGAGCCTCTGATGCTTGCGTCGTAGTTGCCCGGATAGCCTCCGATATGCTTCATCAGCACCTCGGTGTCCTCACATTTCCAGCGTAAAGTCTCTCTGAACATACGCCTGAGGTCGCCTCCGTCGCAGTTGCCGTAGACGGCTCTAAGCGTGCGGTATTCTGCCAGCTTTTGTGCCACCTCGAGCGAACCAATGTCTCCTGCATGCCATATTTCATCGCATGGCTCAAAATATTTCAGGTATTTCTCGTCCCAATAGGCGTGTGTGTCGCTTATTATCCCTATGCGTTTCATAATTCATTAACGGCTTTTTGTTATGCGATAATGCTGCTGGCAGCCGGCGCTGGACAATAATGCCAGGCCGTGCTGCATCGGTATTATTTTAAGTTCAGGCTCTTTATGACAAACTCTTTCAGAAAGTCGGCAGTGCCTTCAATTCCAAGCAGACTTGAGTTTACGCACAGGTCGTATGACGTGCTGTGTCCCCATTTCTTGCCCGTATAATAGTTATAGTATGAGGAGCGGCTGTCTTCCTTGTTTTCGATAATCTTTTTTGCCTCCTCCTTGCTGCAGTTGTGTCTCTTGCATACACGTTCTATGCGTTCGTCCATGTTTGCGGTTATGAAGACGCTTACCATGTCGTTAAAGTCGCGGAGCACGTAGTCGGCACATCTGCCTACAAAGACACACGAGTGGGCTTCTGCCGCCTTGCGTATGGCATCGCTCTGAAACTGGAACAGGCTTTCCTGCGACAGCTTGTTGTTGTAAAAGCAGTTGTCTGATATATAAGGCACATGCATGTGGAACAACGACTTGAAAAATCCTTTTTTCTCATCGTTCTGCTCAAAAAATTTTTCACTGAATCCGCTTTCTTTCGCTGCGAGGTTCAGCAGCTCGCGGTCGTAAAACTTACATCCAAATTCGTTTGCAAGCATCTTTGCTATAATAAGTCCGCCGCTTCCGAGTTGTCTTCCTACGTTAATTATTATTTTCTTCTTGGTTTCCATAAGGCACGGCTTTATTTTGTTTTTTGAATTTTCTCATATATTTTGTCATCATTACTGCGGCTATTATTGAGGCAATGGTGTCTGCTGTTGGCAGAGATATCCACACACCGTCGAGTTTAAAGAAGTGTGGGAGGATAATCAGCAGCGGCAGAAGGAACAGCATCTGTCGTGACAGCGACAGGAATATGCTTATCTTTGCCTTGCCGATGCTTTGGAAAAAGTTTGTGATAACCATCTGGTATCCTACAAACGGGAAGGCTGCCATGTTTATTTTTATTGCCCGCATGGCTTTGTCTATTAGTTCGGCATCTGTCGTAAACAGTCGTGCGCACTGATAAGGAAAGATGTGTACAATCAGAAATCCTGTTGTGGTTATAGCTGTTCCTGCTATTATTGCGCATTTCAGCACTTTCATCAGGCGGTCGAAGCGCTGTGCGCCATAGTTATATCCTGCAATAGGAAGCATGCCCTGGTTTAATCCCATTGTTACCATTATAAATACAAATGCCACCTTATTGGCTATTCCGTATGCACCAACGGCCATGTCGCCTCCATATTTATATAAACTGGTGTTGATGAATATAACCACAATACACGCACAAACGTTCATTGCAAACGGCGACATACCGATGCCGATGATATTTTTCAGGATGTTGCTTCTCAGCTTGTATATGCCTTTTTTAAAGTGCACTATCTCCTTTGGCTTGGTGAACAGCCATAACTGCCATGCAAGCGATGCGATTTGTGATATTACCGTGGCCAGGGCCGCTCCCTGTATTCCCATTTTCATCGGCCAGATAAATATCGGTGCCAAAATGGTGTTGAGAACCACAGACGACATCGTGGCAAACATGGCGTGGCGCGGCTTTCCCACGGCGCGCAGTATGGCATTCATGCCGAAGAATGTTTGCGAGAACACGTTGCCGGCTAAAACCACGAGCATGTATTCGCGCGCATAAGGAATAGTGTTTTCGCTCGCACCGAAAAAGTAGAGTATCGGGTCGAGAAAAAGCAGTGATATAACTCCGAAGGCTACTCCCACAATGATGTTCAGTACAATGCTGTTTCCGAATATCAGCTCAGCTTTTCGATAGTCTTTTTGTCCAAGCTTTACCGATATACATGTAGATGAACCGATGCCGACTGCGGCTCCGAATGCAGCCGAGAGGTTCATCAGGGGGAACGTTATCGCCAGTCCTGATATTGCCAGTGGACCTACGCCTTGACCTATAAAAATACTGTCAATCATGTTGTACAGCGAGGCCGCCGTCATCGCTATGATGGCGGGCAGGGCATATTGCATAAGCAGTTTGCCCACCGGTTTTGTTCCCAGTTCAAGTGTTGCTTGTTTATTATCCATAATGCTATACCAATCTTAATCTGTGCAAAGTTACTGTATGTTGGTCTAATTGCAAAGTAAATTGTTGTAAAAAACTGTTTTTGTTTGTTTTCATGCCAATGTTTTTGTTTTGTTTGCCGGCTGTTGGTACTTGTGTTGTCTGTATTGCCCGCTGTCTGTAAGGCATAAAATTCTCTGTGTGCGAAAAGCTGATAGCCGTTTCATACTAAGCTGTCTGACGTGTTGTTTCAATCACAAAAAGCGTATATTCAAAGGGCTTTTGACATCATGTCTGAACAGGGGCTTGTCAGGCTGTATTTGGGTTTAAAAATGCCCGTCAATGTTTGATTTTACAAAACACGGCAAATCGCATTCCAAAAGGTGCCCTTTTAGCGTGCGATTTGTGGCCTTTTACAGCGTGAAAGGCCACCTTTTGCAAAAGGGGATATAAAATGGCATTGCTTAAAGCGGAATAAAGTGCTGTGTTGCTTTGTAACTCATTGATATTAAATGGTTTGTACTGTTGTGCCGATTTGTCGGGATGTTGTGCGTA
The DNA here is from genome assembly GCA_905214625.1 of uncultured bacterium. Lineage (GTDB taxonomy): Bacteria > Bacteroidota > Bacteroidia > Bacteroidales > Bacteroidaceae > Prevotella. Next base: position 211,641 of record CAJMMQ010000001.1, read on the forward strand.
AAACAGATTGTTCTGCCTTATGTGTAAAATCTTCTTGCATGAGCTGAAGATAACAAAGCCGGCGCAAGGCAAACTTTGTGAAATAAACGCTGCAATGTTTTTTGTCGTTTACATACGATTTTTAGCTGGCTGCATGGAAAATTAATGCTTTATAGTCTTTGTGTTTACGCTTAAAAGAGCTAACTTTGCATTTAATAAAAAATAATGTCGGCAGATGAAAAAGCTAATATTTCTTTTCGTCTTTACTATATTGACAATGGCTGCAGCGGCGTACGGTTCCGACAAGGGACGCAAGATAAAGTATCCGGGCGGCAAGACTTATATGTATCGTGTCTTGCTTAAAGATAAAAACGGGACTCCTTTCAGCATAGACAGCCCAGGTGAGTTTTTGTCTGAAAAATCGATAGCACGACGCAGGCGGCAGCATATAGCAATAGATTCTACCGACTTGCCTGTTAATCCGGCATATATTAAGGCTATAAGTTCTGAGGATGTTGCCGTTGTGAGCCGCAGCAAATGGAACAACACACTGCTTGTGCGGAGCAAGAATGCCGAGCTTGTCAGACGCTTGTCACTGTTGCCCTGCGTCAAGAGTGTCAAAAAGGTATGGACCTCGCCAGACTCCATCAATTCCGTTTCGTCAAGAATGAAGTATCACACCGAGTTTAACCGTTGGGACACCGTGGCGCAGAATTATTACGGAGTTACCCGTGAGCAGGTAGAGATGCTTGGCGGAGTGCGTATGCACAATCATGGGTTTACGGGCAAGGGAATCACTATTGCCGTTTTTGACGGCGGCTTTATGAACACTGACCTTATTCCTTGCCTGCAAGATGTAAACATTGTCGGCTGGGAAGATTTTGTGGTGCCTAAGTCTAAGAGCATATTTAAGGAAATGGAGCATGGCACAAAAGTGCTGTCGGCCATGGCCGTGAGAGAGCCTAACATATTTGTCGGTACGGCTCCAGATGCTTCTTACTGGCTTCTGAGGTGCGAGGATGAATTTACAGAAAGTCTTGCCGAAGAAGACTATTGGGCCGCAGCAGCAGAATTTGCCGACAGTGTTGGGGTTGACGTAATAAACAGTTCATTGGGCTTTCATGATTTCGACGACAGTTCTGGCAATTATAAATACACCCAGCTTGACGGACACACTGCTCTTATTTCAGCTACGGCTTCGATGCTTGCTTCAAAAGGGATCGTACTTGTAAACAGTGCCGGCAACGACGGCATGTCGTCGTGGAAAAAGATTAACGTGCCGGCCGATGCCGACAATATCATAACTGTTGGCGCAGTAAGTCCAAACGGCCGTAACGCGGCTTTCAGCAGTATCGGTCCAACGGCCGACAACCGTGTAAAGCCCGACGTAATGGCCCTTGGCAGTCCGGCATCGGTAATCACCGGCCGCGGCACTATAATTAGGGATATGGGCACCTCGTTCTCAGCTCCCCTTGTAGCCGGTATGGTGGCTTGTCTGTGGCAGGCTTTGCGCGACAAGACGGCGCTGGAGATAATAGACATCGTAAGGCGATGTGCGGACAACTATTCCACACCCGATAACATTTACGGCTATGGCGTGCCTGATTTCTGGCGTGCCTATACAACGGCCAGACAGCAAGACCGCCAGAAATGAAACACACCATATCGCTTCTTGAACTCAATGGCCTTGTAAGAGAGACTCTCGAAATTGGCATGCCTGATGCCTATTGGGTTGAGGCTGAGCTGGCAGACGTGCGCGAGTCAGCCGGCCATTGTTATATGGAGCTGGTGCAGAAAGACGAGTTTGGCAGCATCCCCGTAGCCCGTGCTTCAGCCAAGTGCTGGCGTAACACATGGATGCTTGTCCGTCCGCATTTCGAGCGTGTCACGGGCGAGAGGCTTCATGCCGGCATGAAAGTTCTTTTGCAGGTCCGCGCACAGTTTCACGAAAACTACGGATTCTCGTGGATTGTTACAGACATCGACCCTACATTTACGCTTGGCGATATGGCTCGCAAGCGCATGGAGATTGTGCAGACTTTAAAAGAGGAAGGTGTTTTCGACCTCAACCGTGAGCTTTCCATTCCGCTTTTTGCGCAGCGCATAGCCGTAATTTCAAGTGCCACCGCCGCAGGCTATGGCGACTTTTGCAGTCAGCTTGGCAATAATGCTTACGGATTCGACTTTCTTGTAGAATTGTTTCCGGCCGTTATGCAGGGCGAACAGGTTGAGCAGAGCGTCATTGCGGCTCTCAACCGTATAAATGACTGTGCCGACTTGTTCGATTGTGTTGTCATCATCCGTGGCGGCGGAGCCACGAGCGACCTTTCAGGTTTCGATACATTGGCTCTTGCCGAGAATGTGGCCAATTTCCCGCTTCCCGTAATCACGGGTATAGGCCATGAGCGCGACGAGTCGGTGCTCGATATGGTGGCTAACACAAGGGTAAAGACCCCTACGGCCGCTGCTGCTTTTCTTATAGATAATCTTAAACATGTGCTCGACCGTATCAATACGGCCAAAGACCGCATTACCTCGGCCGTGCGCCGTCGTCTCGACTACGAGTCAATGCGCCTTGCCCGTATGTCGGTCAGCATCCCGTCCTTGTCTTCGCTCGTCATTACCAGGCGACAGTCATCGCTTTCGTCTCTTTATGGCCGCCTTTGTGCCGCTGCGTCGTCGGGTCTGGCTTCGCGCCGTTCACGTCTCGAATCCATTGGCGCGTCTCTTGCCCCTTTGTCTTCGCGCCTTATTCTCGTCGAAGGGCATCGTGTGCAGATGTTTGCCCAGCGTGTGGCTGCTTCTGATCCGTCGCTGCTCCTGCGCCGTGGCTATTCAATTACGCTTCACAACGGGCGGGCCGTTACCGATGCGTCAACACTTGCATGTGGTGATGTTCTCGAAACACGTTTTGCCAGCGGCTCAGCCGTGTCGGTAGTCCGTTCTTCCGGCCGCTCTCCGGCAAGCAACATTGAGGCGACAGACAAGAATGATGCACATATTGAGGATAAATAATTTTATTTTTTATTAAAATAACGACCATGCCTAAAGAAATAAAATATGATGAGGCCATAAGGCAGCTTGAAGACATTGTAGCCAAGATGGAAAGCAACGAGCTCGATGTCGACAGTCTTAGTCAGCAGCTCAAGACAGCCCAGAAACTTATTAAAATATGTAAGGATAAACTAAGTCGTGCAGACAGTGACATAAAGAAAATTCTACAAGACGACAACGCCGGCTGAATAAGACGGCCCAATAGGCGATGAAGTTATTTAAATCTGACATTTTTAATAAATTAAGTCATAAAAATTGCTGATTAGTAATATTATTATTATTTTTGCCGTTGGTATATCGGGGTTATACTTTACAATTGGTTAATCACGGTGGCTTTTGTTAATAGAGTAAAATTTGTTGTATACTTTAAAAATAATATGATTATGAAAAATCTGGATTGGGCAAAATTGCCTTTCGGTTACATTCCGACAGACTATAACGTGCGTTGCTTTTATCGCGACGGCAAGTGGGGTGAAATTGAAGTTTGCTCCGACGAATATATCAAGATGCACATGGCTGCTACGTGTCTGCACTACGGCCAGGAGGCTTTTGAGGGTTTGAAGGCTTATCGCTGTCCTGACGGAAAGGTTCGCGTGTTCCGTATGGATGAAAACGCAGCCCGCTTGCAGAGCACATGCCGCGGCATTCTTATGCCGGAGGTTTCTACAGAGCTGTTTGAGGAAATGGTCACCAAGGTAGTGCGCTTAAACCAGGATTACATACCTACATACGAGAGCGGTGCCACTCTTTACATACGTCCGCTGCTCGTCGGCATGTCGGCACAGGTTGGTGTTCATCCCGCCAGCGAGTATCTCTTTATGATATTTGTAACTCCCGTAGGCCCTTACTTCAAAGGTGGATTTGCTACAAATCCTTATGTCATCATACGCGAGTACGACCGTTCGGCTCCTCTCGGCACAGGTATATACAAAGTGGGCGGTAACTATGCTGCTTCTTTGCGCGCAAACAAGATGGCTCACGACCTCGGATATGCATGCGAGTTCTATCTCGACGCAAAGGAGAAAAAGTATATGGACGAGTGTGGTGCTGCCAACTTCTTCGGTATCAAGGACAACACATACGTTACTCCTAAGTCTACCAGTATTCTGCCGAGCATCACCAACAAGAGCCTCATGCAGCTGGCTGAAGACATGGGCATGAAGGTTGAGCGCCGCCAGATTCCTGAAGAGGAGCTGGCTACATTCGAGGAGGCCGGAGCATGCGGTACGGCTGCCGTTATCAGTCCTATCTCTAAGATTGACGACCTGGAGAACAATAAGAGCTATGTTATCAGCAAGGACGGCAAGCCCGGACCTATCAGCACAAAGCTCTACAACAAGCTGCGCGGCATTCAGTATGGCACAGAGCCTGACATCCACAACTGGACAAAGGTGGTAATTGAATAATTCAAAATTCATAATTTATAAATTACAAATCCATAATTCATAGTTCATTATTCATAATTGGCAACTTTGGTTGTAAATTGTCCGTATGTTGACAAATAATTATGAATTGTGAATTATGAATTATGAATTATTTTAAGATGAGTAAAGGAAAATTGGCAAAGTTCGCCGACATGGCGAGATATGAGAATGTGTTTCAATATCCCTATTCGGTTGTTGAGAATGTTCCTTTTGACATGAAGGGCCGTTGGCGCGACATGTATTTCCACAACGACAACCCCATTGTGCTTGAGCTGGGATGCGGCAAGGGCGAATACACCGTTGAGCTGGCAAGGCTCTATCCCGACGTCAACTTTATTGGTGTCGATATAAAGGGCGCACGCATGTGGACCGGGGCAACGCAGGCTCTCAACGACGGATTGAAGAATGTGGCTTTCCTTCGTACCAACATCGAGATTATCGACCGCTTTTTCGGTTCCGGCGAAGTGCAGGAAATCTGGCTCACGTTCAGCGATCCGCAGATGAAGAACGTGCGCAAGCGCCTTACCAGCACATATTTCATGGAGCGTTATCGCCGTTTTCTTGTCGATGGAGGCATAGTTCATGTTAAGACCGACAGCAATTTCCTTTTTACATACACCACATACATGACAGAGCGCAACGCCTTTCCGGTGCTGTTCTCAACCACCGACCTTTATCATGCAGAAGGTCTTGATGCCGACACTATGCGTATTCTTTCAATCCAGACATATTATGAAAGTCAGTGGATTGAGCGTGGACTCAACATTAAATATATGAAGTTCCGCCTTCCTGCCACAGGCGACATGACTGAGCCCGACGTGGAGATACCCGTTGACGACTATCGCAGCTACAAGCGCACACGCCGCAGCGGCGTAGATATGCGTAAGTAGTGGCATGGCCGCTTTTGCGCGGTTACATGGCTTTGTACGTTATGCGTATTTCGCATACATGCCAGGGCTTTGTTCTAATATCTCTTTTTATGTCTTAATATTATGTCTGTAAGAGCGTATTGCAGGCATAAAATATTTTGCGATAACTGATGACTGTAGAGCTTAAAGAAAACGGCGGACTTCCCGCTCATGTGTTGTGGACCCTTGCCATTGTGGCCGGTGTGTCGGTTGCCAATATCTATTACAATCAGCCGCTGCTCAATGTCATGCGTCATGATTTGGGCATCAGCGAGTTCAGTTCCAACCTCATAGCCATGATTACCCAGGTAGGATATGCCGTCGGGTTGCTTTTCATCGTTCCTCTTGGCGATCTGTGCCGCAGGAAGAATATAGTGCTTATAAACTTCAGCGTGCTTGTGTTCTCTCTTTTGGCCATTGCCTGTTCCACGAGTGTCGAGGTTATATGGGCAGCGTCGTTTCTCACCGGCGTAGGCTCAATGATTCCGCAGATATTTGTTCCCATTGCCTCACAGTTTTCGCGTCCCGAACATAAAGGGCGCAATGTAGGCATAGTCATTTCCGGACTGCTCACCGGCATCCTTGCTTCGCGCGTTGTCAGCGGGGTAGTGGGTGATATGCTCGGATGGCGTGCAATGTATTTTATAGCCTCCGGCTTGATGCTGGTCTGCGCCTTCGTTGTCTTGAAGGTTTTGCCCGACATCCGTCCTACATTCAAAGGCTCTTATGCCAAGCTCATGGGCTCGCTGTTCTCTCTTGTGCGCGATTATCCGGCCCTGCGCGTCTATTCAGTAAGAGCCGGTTTGGCCTTCGGCTCGTTTCTTTCGCTTTGGGCCTGTCTTGCGTTCAAGATGGCTCAGGCTCCGTTTCATGCCGACAGCGATGTTGTCGGCTTTCTCGGTCTTTGCGGTATTGCCGGTGCGCTCACGGCCTCGTCCGTAGGCAAGCATGTCAGGACGGTAGGCATACGCCGTTTCAATTTCATAGGTTGCGCCCTCATGCTGCTTGCGTGGGCATCTGTGCTGTTTCTTGGCGACACCTATGTGGGCATCATAGCCGGCGTAATTATTATCGACATCGGCATGCAGTGCATACAGCTCAGCAATCAGGCCAGCATGTTCGATGTATGCCCCGGTGCGTCAAACCGTGTCAACACCATATTCATGACAACCTATTTTGCCGGAGGTTCTCTCGGCACTTTTCTTGCCGGAGCCGGGTGGCAGGCTGCCATGTGGCCCGGAGTGGTGGCCGTTGGCGTGCTGCTTACGCTGTCTTCTCTTTGTGTAACGCTGTTTACGCGTCGCTGAGTTCATTTATTTTATTTAAGCCGACAGTCATGAATTAAGGTTTTACCCCAAATTGTTAATAGTATATACTTTAACCCGAATCTTGATAACAGATTTGGGTTAAACTTTTTTATTTCATATTGATACATGCCTTTTTTGCCTGCTCAGGCATGTCTTGTTGATGTTAGGCAACAATGTGTATTTTATGTCTTATAATAAGATAGTGCATTTTTTTATATGATTTTTGCATTTTTTTGTCAGGAGTTTTGCTGTAAATTTGCCGACGGAAAACAACATAAGTGTGCCGTGTGTTGATATATGGTGCCACCAAGCATAGATAACCAAACCTGAATAAATATGAAAACTTACAGATTATCACTAATTACATGCCTGCTCTGCTGGCTGTTACACATGCCTGTGCAGGCTCAATCCGTGCGCGAGATTGACCTCTCCGGCTCATGGGCTGTGGCTCTCGACAGCCTTGACAAAGGAATTGATGACAACTGGCAGAACCGCAGTTTCACCGACAGGATAAAGTTGCCGGGCACGCTGTGCGAAGCCGGGTACGGCACGCCGTGCACATTGAAGCCGGTGATGGAGAGAGAAACTTTCTTAAATCTAAAGCGCAAGTATGATTATGTTGGCGTGGCATGGTACAGCAAGACGGTGGACGTGCCTGCCGACTGGAAAAACCATCCCGTAGTGTTAGAGCTTGAACGTGTGCTGTGGCGGTCGGATGTATGGGTTAACGGCCATAAGGCCGACGGATTCTGTGAGAGTCTTACCACGCCTCACCGTTTCAGTGTCGGGCATCTGCTCCGTCCGGGACAGAGCAATGTTATTGTGGTGCGCGTGGACAACCGCAAGCGTTATGACATGTCTGAAAACATGCTGGCACATGCCTATACCAATGAAACCCAGACCATGTGGAACGGAATATTGGGGCGCATGGCCCTGATGGCAGAAGACAGGGCCGTAATAAAGGATGTGCGGATTACGCCTGACGTAGACAACAGCATGGTGAAGGTTGTGGTAAATATTGAGAGTGATGGCAAGCTGCGCAACGGAAAACTTGTGTTTTCTGTTACAGACCCTTCGGGTAAAACTTTGCCCGACAAGACTGTCAATGTAAATGGAGCCACCCTGGCCTTTGACTATCCTGTGGCCGACGCAGAACTTTGGGACGAGTTCAGCCCTGCTCTCTACAAGGCAACAGCCACTCTGAAAGGCAAGGGCTGTCAAGATGCCGTGAGTGAGATTTTCGGCATGCGAAAGCTTACTAATCGCGATGCGCAGCTGCAAATCAACGGACGCCGCATGTTTTTGCGCGGCACGCTCGAGTGCTGCATCTTCCCGCTGGCCGGCTATCCTCCAACCACAGAAGCCGGATGGCACAAAGTGTTTGAAACGGCTCGCCAATACGGGCTCAACCATCTGCGTTTCCATTCGTGGTGTCCGCCGGAGGCCGCCTTCAATGTTGCCGACAGCATGGGCTTCTATCTCCAGATAGAATTGCCGTCATGGACGCTCAATATAGGCAGGGATATGGCTACTGTGGAGTTTCTGCAGGCCGAGGGCCGGCGCATAGTCAGCGAATACGGCAATCATCCCTCGTTCTGCTTTTTCAGCATGGGCAACGAGATGCAGGGCAGCTTCGGAGTGCTCGACAATTTAATGACAAGTCTGCGCCGTGAAGACCCGCGCCGTCTTTACACCACAACCACCTTTACCTTTGAAAAAGGGCACGGCACATGGCCGGAGCCTCATGACGACTACTGGATATCGCAATGGACTACTAAGGGCTGGGTGCGCGGACAGGGCGTGTTCGACGACTCTCCCGTTAGCTTTGAGCAGGATTATTCGGCCTCTGTGAGCGGGCTGCCGGTGCCTATTGTTACTCACGAGATAGGGCAGTACAGCGTTTATCCCAATCTCGACGAGATAGACAAATATAAGGGCAACCTTATTCCCCTTAACTTCCGTGCCGTGAAACTCGACCTTGAGAAGAAAGGGCGCGCTGCATGGGCACGCCAAAACCTTATGGCAAGCGGACATCTGGCGGCCATATTATACAAGGAAGAGATTGAGCGGGCACTTAAAACTCCTGGCTTCAGCGGTTTCCAGCTGCTCGACCTTCACGATTTCCCCGGACAGGGCACGGCTCTTGTAGGGCTGCTCGATGCCTTCTGGGACAGCAAGGGCATAATAACTCCTCAGGAGTTTCGCCGTTTCTGCTCGCCGGTGGTGCCGCTGGCACGTTTTGCCAAGGCAACATATACCACTGACGAAACATTCAGCGCAAGTGTTGAGGTGGCCAATTTCGGCCCATCACCGCTCAATGACGTAGAAACCTCATGGACGCTTGCCGACGACCGCGGAAACGTTGTGGCACGAGGCTCTCTGCCAAGGCAAGACATAGGGCAGGGCAACGGCATTAAGACAGGTACCATATCGGTGCCGCTAAACACAGTGGAAAGAGCCTCACGGCTGACGCTCACCGTAGCATTAGGCGATACGGGCAGCATGAATACATGGAACATCTGGGTATATCCGCGGCAGGCAGAATGTGCCGAAGGCGATGTCGTCTTTACGCGCAGCTTCGACGAGGCGCGCAGCGCGTTGGCCAAAGGCCGCAAGGTGCTGTTCAATCCGGCACCCGAAGACCTCAACGGACTTGAAGGCAAGTTTGTGCAAGTGTTCTGGAGTCCTGTTCATTTCCCCAACCAGGCAGGCACTATGGGTATATGGTGCAACCCGTCGCATCCGGCGCTTGCCGACTTCCCGACGGAAGAACACAGCAACTGGCAGTGGTGGGATGTGTGCAAGAAAGCCAAGACCATGGTGCTCGACAGCATAGACCCCGGCATTGAGCCTATTGTGCGTATGACAGACAACTTCTACAAAAACCGCAATCTGGCTCTCGTCTTTGAGGCAAGGGTGGGCAAGGGCAAGCTGCTTATGTGCAGCTCCGACCTTTGCGGCAACATCGACAGCCGGCCGGTGGCTCGCCAGCTGCGCTGCAGTCTGCTCGAGTATATGTTGTCAGACAAGTTTAATCCTACAAGACAACTTTCTTTCGACAAGATAGAGAAAGTCTTTCATAACGTGAACCACAAGACCGTTGAGCGCAAGTCGATTTACGAATGATGTGCGTTATAACTAAAGCTAAGCAATTAGGATTAGGTCCTATTGAAAGCAAAAAAAACGGATGAAAGCATTGATCCGGAAGCATATCGCCCTTATCCCCTTGTGTCATCTCCGCCTTAGGGTGTCATTCCAGACTTGCCTCATATCCAATGAACACCGCCTGTCCTTGTGCGCTCCGGATCGCGTCAACTGTGATACGACACGGTAAGAGTATTTGCAGGAGGCCACCTCACGATCATCAAGAGGTGGCCTCACGTTTTCAGGCCGCCACCCGCCCGGAATAGGATTTCATATTTGTTGTTCACTATTTTTTCAATATGCCTTTGAAAAATCCCGAAAGGTTGTGGTTGTCCGCAGTCTTTCGGGATTATTACCCCTTATCAAGGTAAGACTTATCCCTTATATTTCTATGAAGCCAACATTATATACAGGGCGTTATAGTATTCATTTCTTTGTTAATGTTATACTTCGGTTATCTTCCGTTTCGGGCGGAACTTTTCCCGCCCGACGGTTTACTATCTTTTCAATAATGTAGGTAATGTTCCGGTGGTGAGTTCGTACTGCCAGCCTGTTTCGCTCAGGGCGGCGTTCATCCCGTCCATTGCACCTAACCAGTTACCGTCCGTCACCTGCTCGGTTCCGCCGGTGGTGCCTGCCTGATTTTCACCGATGCCTTGTTCCTGACCGTTGCCTCCCCAGTAGCAGGCGGTGATGATACCGCCATACGGGAGGCCGTAGT
>CAJMMQ010000002.1 GCA_905214625.1 uncultured bacterium
CCGCAAACAGCTGTTTGCGGGGCGTTTCTTTTATACAGACTTTTATTTTGTCCTATATTTATTTAACCTCCCAGATGTCGTTTGTCTCGAGCAGCTCCATGAAGTTGTGATACTTCTTCTTGGCGCTTACTTCTTCTATCTGCTCCTTAACTGCCATTTCGTAGGTAGGAGCCTCAACATCGCGGATTACGCCGAGCGCAACGGGGAATCCGTGCTCGTTGTCCATCATGGCGAGCTTCAGCTGCAGAGTGTTGTCAAGGCAGTGAGCGTCGTGCACGAGAATGTCTTTCTCTGTTATACCGTTCTCGCCCAACTTGACAACTTTAAGGCCGAAGCCTTCCTGCATAAGTCCGTACTCGTTGTTCTCGCCGAAAATCAGCGGCTCGCCGTGACGAACGTAGATAGCGTTCTTGGCGCGCACTTCCTTCTTGTAAATAGGGTCGTAGCATCCGTTGTTGAAGATTACGCAGTTCTGCAGAATCTCACACACTGAAGCGCCCTTGTGCTTATAGGCAGCCTTGAGAATGTCCACAGTGCCCTGAGCGTCGGTGGCAACGGCACGTGCGAAGAAGTGGCCACGTGCTCCGAAGCACAGCTCTGCCGGCAGGAACGGGTCCTCAACAGTGCCGTAAGGCGACGACTTGCTGACAAATCCGCGCGGAGACGTAGGCGAATACTGGCCCTTGGTGAGTCCGTAGATGCGGTTGTTGAGCAGAATCATGTTTATGTCGATGTTACGGCGCATGGCATGGATGAAGTGGTTACCGCCGATGGCGAGTCCGTCGCCGTCGCCGCTAATCTGCCATACGGCAAGGTCGGGATTGGCAACCTTGGCGCCCGTAGCGATAGACGCCGCACGTCCGTGGACGGTCTGCATGGCATAAGTGTTTACATAATAAGGCAGACGGCTTGAGCATCCGATACCTGAAATGACGGCTGTCTGATAAGGCGGAACGCCGAGTTCTGCCATAGCCTTGTGCAGCGATGCGAGGAAGAAATGGTCGCCGCAACCGGGACACCAACGCGGCTGTCCCTTTTTATAATCTTGCGCAGTATATTCCATTGCAATTATTTTTATGGAGTTAAGGAGTTATGAAGTTAAGGAGTTAAGACATATGTCTTTAGTCTTTTCTATCCACAGTAAAGGATGTTTGCGGCCCATACAGCCTTAAAGACATATGTCTTAACTCCTTTACTCCGTAACTTCTTTACTCCTGAATTTTACTTCTTAATTCTTAATTATTTTGGTGAACGCCTTTACAAGCTCGCCTACCACGAAGGGCTGACCCTTAACCTGGTTGAACTGATACGGCGTAAAGTTGTCTATCCTCATGCGCAGATAGCCTGCGAACTGACCGAGGTTCTGCTCAGCCACAACCACCTTTTTATATTTAGCCAGCACTTCGGCAGTGTTCTTGGGCAGCGGGTTGATGTAGCTGAAATGAGCGAGAGCAACCTTATGGCCGGCACTTCTCATCTCTTCCATAGCAGAATACAGATGGCCGAACGTTCCGCCGAAACCAACAATCAGCAATTCGGCATCGTCGGCATCGCCCTGCACCTCGAGGTCGGGAACCGGAATCTTGAACACCTTTGCCGCACGCAGGCGGCACATCTTGTCGTGGTTCTCGGGGTCGGTAGATATCGCGCCCGTATCGCCGTCTTTCTCCAGTCCGCCAAGAATATGCGCGTAGCCTTCCTGTCCCGGTATAGCCCAGTAGCGTGCGCCTGTCTCGGGGTCTCTCTTATACGGAGTATATTCGCCCTTCTGCTCAGGTGTTGCATAGTGAGGATGTATCTCGGGCAGCTCGTTGATGTCGGGCAGCTTCCATGCTGACGAACCGTTAGCCACAAAGGCGTCGGTGAGCAGCACTACAGGAGTAAGATGCTCGAGGGCTATCTTGGCTGCTGCATAAACAGAGTCGAAACAGTTGGTAGGACTTGTTGCGGCAATCACCGGCATGGGCGACTCGCCGTTGCGTCCGAAGAGAGCCTGAAGCAGGTCGGTCTGCTCGCTCTTTGTTGGCAGACCCGTTGACGGACCGCCGCGCTGAACGTCGATGACAACGAGGGGCAGCTCGTCGATTACGGCCAGGTTCATGGCCTCTGACTTAAGACAGATACCGGGGCCTGATGTAGATGTTGCGGCCAGGGCTCCGGCGAACGACGCGCCTATGGCACTGGCGCATCCTGATATTTCGTCTTCACACTGCACCGTCATTACTCCGCACGACTTGTGCTTGGCCAGTTCGTGCAGTATGTCTGTGGCAGGAGTGATGGGATATGAGCCGAGATAGAGCTTAAGGCCGGCCTTTTCGGCAGCGGCAATAAGTCCGTAGGCAGTAGCCTTGTTACCCGTTATGTCCATGTAGCGCCCCTTAACCTTGTTCTTAGAGTCTATGCGGTAAGTGGCGGGCACGCTTGCATGAGTGTTGTGGCCGTAGTCATATCCAGCATGCACCACCTTGATGTTGCACTCTGCCACAGCGGGTTTCTTGGCAAACTTCTCGCGCAGGAACGACGTAACGAAGTCGAGATTGCGGTTAAACAGCCAGCATACGATGCCGAGAGCAAACATGTTGCGGCACTTCAGCACAGTCTTGTTGTCGAGTCCGCTGTCCTCAAGGCAGTCTTTCACCATCTGCGTTATCGGACAAGCCACCACACGGTCGGGGTCGATGCCCATCTCGCCCAGGTAGTCGTCTGTTTTAAACTCGGCCTTCTTCAGGTCGGCCGGACCGAAGCTGTCGGTGTCGATGATTATCGTGGCCTGCGGCTTGGCAAACCTGTACTGCGTCTTCAGCGCTGCAGCGTTCATTGCCACCAGCACGTCACACTTGTCACCGGGCGTATAGGCACGTCCGCTGGCGATGTGAACCTGAAAGCCCGACACACCCGTAAGCGAGCCTTGCGGGGCGCGGATGTCTGCCGGATAATCCGGAAACGTGGAGATTCCATTACCTATCGTAGCCGAAACCGTCGAGAAGATGTTTCCCGCCAGCTGCATGCCGTCGCCGGAGTCGCCCGAAAAACGCACTACGACATCATCTAACTGTTTTACTTCCAATTCTTCTGCCATAAAAAGTCTTTTTAAACTTTATAACTTATATTATGCTTGTCCGGCGTCTTTTGCCGCACCGGGCAGGGTCAAGACGCGTGAACCGATTTATGTTTCAAAAATTTTGTTTAATAAATGCAAAGGTCGTAAAGTTTATTGAAACGGCAAAATCTTTTTACATAAATATTTATCTTCTGACACCATTTTGACAGAAAATCTTTATTTCTGTGACAAAAATTAAGTGTTTAATTAACAATTACAACACATAAGCATGCATATAAAAATATTTTGTCAGAACAAATAATATTGTCAATATTATCATATTTTACTGACATTTGGAGATGTTACTGCTGCAAAAACAGTCAAAAAGGCTAAAAAAATTGCGTCTGACTATTAATATATTAACACGATAATAGCATATTACGCCTGCACTGCCGCCTAAGCCAAAACCGGGCGATTTGGGTTAAAGCGTAAACCAATGTCCTGCGCACCAGCATTACGCGTACCTATATTAATAACCATCCGGCGGAATTGTTTTGAGTGGCATGTCGGTGATTACAGTTTCAAATGGTGTCCTTTCAGCCTGCAATACACGGCTTTTCGTATCATGAAATGCCGTCTTTTACACTACAAAAGGATACCTTTTGCATACTTGCCTGAAGCTGGCTGAAACCGTAAGTAAAAGTATCAGGAATGTAACAAACCGTAAGTGTATGCACAAAAGGGCACAAACAGTTCCGCCAACAAACATTTAATGTTATCGTAATAACTGAAAATAACATTCATCATCCTACCTTATTAAATTAGGCTCACCCACAAGTGGAGTTGAAGGGGCTTTTCCTCAACCTGTATCTCATCGTCCTTACCGCGCCGCCGTCTTTTCGGCATTTTCAGTAAAAACAGGTGCATCGCAAGCAATCACCGTCAAAGCTAACCTAAGCTCCCCCACGGGGGGAGTTGAGGGGGCTTCTCCTCAACCTGTACTTCATCGTCCTTACCGCGCCCGCCGTCATGTTCATGGCCCGCTGGATGTCGCTGTCGGATAGGCCGACGAGGGGCAGCATAAGGAAAAACGTGTTGTATGGCGTCAGCCGCCTGTGGCTCTTCTCTATGGCGGCTATGTCGTCGGGCATCAACGTGCGGCCGTATTCAACGGCTGCCTCAAAGTCGGCTTTCTTCCATTCGGCCGTGTTTCCTCCGCCGATAATCTCCTCATATCGCCTTTGTCCCAGTCCTATTATTGCCGCTCTCTGCTCCCTGAGCGTGTCGAGCCTGCGGCTCAGGCTGCCAATCTTTCTCTCGTTTTCGTCTTTCGACAGGCTCAGCTCGTCTATCTCCTTTCTGTATCTGTCGGTTAACCGCTCAATCTCGCCGAGCCGTTTTTTGCTTCGGTTTATCTTCCTCCGGTGAACCACCAGCAGCAGCGCGAGTGCCGCCACTGCCACAGTTGCCGCCGCAGCCGCCGTCTTCAGCTTCATGTCGGCCTGCCGCGCGGCCTCTGCCTTGTCTATTTCGTTTTGCAGGCTCAGCATCTTTTCCGTGTTTTTGCTTTGCTCAATGCTGTCTTTCATCGCCTTCGACTTTGTCATCAGTTCGGCTGCCTCGCGATATTCTCCCTGTTCTTTCTTAATGTCTGCCATCCACGACATCATTTCAGCTTTTACTTCTGGGCTGCCTTTGCTCATTGCTTTATCCCACAGAACAAAAGCCTCGCTCTCTTTTTCTTGTGCGAGATATATGTTGCCAAGAATATAATAGGCGTATGACGTGGGCTTTATTGACAAAGACATTTTAGCGTATTTCTCTGCTTCGTCAAATTGTTCCTGGTTATAAAAGTCTGCGCTGATGTCTGTTATGTAACTTACGTATGTCTTATTTTGTATATATTTAATGTGTGGAATAATTTATTTGCTGTAATACAGCGAGCTGTCAAACTGCATTAAATTTGTGAAGGCATTGCTGATTTTATTTAAAGAAAGTGCGATCATTTCTTCGTCGTTACGTTTTTTTGCCAGATTAAGAGATCTTTTAGCATAAGTCAATGCCATGTTAAAATTTCTTGTATGGTAGTTTATTGTAGACAAATTCGCATAAATGCTGTTCAGCAACACTTCTTCTCCGGCATTCTCTGCTATGTCTTCCGCTTTTTTAACACATTCGATTACTTTTTTTATATCGCCATTTCTTTTGTATATTGTCATGCCTTTATAATAAAGTGAACGGGCCAATTTTGATTTATCTTTTGACTTTTCATAATATTTTATGCTGATGTCTATAGCCGAGTCAGAATTTACAGGCAATTGTAGCCTGAATAATGTGTTGGTGTAAAGGAGGTTATAGTATGCTCTGTCGCTCTCGCTCGTTATCATAGCCGTGTCTATCTTCAGCAGTTGCCTTAATGCAGAGTCGTTCTCTTCCTTTGCAAGTAATGTGTCTGCCTGCACCAAAGCCGTATGCACTTTGCTGTGTCTTTGGCATGCCGTGATTGTTATGATAAGAAATATTATGGTCAAAATGTGTTTCATGTTGTGGCTTTTCAGATGTTCAAAGTTATTGATTAATTCTGTTATGTGCAAGTTTTTATGTGTTTTTTGCTTGTTGTCAATGCCGTAAAGCGTCACATTTTTGTGTTTCAATTTGTTGCATTTCTATATGTACAACATTGATAATCAAAGATTTAAGTCCAAAACTAAAATGTGACACACTCAGAAAAAACATGGATTAAAATTTGGCAGTATGGCAATGTGTTTTATAACTTTACAAAAGCGACGGCCGCAGAATGAGTCGAAGGAAAAGAATCTGTCAGAATTATTTTGGAGATTTATCGTCTGCGCCGGCTGATAGAATGTTGAATTGTTGTAAGTTAAATTTTTAATAATAAAAAACAATGGTTATGAGAAGAATAATATTTATCATCGGCATGACGTTGGGATTGTGTTTTTGCGTATGTACAAGGGGTCAAGTAAAGAAAGACATCTGGTCGGAAGTGTCCACACAATTATCGATGTATGGAAATTCCAAAAGGCACATGAACGTTTCTTACACGTGGGGATATAACTTTACAAACCGCTTTTCCGCAGGCATAAACATCGAGGACGACATTACACTCTTTAAAATCGACGGTGAGAAAGACCATTATTCCAATATCACGGCCGGAGCGAAATTGAATTATGACATTATAAAGAAGTTTATCGGTTTCCAAATCGGCTCGGGTGTCACATGCGACAACAAACCATGGAAATATCTTTATTATGACGCGATGCTACGCCTTAAGACCAAGGTAGGCAAGGTCATACCGACATACGGCTTCGGCATAAGATATTACGACTCAATGTCTAAGTCGTTCGGCAACCATCTGCGCGGATATGTGTCAATGGGTTGCGTCGTCGTTATGTAATAGATTAGAATAATTATGCACGAAAACGGCGCGAATATTAGGAAACATGAAAATAAATTCGTAGATTTGCTTTTTGAAAACTTGTAGACTTCAGAAACTCTGATTCTGTGGACGCTAAAATGTTGCTTGACTAAATCATATACTTATGAAAAGATTTTTGCTGACGTTATTTGTAGTCTGTATCTTATCCGTGTACGCTGTTTCCCATGCATACGGACAGGCAAGACAGGTGAAGTATGATGATTATTGCATCGTTCTTATAACTTCTGCCCAATGCGGCTATTGCATTGTGAATACAGGCTGGTTTAATTCCCTTGCAGACAAGTATTCTGACGATATACAGATGGTGGCATTAAGCGAGTCGAAGCAAAAGGCCATAGACAAGCTGAATACACAATTTCCTGACAGAGAGGTTACGCTGAAAGGATGGGAACTGATACCGAACGCAAGACATCTTATATCAAAATTGGTAGAACAGGAAACATATCCGCAGATAATCCTTCTGGAAAAAGGCAAGGTGAAGAAACGCTTCATCGGCACTATCCAGTCGGTAAAAGACGCTGTTGAGGAGGCTATCCCTTTGTTTGTTTCAGAGAAAAAGAAATCAGCGCAGCCTTATGGCGCGTAAAGGCCGGAGACTTAACGGCACCATGAAAATTAATGATTGACGCAACCGCAGGCGTAGATGTTCCTGCCCAAAGTTATGTATTAACACCTTAAACAGATATAATTATGAATAAAATCAGATTTGCTCAGTTGTACGAATGGTTTACGCTTTTAATATTCGGCTTATTCTTGATATTCGATCTCACGTGGCGGGGCAACACTATGTTTAATACAATCGCCTATGTCTTGTTCGCGGCAATAGGACTTATCGGACTGCTTACGTTTAAAAAGCGGAAACCAGACTGGCGCATATTCGACATTGTGTTCAATGCGCTGTTGCTGTTGTACAGTGCAGTGATGCTTTATTCAATATACATCGAATAAGGCAGACGGAGAGAGCATGCAAATGCAAAAGACTTAACGGCACAATAGGATTTAAAGGTAGGCATAACCGCAGGCGGAAGTGTATTTGCCTGAAATCGTTATTAACACATTAAACAGAAATGTTATGAATAAAAAGACACTTGCCAGGCTTTACGAATGGTTTTCGTCTATAGTATTGATATTCTTCTTAGTTGTAAGACTTGCGTTCCATGACAACGACACGCTTTATACAATCGTCTATATCTTGGTTGTTGCGGAAGGAGTTATAGGTCTGCTTACGTTTAAAAAGCGGAAGCCCGACTGGCGCATATTAGACATTACGTTCAATGTGATTTTGCTGCTGTTAGGCGGATTGGCGCTTGTGGCTACGTACATCGAATAAGGCAGACGAAGAGATTTACAGAAATGAAATATGGAAACATAATATGAGCAATTTAAGCTTAATCGCAGGTCTTGGCGTCGCCGTGGTGCTGTCTGTGGCGGCGTTTGTGGCAAGACGGCGCAAGAAGGTTAGCCACGACAGCATGGACTTATGCCTGGAACTGGTGTTCTTCTTTGCCGCATACAAGCTGTTAAAGGTTGCGGCCGTAACGCTGGGCATGCCTTCGTCATATTTCTATTTGGCAGCATTTGCGGTTTCTGCCGTAGCCCTTGTATACAGAATGTTGAGAAAATCAGCCGGACGGCTTTACAACGGACTGTTGCTGCTTGCGTGCATGGGGTCGGCCATAGGCATTATAGATGCCGTTGGCTTGGCCTCCGGCCGCTGGTTTATGGTGTCGGCGAGCGCAGTAGTGGCGTTTGGCTCGCTCACGTTTATCATGGCAAGTCTGCACAAGAAGAAAGACTTTGGCAACGACACTGCCGACATGGTGTCGGGAGTTGCGTTTATGGCAGCTGCCATAAAGTTCTGGCAGCTTACGCTTAATGTGTCATGGCTGTGGGCAGTGCTGCTTGCCGTAGCCGTACTTGTGGCCTCGCTTGCCGTATATCTTGTCGCGCTGATGCGCGGCGGCAGATGACGCAGCGTGCATGTTGGCTGCATAATGTGTTTACGTTCAAATTCAATGATCAAAAAATGAAAGGAGATTATATATGATACCATTACATCTGGGTTGCGCTGCCGGCAGTACAAAAGACGCATTAGACAGTTACTCAGTATTTTTATTTCCGATAGCTATAGGTCTGATTATTGGATTTGACTCGTCGGCGTTTTACTTTTTTCTCATTCTGGCAGTGATTACAGTAGCGCTGAACATGGTTAATAAAGTAAGAAATGAGGAAGACAAAGACGCAGAAGAGCCAAATACGTGTGTCAAGATATTCAGATGCTTTTCGCTTTTGGTAATCCTGCTCTTTGTTATGGCTGAGACAATGTACCGGGGCAACACCACGCTTGAGACTATAGTCTATGCCTTGTTTACTGCAAGGGGCCTTATAGGACTGCTTACACTGACTAAGAGAAAGCCCGACAGGCACATGTCAGACATTGTGTTCAATGTGCTGTGGCTGCTGTTCGGTGCCCTGATGCTTTATTTCACATACGCCGGATAGCACCTACAGGCCACATCAGCACATCTACGCCAAGAGCCATGCACAGAATAATAGAAGCAGCATTGGCTGCAGCGTCAGTATTTCATGTTCATCTTTCTGAACATAACAAAATCTTCGTCTCCACGCAAAATCTTCTTTATAGCCACAGGCAGGTTGTGATCGTTGAGATAATGGCGCTCGCCCTGCTTATAGCTGCCGCTTGCCACCGACAGGCTGTCGGCACGCAGGGGCGTTGATATGCCTGCAAGCGAGAGCATGGTGTGGAACACCGACGCGCTCGTGGCCACACTCTTGCGGCTGTTAGAGCCGACGGCTGTGGCCTCGGCGGCATACATCTGCCTGTAAGACGGCGACATCCATATCAGCAGAGGCACGTGCAGCTCATAGTAAGACGGTATGGGCGAAGCATGAAGAAACAGCCTGCGGCCGTCGTCGAAAATGTTTTCGCCGTGGTCTGAGGTGTAGAGCATGGCCGACACGGCACTGCTGCGGTCGAGCTGACGTATGAGCAACGACAAGAAACGGTCGGTGCTCTTGATGCTGTTGTCATAGGCGTTGAGCAGCTGTTCGCGGTTTGATGCCTTGGCTTCGCTGGCGTTGTCGGGCTTGAACACCGCCTCAGACGGCCTGTAACGCTCGCGGTAGTTGAAGTGTGAGCCATACGTATGGAGCACTATAAGCTCCTTTGCGCGCTTCTTATCGAGTATGTCACCTACTATTTTTAGCATTTCCTCGTCGTACATGTTGTCGCGCTTCGACTCTTCCTTGATAAACCTACAGTCGTCGGCTTCCTTGCCGAATATGTCTATAAACGAGTGGTTGAGCCGCTGGTTTGAGATAAACGTGGTGTGAAAGCCCGCCTCCCTGAACGCCGTTATTATGCTTTTCTCGCGGTATATGCGGCCGTAGTCTTCGGCCGAGGCCGCCGACATGAGCATCGGCACGCTCTTGTGTGTTGTGTTCGACTGCGTTATGGCATCGCTGAACACCGTGAGTCCGCCGGTGCGCTGAAGCATGGGTGTGGTGTCGCGGCCATATCCGTAAAGCCCAAAGCTATAGGCGCGGGCCGTCTCACCTATAACGAGCACGTAGACCTCACGCTCTGACGCGGCGTGCGTTGGCACGGCATTAAACCTGAATCCGGCCGATGTCTGCGGATAATCTGCCGTGGCCTTATAGCGGTCGGCGGCAAGATATATGTTGTAGAACACGTTTAGGGGATAGAGATGCAGCCGTGCGCTATAGTCGCGGTCGGTAATATAGCTGCCCGCCATACACACCGCACCTGCCACAAGAGCCGCAAGCGAACGGTGCCGCTGGCGCAGCATGAAACCGCAGTCGAGCATGTCGCCGCGGTGCAGCGACATAACAGCCAGCACTATCACGGGCACATAAATCACCACCACGATGACAATGGCCGGCAGAAGATTGTTGAGCAGTTCGGTGGCTTCGCCCACATTGGTGGTAACAAGATTCAGGAACATGTCGACGGCAATTATCGAGTGGCCGAACAGATAGAGCAGCACTATCTGAAATGCCGCGAAAAGCATTAGCGGAAAAAGCAGCAGAGCCGTCTTGCCGGGCCGCTTGCCCAACGTCATCAGCAGCCATACGGCAGCCACGGGCAGCACTATGTTGGTTATGTCGGCCATGATGCCCATGCGCTCGGTGAAGCACAGAGCCACGTTGGGTATTGCCAGCACGGCAACAGTAAGCCAGAATATGCCGCGCGGCGATACACAGTATTTTGTTATGTCTGCTGATTTGCTCATTTCCTTTTTATTGTCGTCGGTATGTTGATTTATCTCGTTGCAGGCCGGATAAGGCGTGCCGTGTCACGTTTACGGCATTTACGCTCAGAATGCCTCGTTGATATGGAAAATGAAGCCCGACTGTCCGCCCTTGCCGAAACCGTAGTCGAGGCGTATGTTCACGTCTTTCTTGAATTCCCAGCGGTAGCCTATGCCGAAGTTGGGCAGCACGCGGTCGGCGCGTATGGCGCTGAACTTGCTGAACACCGTGCCCGCTCCGGCCCATACCACCATGCCGTTGCGCCCCCACAGATGCTGACGCAGCTCAACCTGCGCCTCAATCTTGTGCTTGTCGCGATAGCGTCCCTCATAATATCCGCGCATAGAATAAGAGCTGCCAAGCAGCGCCATCATGCCCCATGATGGGTTGCCGAAGTTGAGCGTGCTTGTTAAGTCGCCCGCTATGATGCCGCCTTTCCACACCCTGCCGTATGCGCTGGCGTGCAGGTCGGTGGTGCTGAAGGCATAGTCGTTGCCGAGGAACGCCGGACGGAAATACTGCGACAGGCTGACATAGAAGCCTTTGTGCGGATTGGTTATCACGTCGCGCGAGTCGTAAACCAGCGAGATACCCGCGCCTACGTTCCATGTGCGCCTGTCCATGCCGTTGAGCAGTTCGAGGCGCTCAACGTTGCGGGCATAGGCAAAGTCGTAGACCAGCGCCGGACCGGCATACAGATTGTCGGCAAAGCGCCACAGCAAACTTATGTCGGCATTGACCTGACAGCGGTTCATCTCCGACTTGTTGTCGCCGTTGTTGCCCATCTCGTAGCCGATGCCCCAAAAGTCGCTCTTGAACGAGTCGAACGACACGTCGTAGACCATGCGGCAGCGGTCGTGCGGAAATATGTGGTTGCCCCTTATTCCTATCTTATAATAGCTTGCCGTGGTTATGTCGCCGTAAATGGCCACGTTAGAGCGCGTCAGCATAGGGTCGCTCATGTCGGTGCGGTACAGTCCGGTGGCCACTATTCCCAGCCCCAGTTTGGTGTCTGTGCTGTAGTGCGGGCCGCCTATGATGCTGAAGTCAAATTTCTTGTCAGGTTTCTCCTTGTTCGAGTCGGCAAAATAGTCTATTATGCGGTTCACCAGTCCCCTCTTTCTCTTAACTTCAGCAGTGTCGGCATTACATGCTACGTCCGTAAGGCATGTATCTGCAACGGCAGCCACGCCCGTTTCGCCTGTATAGTGCGCTTCGGCCGTGGCTGTCGCAAAAGCCATAATTATTGTCAGCAGCAGGGCTTTCATTAGCTGTTGTTTTTATCAGTAAACCAGACTTACATTATCTATCCACAGTGTATTTCCGGGCGAGCCGATATAAGCACCGCCATGACTCGACGAGAACTGCAGCAGCAGATGCGTTGGCGTTGCGCCGTTATCGGCCCATCCCGTCTCAACCACGGGCACGCTCTTGCCCTTGCTGTTGCGTGCATAGTCGGTTGTACGCAGCCCCATTGTCCTTGCGTCATATTGGGGATTGTTCCTTATGTCGCCGTAGAGTATCTGATACGTGGCGTTGTTCACCCATCCGCCGGTGCTTGTTCCGTATTTCACCACGAGCGTTCCCACTCTCTCTGCCGTAATGTTCCCGTTTTTGTCCTCATGTCGCCTTTGCAGGTATAGCACAGCTATGGCGTAGTCTTTGCCCTCCACGGTTGAGCTTTTGCTGAATCCGGTCTGCTTTATTCTGTTCGGCGTGCCGGCCACCTTTACCATATAGTCATATCGCAGAGCCTTGGGCCTGTCCGTAAAGGCAATGCCGTTGTTCATGGCCTTCGGCCCGTCCTTTGTTCCGGTTATAGGCTCCTTCATGTCTCCAAGGAAGATAGAGCCTGCCGCCAGC
Organism: uncultured bacterium; assembly: GCA_905214625.1. Taxonomy (GTDB): domain Bacteria; phylum Bacteroidota; class Bacteroidia; order Bacteroidales; family Bacteroidaceae; genus Prevotella. The sequence continues at coordinate 12,654 of CAJMMQ010000002.1, forward strand.
ACGTTGATGTTCATAAGCCCCATCACCTTGACGCTCTCGATGTGCGTTGTCATCTTGGCGCAATATCCGCTGCCGCGTTTGTCGCGATATACAGAGTTGTTGGTCTTGACCACCCCCATAACCTTTGCCATCACGTTAGACGTGCCCCAAGGCGAGCCTCCGCCGTTGGAGTAAGGCCCGTTGTTGTCTATTATACTGTTTGGGCCAATTTCATAAAGTGTTTTTGTCTGTCCCCCAATGATTGCAGACTCTTTTATTTTGCGTATAGTCCAATTGTCCATGTTGCCATAACGGATGGGGACAACCTTATCTGTGGCTGACACATGCGCTGCCGTCATGCAGGCGACGACAGATATTATAATATGCTTGACTAATTTCATACCGGTGGCAAATATATGAAAAACTTTATTGCCTGTATATTTTTAAATTCGTTTTTACTGTTCTGATTTTCCTTTATGTATATATTATCATAGAAATAAACGTATTTTAACCTAAATTGGTCGTTGTTTTTTAGGTTTTTGGTGTCTTGTTGCAAGCCTTTAAACCCAAATTGTCATTAGGCAGCATATAGTTTTATCTATTTTGCGTATTCATGCTTTCAGCCGTCTTATTGTTTTCTATTGCCGTATTGACGTCTGATTCTGCGCAACATAAAGCTACAATCCGGCTGAATCCTAATAAGCTATTTGGGGTTAATCCGGTTCATAATAACAGAAAAAGGCAGCATTTTCTTCTGTGAAAGAAAATGCTGCCTTTTGAAAATTTATTTGTCCTGTAGCCCTGCCTGTACTTCCGGATTATTGCCGGATTATTTTATGTGATAATGTCAGACAGGCCGTTCAGGCTAATGTTTCAGATATATGATGCCGCGCGCATGTCAGGCTTCTCTCTGCTTTGTTCCCATTCGTGCCTCAACCACGTTTATAACATAGTCGCCCAGCTTCTCACACTCGCATATAATGTCCATATACATCGTTCCTATGGCATAGGTGTATTCGTGGCTGTTCACGTCGTTGATGTTCTGGCTCTTCAGCTGGTTGCGGTAGTTGTTAATCTCGTTCTCTATGTTGAAAGAGCGGTTGATGTCGAGCTTGTCCTTACGCCCAGAGAGCATGATGTTCATTTGCGTAAGGCTGTCGTCCGTAAGCTCAAACATCTGGTGGATGTGTTCATACTGCCTTTCGGTGAAGTCCTCCTTGCCGTTCAGCTTGCGGTTTATGGTGCGCGCAATGTTGTAGCAGCTGTCGCCGATACTCTCTATCTCCGAAATCTCTCTCAGCATGGCCCTTATCCTTGCCTTAGTCTCGTCGCTGAGGTGGGCGTCGCTCACGCTGTCGAGATATTTGGCAATCTCGATTTCCATGTTGTCGCTTATGCTCTCATATTTCTCTATTCTTGTAAACAGTTTTGTGAAAGCTGCGTCGTTTGTGGTATTTAGCAACTCGCGCACAAATCCGAACATGCGCTGTATTCTCTCGGCAAAGAGTATAATCTCTTTCTGTGCCTCGAGTACAGAGAGCTCCGGTGTCTCCATGATGCTGTTGCCTCCGATGTAGCGCAGGCGGAATTCTTCTTCCTCGTCGCTTGTGCGTGGTTTGATGAGCCAGCATACAAACTTCTCTATCTGCGGTATGAACCATATAAGGATGAAGGTGTTGCAGATGTTGAACGATGTATGGAACGCTGCCAGCACTACAGACAGCTTTATCGGGTTGAGGCCGTGCGACTGCGGGTCGTAGTTGACCATGCCGCATACAAAATCTACAAATGGATAGAACACGCACAACACCCAGATAACTCCGAACACGTTGAACACAAGATGGGCCAGAGCCGCACGCCTTGCCTGTGTGTTGGCCCCAAGCGCCGCCAGGTTGGCCGTTGCCGTTGTTCCTATGTTCTCGCCCATCACGAGCGCAATGCCCAGATAAATAGGCAGCACGCCGCTGGAGCAGAGCACCATGGTTATGGCCATAAGGGCTGCCGACGACTGCAGGATGCAGGTCAGCACGGTGCCTATAAGAAGAAATACGATTATTGTTACGTAGCTGCCAGTGTCGAACGAACTGAAAAATTCGAGCAGCTCTTTGTTGTGTCCGAGGTCCATCTCGTTGCCTGTTTCGCTGAGTATGGCAAGCGAGAAGAACATGAAGGCTATGCCGAAAAGGAAGTCGCCTATGTAGCGGTGGCGCCGCGTGTAGATTAGCAGAATACCGATGATGAAGGCAGGGAACACCACGTCGGTGAAGTTAAACGAGAATCCGAGGCTCATAATCCATGCCGTAAGCGTAGTTCCAATGTTGGCTCCCATAATAATTGATATGGCCTGAGCCAATGTCAAGAGTCCGGCGTTGACAAACGATACTGTCATTACCGTCGTGGCCGACGACGACTGAACCGAGCAAGTTACAAACATACCGGTGAGCATTCCGGTAAACCTGTTTTTGGTCATCGTGCCCAGAATGTGGCGCAGCTGTGAGCCTGCCATCTTCTGCAGAGCTTCGCTCATGCCTTTCATTCCGTAGATAAGAAGGGCTAATGCTCCAATAATCTTAAAAAAAATCCAAATCGACATATTTTAATTTATTTTATCATGTCATGTTGCGATGTGATGCGAAAAACGGAGTATCTTTACGAGCGTAAATCGTTTAACCGCATGGATATGAAACAAACAGTTCAAATACGTTGCAAAAATAATAAAAAAATAAAAAATTTTGCAATCGGAAGTACACTTTCTGATGTTTTTCGTGAATTTAATCTCGAAATGGATTACGGCCCCATCAGCGTTAAAGTCAACAACAAGGTGGAAGGGCTCAACTACAGGGTGTACCACAACAAGGATGTAGAATTTCTTGACATAACCTCGGCATCAGGCTCGCGCGCCTATACCCGTACTCTATTCTTTGTTCTGTGCAAGGCTGTTCACGATATATGGCCTGGGGCCGGCGTCATAATCGACATCCCCGTGTCAAACGGCTACTACTGCAACATAAGCATTGGCCGCACGCTGACAGAAGACGACGCATGCACAGTACGTTCGCGCATGCAGCAGATTATAGATGCCGCACTGCCCATACGCCGGCACGAGTGCACCACTGACGAGGCTGTAAGCATGTTTACAGAGATGGGCATGTGCTCAAAGGTAAAGCTGCTAAAGAGCGTGGGCTCGCTCTATACCACATATTATGAGATTGACGGATACAAAGACTACTATTACGGCACGCTGCTCACCAACACGCGCCAGCTGTATCTCTTCGGGCTGGAGAAATACTACGACGGCATGCTGCTGCGCATACCGCTGCGCGACGACCCCTCGCGCCTCGGCGACCTGGTGAGGCAGGACAAGATGTTCGAGATTTTCAAGGAGCACCACAGATGGCAGAAAATTCTGGGCATGAGCACCGTGGGCGACTTCAACGAGGCCGTGATAAAAGGACATTCAACCGACCTTATAAACGTGTCGGAGGCACTGCAGGAGAAAAAGATTTCGCAGATTGCCGACATGATTGCCGGCCGCAAGGGGGTAAGGGTGGTGCTGATATCCGGCCCGTCGTCGAGCGGCAAGACCACCTTCTGCAAACGCCTTTCAATACAGCTGCTCACATGCGGCATAAAGCCTGTGCAGATTTCGCTCGACGACTATTTCGTAGACCGTGAGCTTACGCCTAAGGACGAAAGCGGAGAATACGACTACGAGAGCCTCTACGCGCTCAACATCCCGCTGCTCAACAAGCAGCTCAAGGCCCTGTTTGACGGCGAAGAGGTGGAGCTGCCCCACTACAATTTCCAGACGGGGCGCAGCGAGAAGAGCGGACACAGGCTGAGACTTAACCCCGACAACGTGCTCGTTGTGGAAGGCATACACGCGCTTAACCCCGAGCTTACGGCACGCATACCTGAGGAAATGAAGTTCAGAGTGTACGCGTCGGCACTGACAACCATACTGCTCGACACTCACAACTATATACCCACCACCGACAACCGTCTGCTGCGCCGCATAATACGCGACTACAAATACCGCGGAGTGAGCGCCGCCGAGACCATACGCCGCTGGCCGAGCGTGCGCGCCGGCGAGAACAAGTGGATATTCCCATATCAGGAGAATGCCGACGCCATGTTCAACACGGCCCTGCTCTTTGAGCTTGCCGTTATCAAGAGCCAGGCCGAGCCGCTGCTCGAGCAGGTGCCAGAAAACGCTGAAGAACATGCCGAGGCTTACCGCCTGCTCAAATTCCTGAAGTATATAGCCCCGATACCCTACCGCCAGCTTCCGCCCACGTCGCTGCTAAGAGAGTTTCTCGGCGGCAGCTCGTTCAAGTATTGACAAACCCAAACGGCTGAAAGCCGACAGATTCGGCACAACAGAAAAAGCCGGAGAACATATACATTCTCCGGCTTTCTCTGATTGTTTTTATTAAGATACGTCCTCTAAATTTATTAGAGAGAACCATTCAACGGCGCGGCCTGCGTGTAAGTTCTTGCTCCGAGCTCCTTGTCGAGCATGTAAATGCCGTAACCGTTGTCTTTAATCATCTTTATGTTGTCTATTATGGTCTGGGCGGTTTCTTCCTCCTCAACCTGCTCGTCTATAAACCATTTGAGCATGCTCTGCGTTGCAAAGTCGTTCTGCTCGTGTGTCAGGGCGTACAGGTCGTTTATCATGCCCGTAACCTTCTGCTCGTGCTTCAGCGTGCTCTTGAACACGTCGAGTATAGAGTCCCATTTTGTCGGAACCTCGTCGATGGCCTTCAGCTCAACGCGCCCGTTGCGTGAGTTGATGTAGTTAAACAGAATCTTGGCGTGGTCTTGTTCTTCCTGAAACTGCACCTCAAACCATTTTGCCATACCCGGCTGGCCTTCTGCGTGGCAATAGGCAGCCATAGACAAATACAAATATGCCGACCACATTTCGGCATTAATCTGCGCATTGAGCGCCTCTTCAACCTTCTTATTCAACATAATTCCTACTTTTTAATAGTTATATATTTCAATTTCCAAAAATAAGAAAAATAAATCATACGGCAAGTCATACTGTATATTTATTATTTTTTTTTAGCACTATCGCTGTTCACGCCTTCAGCAAGCCGTATTAATCTGTCAGGAAAGTTTATAGAAAGGAGCAGAAAACTTTTTGATTTTAACGCTCTCAGAATGGCGTTTTTCTGCGCAAGTCTCACTTTTTGCCGAAAAACCGCAAAAATTTCACGTTTTTGTTAACCTGCTGATATACTGTCTTTTATACCGTCAGCCCCACAAAAGCATGTGTGTTAAAAAACATTACTCGGCCACTTACGGTTCAAAAACGATAGGTTTAGCAATCGAAAGAGGCCCTGTCAGCAGGGCAAAACCTGCGGTTTTAACCGCCGGAACAGACATTTCGGGAATGAAAACACAGCATAAAAACAAACGTATGTTAAACAGATATAGCCAAACAGCCTGTCTGTTTAACATACGTTATACATCAGATTTCTATTTTACAGAAAACTCCGTACATAAATTTTGTAAGGAGTTTTCTGTTACATCAACGCCTATTCGGCATCGAGCAGCACGAAGGCAGCCCAGAAGAACGGACTGGGATGAGTGGCGCGCAGGTTGGCCGTGGCCTGTCTGAACGCCTCGTGCTTGGAGCTGCCGCCCAGCCACAGGCGGTAGAAGTCTTGCATGAAGAGCGACGTGGCGCGGTCGTTGACGTTCCACAGCGACAGAATCATCGACCTTACTCCTGCCTCCTTAAATCCGCGCTGCAGTCCGTAGACACCCTCAAGACTATAGTCGCCGAGAGCCGTCTCGCAGGCGGAGAGCACCACGAGGTCGGTGCGGCTAAGGTCGAGCATCGAAAGCTCGTTGGCCGTCATTATTCCGTCGTTGTCGTCGGGCCTCTTTTCGCCCATCCATGTGGTGTTGGCTCCGGCAAAGGCCAGTCCGCTGCGCTGCATCGAATGATAGCGGCCGCCGGGATGATTGCGCAGAAAGGCGTTGTTTTCAACATCTTTCTGGCTGATGTAGAAGCCGTGTGTGGCCAGATGTATTATGTCGGGACTATTGCCGTCGAGCGTGTAGAAGTTGGCCTCGGTGGCGTTGTCGCCCATATATTTGTCTATAACAATGCCTCCGGCAGTCATGTTTCCGGCAATGGTGTCGGTCTCGGCGCGCGTCTCGTCAAGGTCGGCAAAGGCCACCGACATGGCCGCGCGCGTGCCGTCGGCAGTGTGCGTAATGCTGTCGGGCAGCTTGCCGTAGTTTATTCCGCCGAATAGTGCCGCCGAGCTTATTTTTTCTGTCCTGCCGCGCGCAACAAGCATGGCCGTGGTTGACAGCTGGCGCAGGTCGTAGCGGTCGGCCAGACAGCTGTCGGCCGACAGGGGCAGCGCGGCAAAGGCCACACGGTTAAGGAAGGCCGTGGGCGAATAATACACCGTCTTGACACCGCCAAGCTCGCCGTCGAGCGGTGCCCATATCATGTCGTATAGCCTTGAGCGGCCGTAGGCGTAGAGCCTCCGGGCGCGCGTCTCGGCCGGAAAGTTGTCAACCTTGCTCAACGTTTCGTAACATTCGGCGGCATTGCACAGCCTTACATATCGCGGCCGCTCGCATCCGGGGCGAACCACAAGCGCCATGAGCGAGCTGTCGCCCAGCACAAACTCTACAGCCGCCTCATCGGCTTTCAGGCAGTTTCTAACCTCCTGCCACGTCACCACGCGCATGGTGTCGGCACGGAATTTCACTGTCTGCTGCGAGAGCCACTTCTCCAGTCTGTCTATGCTGCGCTGCATCTTGGCGTGTGCCCACGACGATGCCGAGTCGGTCATGTCCATGCTCATGGCCCTCTTCTGCTTGTTCAGCATGTCGAGCGTGTCGAGTCTGGCCACGAGCGTCTTGTCGCCCGAGCGCAGGATAGAGCGGCGCAGCCTCTCCCACGAGTGCAGCAGCAGTCCCTTGTCAAACAGGGCAGCGTTGTAGACATCGGCGGCAAGCTCTGCGGGGCGGCGCGACAGCATGTCGTTAAGGCGCATGCCGGTGTTTCCGTATGAATTAAGAAACTCGCCGCGCTCGTTAGACGACATGAAGTCGAAGTTGGCAAACACATACGAGCGTATGCGCCCGGCCTGTGCCACGGCAGTTTCAACAGCCTCGTCGTCGTGGTGCAGCATATTGGCAAGGAAAGCCATCCTGTCGCCAATCTGAATTTTCTCGAATGTGTTAAACCTGTCAATATGCTGATAGCACCGGCGCGTATATTCGTATGCCTTCTGCCAGTCTTTCTCATTGATATAATACTCAGCCATGGCGTTAAATCCCAGCCATGGCGTTCCGCTTGCAAGGTATGCCTCAGCCATGAGGTTAAGATAGTGAAGCTCGCGCTGCTTGTCGCCGCGCACCTTGCCGTACCATCCCCTCAGACTGTTTACAAGGTTAAGCCACACCGGTTCGCAACGGTAGTCGTAGGGCTTGGCATATTCAGGAAAGTCTTTCTCCATGTTGTGCAGCATAGGTATTATCTGCGTTTCAAACATATTCACCACCTTGTCGGTAAACTCTTTGCCCTTGCGGTATTCGGCGGCCCGCTCCGGCGTGTCGCTGTATTCTGCCTCACTGTTGTCGGTGAGCACTTTGCCTTCGGCTACAATATCGGTTACGGTGGTTATGAAGCGCAATACGTAAGAATAAAGAATCTCGCGCGACTGCCCTGTGCGTTCATACACAGATATTATTACAGGTATCTGCTCCATCATTGCCGGCAGATATTGCAGTATATCGTCAGGTGTGCGCCAGTTTATAATGAGAAATCTGTTCCACAGGGCCTCAAGATACAGAGCCGACGCCTGCATTCCGGCGGCCTCAATGGCAGCTATGTTCTGCTCATTGAACTGTTCGGCCTCATGGTCGTTGCCTTGCGAGAAATACAGACTGAACAGCTCGTTGTTGAAGTCGAACAGCGTGGCGTCGAGCGGCTCGCACAGCTGCGAGGCCAGCTCCCAGCCCTTGCGCAGCGCCAGCTCCGCCTTGTCGTGCTGTCCGAGATAATTATAATAGTGGGACAGATACATATATCCCCTCAAAGTCTCGGTGTTAAGGTCTACGGTGTCTGCCATATACAGACTCTCGGCCTTGCCGAAAACACCGGCAAGCTTGTCGGTGTCGGTTACTCCGTCATTTAGCATCACCTGCCCGAGCAGCAGGTTAACATAGGCAAGGTCTGACGGCAACTCTTGCAGCGCGGCAAGATCAAGCAGGGCTTCAAACTGCTTTGCGGCTCCGTCATAGTCGCCAATGCTGTTTAGGTAGAGGCCATAGTTAAGCAGCGGCATCGTGGCCGGAATGCCGACCTCTGCATACAGTTTCAGCGTCTTGTCGTATTCGCGCCTTATAGTGTCGGCCGACTGCGACACATATTGTCCATAGCCCGCCGTCTCAAGTTGTATATCGGCAGTTATGGGCAGCGTCTTTCCGCCCGTAAGCACGTCGAGGTCGGCAGCCAGGCGGCGCGTTATGGCCAGTGCGTCAGGCGTGCGGCCGTTGCTGTTACAGGTCTGCGCAAGGCGCCTTGCCGCCGCAAACAGCCGCCACGAGGGCTTTAAGTTGCGGTCGAGGGCCATGGCCGTGAGTTCCTGCAGCCTCGATGCCAATGTAGTAACGTCGCTCTTCTCGTATGCCTGCATAAAGCACATCTTGTCCATTATGTATTGTCCGGGGTCGTCGGCGTAGGTGATGCGCGCCGTGGCGTCATATATCTGCTCCATCTTCATCACGTCGGCCACTGACGATGCGCCCGCTGCCATGCCCAGGTTGAGCCCGTAGATTACGGGCAGCGACAGATACGCTCTGCTGCCGGCACCGTAGTACTGGGCGTAAGGCTCAAGCTCGTCGGCATATTTCCACGCAAAGCGCAGCGGATAGCCGTTGGCCGCCGCTATATAGTCGCGTATGGCCTTCATGTCTGTTATCATCGGATGGCCCTGCGGCATGTGTCTTTCGGTTATAGCCACCACGCTGTCGGCAGCCGCCACGAGTGCTGCTCCGTCGCCCGGCATGGCCCCTGCCATCAGGCCGTTTATCCACGGCACCATCGTGTCGGGACTGTCGTTGCCCAGCTGTCGCCTCAATATGGCGAGGCTCTCTCTGTAATAATAAGGCGAGTTGGTTATTATCCCGGTAAATGCCATAGTGTCGTATGGCGCGGTGTCGATATCCTTGTCGGCAAACAGCACGCTGTCGATGGCCTGCTTGAAGTCGTTGTCAAACTCGGTGCGCTCCTTCATTATGGCCAGCATGTGCATCATCTCTGCCTTGTTTACCGTTTCGGGATGATTTTTGTAGAATCTCAGAAAGTCTTTTTCGAGGCCGAATATCTCTCTTATGCGCATCGGGTTTTCGCCTTCAACATAGCTGTAGAGCAAATGTTGGCGCGCTATCTTGTAAAGCAATTGAGCCTCTTCGGCCGTGGCTATGCCGTCCACAAGGCTTATAGCACGCTCTATAGTAGATATACAGGCACTGTCGTAATATGAGCCTTGCAGGTTGGCAAGGTTGTAGAGCGTGCGGGCCAGCGCCTCAGGACATTCTTCTGAGTATCGTCCGGCTGCGTCGGCACAGGCTTTCAACGCGGCAAACTTCATACTGCCTTTCAGGTCAAGACGATTGGCATCCAGCATGTCTGCATAGTCATTCAGCACAGGAACAAGCCTTGCGGCCGCCCTTATGCGGTCTGTTGCGGCCTTGCTCCTGTCGAGCGAGCTTACGGCATCGGAGGCTTTCATTATCAGCACGGCTTCGTTCCCGGCATCAGTCTCACTGACGCTCCGGGCATGCAGCACTACGGCCGCCGCAAGACAGAGCAGCGCGGCCAATGACAGTCGGTATATGCTAAAACGGAATGACATCATGGCAAAAGAATATTTAATTTAAAAAACAAACCGGCCTTACAGACGCGGCAAAAACAGATAATATCCGCAAATTATTACACGAACGTATATTATATAGGCGATGCATCACCAACATATTTACAAAGATACGCTTATTTTTTTACAACACGCAAAAATACCGCTCCAATATGCCATGTTTGAGGCCATAAAGTTTGCCGGACCAATGTTTTAACCAACATGTAACATAAAATTAATTATTTAAGGTGAAATTAATGCTGAAGTAAGGAATTATTTTCGTAACTTCGCACGGAAAGGCAATGCCTGGCATCGACAGCCCGGAACAAGAGGACCGGACAACCCGGACAAATCATTACACAAAGGCTGACAACATGCAAGCGGCACGGCCGGACATTATAAAATAAATAGAATTATGGCAAAAGGAAAAAAATCGACAAAGAGGCTTACGAAAAACAAAATTTCGGAGATGCTGCAAAACCTATTTCTGCAGAACTCTGACAAGACGCTAAGCTTCAAAAACATATTCAAGACGCTCAACCTGAAGACTCACCCCGCAAAGATGCTGGCCGTGGACGTGATGGAAGAGATGGCATGGGACGACTTTCTGAGCAAGGTGAGCGACAACTCATACAAGCTGAACACCAAAGGACAGGTGCAGGAAGGCCGCTTCATACGCAAGGCCAACGGCAAGAACAGCTTTGTGCCCGACGACAGCGGCAAACCCGTGTTTGTGGCCGAGCGCAACTCGCTCTTCGCACTCACAGGCGACCGCGTAAAGGTTACGTTCATGGCGCGCAGGGAGAACCACATCAAGGAGGCTAAGGTAATTGAGATTCTTGAGCGCGCGCACGATACATTCGTGGGCAAGCTGAGGGTTGAGAGAGACTTTGCCTTCCTCGTGTCGAACAGCGACATCTTTGTTCACGACGTAATTATACCGAAGAACAAGCTGAAGGGCGGAAAGACCAACGACAAAGCCCTCGTGAAGGTTACAAAATGGCCCGACGACGACAACAAGAACATCATTGGCGAGGTGGTTGACATTCTGGGAGAGACCGGCGACAACGACGTTGAAATGAACGCAATACTGGCCCAGTATGGTCTGCCGTACAGATATCCCAAGAAGGTTGAGGAGGCTGCCGAGAAGATAAGTGCCGAGATAACCGAAGAGGACTATAAGGAACGCGAGGACTTCCGCGACGTCACCACGTTCACCATTGACCCGAAGGACGCCAAGGACTTTGACGACGCCTTATCTATCAAGCCGCTGGGCAAAGACCTGTGGGAGGTTGGCGTGCACATTGCCGACGTGTCTCACTATGTCACCGAAGGCTCCGTAATAGACAAGGAGGCACAGAAACGCGCCACGAGCGTTTATCTGGTTGACCGCACTATACCCATGCTGCCCGAGCGCCTTTGCAACTTTATATGCTCGCTGCGCCCTGATGAGGAGAAGCTGACATACAGTGCAGTGTTCAACCTCGATGCCGAGGCCAACGTGAAGAGCTGGCGACTGGTTCACACCGTGATAAAGAGCAACCGCCGCTTTGCCTATGAGGAGGTGCAGCAGATATTGGAAGACAACGGAGTGGTGGAAGGCACGGGCGAGCCCGCGCCGCCTGCAGGCAAGGACGGATACAAGGGCGAGTTTGCCACGGAGCTGATAACGCTCGACATGCTGGCAAAGAAGCTGCGCAAGGCAAGATTCAAGAACGGAGCCGTGAAGTTCGACCGCGAGGAGCTTCACTTCGACGTTGACGAGAAGGGCAAGCCCACACGCTGTTACTTCAAGAAGTCGAAAGACGCCAACAAGCTCATCGAGGAATTCATGCTGCTGGCCAACCGCAGCGTGGCCGAGAGCATCGGCAAGGTGAAGAAGGGGCAGAAAGCCAAGACGCTGCCCTACCGTATTCACGATGTGCCCGACCCGACAAAGCTTGAGCGTCTGCGCGAGTTTATCGTGAAGTTCGGCTACAAGCTGAAGACCGAAGGCACCAAAGGCGAAATTTCGCGCAGCCTGAACAAGCTGATGGACGACTGCAACGGCCGCCGCGAGCAGAACGTAATAGAGAGCGTTGCGCTAAGGGCCATGATGAAGGCGAAGTACAGCGTACACAACATAGGCCACTACGGACTGGCTTTCGACTACTACACCCACTTCACCAGTCCTATCCGCCGCTATCCCGACACTATGGTTCACCGCCTGCTTACGCGCTATCAAAACGGCGGACGCAGTGCCAACAAGGAATATTACGAGGAGCTGTGCGAGCACTCGAGCGACATGGAACAGATAGCACAGAACGCCGAGCGCGACTCTATAAAGTATAAGATGGTTGAGTTTATGTCCGACAAGATTGGCAACGAGTATCCGGCCCACATCAGCGGCATAACGTCTTACGGCATTTACTGCGAGATAGACGAGAACCACTGCGAGGGCATGGTGCCCATGCACGACCTCGACGACGACTATTACGACTTCGACGAGCGCAACTATTGTCTCGTAGGCCGCCGACATCACAACAAATATCAGCTGGGCGACCCGATAAAGATTAAGGTGGCGCGCGCCAACGTGGAGAAGCGCCAGCTCGACTTCACCCTGGCCGAGGAACAATAAAAACAACCGTGGCCACCGCAAGGCCGGCATGAACGTAGCTGTTTCATGCCGGCCTTGCAGTGGCGGAACAAAATAATAAAGATAAACCCAAAATGGCAATACACTACACACGGAGCGAAATGCTCCTCAACACATGGTCGCACGCCGCCGGCATCCTGCTCGGCGCCGTAACAGGAACGCTGCTGCTCATTATGTGCGCCAAGGGCGACAACAACTGGGCAGGAACGGGCGTGGTGCTCTATCTGGCCGGAATGTTGGCCTCATATATAGCCTCAACCGTATATCACGCCATGCCCGAACGCTACCGGCAGACAAAGGAGAGATTCAGAAAGCTCGACCATGCCGCCATATACTGGCACATAGCCGGCAGCTACTCGCCGCTTACGCTCATTGCCCTGCGGCAGGAAGGCCTGTGGGGCTGGGGCCTCTTCATCTTTATATGGACCTGCGCCCTGGCCGGCACCGTTATGAGCTTCAGGCGGCTAAGGGAGCACAGCAACATAGAGACAATGTGCTATATCGGCATGGGCCTCAGCGTGCTCGTGGCCTTCAAGCCGCTGATAGACAACGTTAGTCAGGCCGCCGTGTCGTGGATTGTGGCCGAGGGCGTGTTCTACATCACGGGAGCCCTGTTCTACAGCCTAAACAAGCGCCGCTACATGCACAGCGTGTTCCACTTCTTTGTCCTCGCCGGTTCGGTGTGTCATATCATTGCCGTGTGGGATGTGCTCATGCAGTATGTGTGACAAAGACTGACGGAACAAGACTACAAAATCGATAGTATAAAAAACACATATAAATGAAACACAAACTAATCACACTTTTGCTTGCAGGGACATGCACGGTCTCCGCACAGGCAGACGGACAGCCGATAACAAAAGTAACGTTTTATTCGCCTTCGGTGGTGAGAATAGTGAAATATCCGGCTGACATGAAAACACAACCCGAGAAACATAGCTTCACCGTAATAATGAAGCCGGAGAAGGTGAACGTGAAGACAACCGACACGGGCAACGCCACTGAATATGCCACTGAATCGATGCGCGTTAAGGTGGACAAGGCCACGGGCAACGTGCTCTTTATGACCATCAGCGGCGACACGCTGCTGCGTGAGGCCGCACAGCCTGTATTCACCATGCGAAGCGGAGATGCCGACGCGGGCAAGTATGTGGTTGAGCAGTCGTGGATGCTCGACAAGGACGAAGCCATATTCGGACTCGGACAGCGCAAAGACCTCGACATGAACCTGCGCGGAAAGCAGATTACGCTGTGGAACGTGAACACATACACCACCATACCCGTGTTCACCAGCCAGAAGGGCTACGGCGTGTTCTGGGACAACATGAGCCGCTCGTTCTTCACCGACAACGACAAGGGCACCACGTTTAAGAGCGAGGTGGCCGAAATGGCCGACTATTATTTTGTCTACCGCGACGGCACCACCGACGGCGTTATCGCCGGACTGCGTGCCCTTACAGGCCAAGCCACCATGTTTCCGCTCTGGGCCATGGGCCACTGGCAGTGCCGCGAACGCTACAAGACATCTGACGAGCTGGCCGGCGTGCTAGACAAATACCGCGAGCTTAACATTCCGCTCGACGGCATTGTGCAAGACTGGCAATACTGGGGCTGCGACTCTAACTGGAACGCCATGCGCTTTATGAATCCTTACTACATAAACAAGGTGGGCGACCCTGCCTATGAGCGATATCTGCCGGCCGACATGCGTGACATGAAGCAGAGCGAGCCGAGACTGAAGTCGCCCGAAGAAATGGTGAAATATGTGCACAGCCGCAACAGTCACCTCATGATTTCGGTATGGGCGAGCTTCGGGCCATGGACCCGGCCTTACGCCGAACTGAAGGAGATAGGCGCGCTGCTGCCCTTCGAGACATGGCCGCGCAAGAGCGGCACCCTGCCCTACGACCCCTTTAACCCAAAGGCGCGCGACATTTACTGGAAATATCTGTCTAACCTCTACAAGATGGGCTTCGACGCATGGTGGACCGACTCGTCGGAACCTGACCACTTTGAGAAACCCGGCGACGACGACTATATGACGGCAGCAGGCTCGTGGCGCAGCGTGAAAAACGCCTTCGCGCTGGTGCACAACCGAGGCATATACGAACATCAGCGCAAGATGAAGGGCAACAGCAAGCGCAGCGTGCAGATGACGCGCAGCGGACAGCTCGGCATACAGCACTACGGCACATTCTCGTGGAGCGGCGACATATCAAGTACATGGGACGTGATGAGAGAGCAGGTGCCCACAGGACTAAGCTACGTTATATGCGGCATACCGTTCTGGAACACCGACATAGGCGGATTCTTCAGCTGGTCGTACAACAACAACCCCAAAGACCCGGGCATGCAGGAGCTGCAGGTAAGATGGATGCAGTGGGGAGCCTTCATGCCGCTGATGCGCAACCACTGCTCGTCGCCTATGGTGAGCGAGATTTACGAATACGGAAAACCGGGCGAATGGGCATACGACGTGCAGAAAGACTTTGTTAAACTGCGCTACCGCATGCTGCCATACATATACAGCACACAGGGCGACGTGGTGCTAAACGACGGCTCGATGATGCGGCCGCTCGTAATGGACTTTGCCAAGGACGGCAAGGCACTTGAACGCAACGACGAATATATGTTCGGACGCTCAATGCTGGTCAAGCCCGTAACATCGCCGCTATACACATGGCAGGATACCGACAAGCGCGGACATCTTATATATCCCGACATACTGAAGGCCGCGGCAGCCGTAGACGTTTATCTGCCGGCCGGAACGGCATGGTACGACTTCTGGACCAACGAGCGCATTGAGGGCGGACGCGAGCTGATGCGCCCCTGCCCCATAACAGAGATGCCTGTCTACGTGCGCGCCGGAAGCATTGTGCCGTGGGGACCTGAAGTGCAATATTCTGACGAGAAGCCGTGGGACAACCTTGAGATACGCATTTATCCCGGGGCCGACGGCACATTTACGCTATACGAAGACCGCGGCGACGGCTACGAATATGAGAAAGGAGAATACACGCTGACAGAATTTAAATGGGACGACAGCGCACGCACCCTTACCATAGGCGCACGCAAGGGCAAATATCCGTCAATGCTGCGCAACCGCAGATTCAACATAGTAATAGTAACCCCTGACTCTGGCCGAGGCGACGGCAACATGAAGGTTACTAAAACCGTTGAATACAACGGCAAGGAAATGGTTTTAACAATCGAGAATTGAGAAAGGGAAACGGAGTTAGACAAAGTAAATTCTCAATCAGCATAGCATAATCACGTACTTGACGTGAAAGTGCCAGAATATACGAAAAGCCGGGGCCTTGGATGCCCGAAGGACTTCACTTCAGTAACCGCAGGTGGCACAGCCACGGACATATAAAAACAAGAAATCGCCCGAAGCGGTGATACTTTATTAACAAGACACGCTTATGTAACCGGCACCCTCAGCGGTGCCGGTTACATTTTTTATTGGGGATTATCCTAAAAATCATTTTGACATGATAACCCTGCTGACGCTTACACATTGACTTTAGTTGACGCTCTCATACTGCGATATTTGAAAATTAAAATCATTCGGCCGAAAATATGGGCCGTTTTCGTGTGCAAACAGAAAAGTCTGGGCAGCAGCATGTTATGCAGGTTTAAGGCCGCATGTGCAATGTTTTTTGCCAGAAAAGTGACAAAAAAGGCATTGTTTCAACAAAAAAACGGGCTGTTTCCGGTGCAAAAGTGGGCCACTTTTGGGTGAAAAGTGGCCGGGTAATTTTTCAAAAGCATACCTTTTGCACTATAATGTAAATATTGTTTACCGGCGCAGCGCCTGCCGTGCCTCATAAAATTCTATTTCGCCTTAAAATCCTGACAAAACTATGATGACACATTGGCATGCTTGTCGCTGCTCAACACTACAAAAAGAAAAGTCTGCGCAACACTTGCACATCATATCTTTGTGCTGTGTTGCGCAGACCGCATTACCCGATGAAAACAATCTAAAAAAACTAAACCGTATATAAAAATATAAAGCTGATGTTGTATTATCCCAAATCAGCAGGATTCGGGATAATAATCCTGACACGACGGCGGCCTGTATCAGCGACTGATACAACTCTTTATGTCGTCAGGGATGACGGGCATGGCACCGCTCTGGGTGCATACATAGGCCGACACCCTTACTGCCAGGGCATGGGCATCCTTTACAGACATGCCGCTAAGTATGGCGGCACAGAACGTACCCGTGAACGAGTCGCCGGCACCCACAGTGTCAACCACGTCTACGACAGGTGTCTCCTGGAACGACACAGAGCCGGGAGTGAACACGTAGCTGCCGTTGACACCACACGTAAGCACAAGCATGTCGAGGTTATACTTGCCCAGTATCAGCCAGCACTTGTTGCTCATGTCGAGGCCGGGATAGCCGAACAGGCGGCCTATCACCACAAGCTCCTCGTCGTTAATCTTCAGCACGTTGCAGCGCCTTACCGACTCGCTTATCACTTCCTTTGTATAGAAGTTCTGGCGCAGGTTGATGTCGAATATCTTCAGCACGCCCTTGTCTGAAGGCATGGCATCGAGAAACTTGCCGATTGTCTCGCGCGACACCACGTTGCGCTGGGCCAGCGAGCCCCAGCACACGGCACGGCAGTTGCGCGCAAGGCTCTCAAGCTCGGGCGTAAAGGGAATGTTGTCCCACGCAACGTTCTCGCGTATGTCGTATGTAGGTATGCCATCTTCGTCGAGCGTAACCTGCACCGTGCCTGTTGGATAAGGCACGCGCGGCATCACGTAGTTAAGATGCTTGTCGTCGAGGGCGGCTATGGTTTCGTCGCCGAGGCGGTCGTCGCCCAACGCGCTCACGGCAACCGAATCGAAGCCGAACTGGCCGGCATGGTAGGCAAAGTTTGCGGGAGCGCCGCCTAATTTCTTTCCGTCGGGAAGCACGTCCCAAAGTGCCTCGCCGAGTCCAACTATTATGTCTTTCATGTCGCTATGCTTGTTTATGTTGTTTGTCAATGTTTCACTTTGTTAATATAATAAAGAAGATACACCACGCCTACGGCCATGATGCCTACCGCCCCGGCCTGACCGGCAGCGTCTGACGCAAAGCCCATGAGCAGGGGGAACACCGTTCCGCCGAACAGGCCCATAATCATAAGGCCCGAAACCTCGTTCTGGCGTTCGGGCACCGACAGCAGCGCCTGAGAGAACACCACGGAGAATATGTTTGAGTTGCCGTAGCCTACAAGGGCTATGGCTGCATAGAGCACGGCCTTCGACGTGCCGAAGAACATGCCGCACATGCTAAGCGCCATCATCACTACGCTTATGGCGAAGAAAACACGGTTGTTCATCACGCGCAGGAAGAACGAGCCTGTAAGGCAGCCCGCAGTGCGGAAGATGAAATAGAGGCTCGTGGCAAAGGCGGCGTCGTTAAGGCTCATGCCCAGGCGCTCTATAAGGAGCTTGGGGGCTGTGGTGTTGGTGCCCACGTCGATGCCCACATGGCACATAATGCCGAGGAACGACAGCAGCACTATGGGCTTGCCCAGAAGCTTGAGGCAGTCGGCAAAGCCGGAAACCTTGCCCGCCGGGGCGTCTTCCTTAATAGGAGTAACCAGCAGAAGGAGCGTGGCAAGCACGCCTACAACGAAGTAGATAACAAACAGCACGCGCCAGCCCATGCCAAGCGAAGGCAGCACGCCCGTGGCGCCCCACATGGCTATGTAGGGGGCAAGGAACGAGGCTATGGCCTTGATGAACTGCCCGAAGGTAAGAGTGCTGGCAAGGTTGTCGCCGCGTATCACGGTCGATATAAGCGGATTGAGCGACGTCTGCATCAGCGTGTTGCCTATGCCGAGCAGCGAGAACGATATGAGCATTATGGCGAAGCTCTCGCCGAACAGGGGCATGACAAGCGATACCGCGGTGACGGCAAGCGACAGGAGCACCGTGTTCTTGCGCCCTATGCGGTTCATCAGCATGCCCGTAGGCACCGAGAATATGAGGAACCAGAAGAACACCAGCGACGGGAACACGTTGGCAACGGAGTCGCTCAGGCCCAGGTCGGCCTTAACATAGTTTGAGGCTATGCCGACAAGGTCGACAAATCCCATGGCGAAGAAACAGAACATCACCGGGATGAGATATATGGTCTTTGTTGATTTCATAAGCTATTCGATTTTATTTCGGTCAGCAATGAGGCAGGTAGATAGACACACAACCTGCCCATTGCTCCGAAAAATTCAGGTTAAATTACTATTTATAATAAATAAGGATACCCGGAATCTACATTGCCTTAAGCTCAAGCACGCGGCTTGAGCCGTCGACGGCAGAGAAAAGCGGCAGTCCTATCTTCATGAGATAATCGCCCGTAAACGAACCGGAAAGGCCCTTCTGACCGTCGGCGAGGTTAATCTCATTGACGTTGTAGGTAAGTGTCGGGTCGAGGCCCTGCAGCTTCAGGTTGAGCACAGGCTCCTTGTAGCGCGGATGCAGGTCGTAGGCAAACACCACGGCGCTCTTCTTGTCCTTTGTAACATAGTTCACGGCAGCATGGTTGCCCTCGTAAGGCGAAACCAGCTTGAACATGTCGCCGTCAAGGATTACGGGCTTCAGCCTGTCATAGTTGGCAACGGCCTCACGGCACAGCTTGCGGTCGGCCTCAGTCAGCGCTGCCACGTCGATGTCGAATCCCAGCTTGCACATGCTGGCAACATCGAGGCGGAACTTCATGCTTGTGTTCTTGTTCCATTCGGTCACATGAGATGCCATGGCCTTAACCGGGAAGAACTTCGACATGCTCCACTGTATGTAGATGCGCTCAAACGGGTCGGTGTTGTCAGAGCACCAGAACTCAGTAAAGTATTTGAGGGCCTCATAGTCGCAGCGTGCGCCGCCGCCCGAGCACAGCATCATGGGCACATGAGGATACTTGGCGGCTATGCGATTAAGCACGTTGTAAAGTCCCCTTACATAATCTATATAAAGCTTGTCCTGATTCTGGCGCAGATAAGGCGAATGGATGTTGGTTATAGGGCTGTTGCAGTCCCACTTGAAGTATGCCACACCGGGATTCTCCTTCAGTATGTTGTCAACCACGTCATACACATAGTCCTGCACCTCGGGGTTTGAAAGGTCGAGCACAAGCTGGTTGCGATAATAATATGTGTCGCGTTCAGGCTGCATGATAACCCAGTCGGGATGCTTCTCAAAGAGCTCGCTCTTAGGATTAACCATTTCAGGCTCTATCCATATACCGAACTTAACGCCGGCCTCGTCAGCGGCCTCGGTAAGAGCCTTTACTCCGCCGGGCAGCTTTGCATGGTTAGGTTCCCAGTCGCCCAGTCCGGCCTTGTCGTCGTTTCTCGGATATTTGTTTGCAAACCATCCGTCGTCGAGCAGAAACATGTCGACACCGAGGTTCTTGGCCTCTTTCATCAGCGCAGCCAGACTCTCCTGATTGAAGTCGAACGCCGTACTCTCCCAGTTGTTGAGCAGCGTCATGCGGTCGCCCGTTCCGTCTTTAAGCTGATAAAGGCGTGCCCAGTCGTGCAGATTGCGGCTTGCCAGTCCGGTGCCCTGGTTGCTGAGCGTGAAGATGAATTCGGGAGTTACGAATGTCTTGCCCGATTTCAGCTTATAATCGGAGGCATAAGGATTTATGCCCGGAATAACTCTCAGTCCGCCAACGTTGTCTACCTCGAAAGTGCAGCTGAAGTTGCCCGTCCATGCTATTGTTCCCAGCATCACACGGCCAGTGTTCTCTGCAGCCGGTGCGTCAAGGCCCAGTTCAAAGAAGGGCTGGGTGTGCATGGCAGCTCTTGTGCCGAGCTTTGTGTCGATAACCTTCTTGCCGTATGTAAGCTCCTGCACGGCAGGCTGAGCCTCGCGTGCCCAGTCGCCATGATAGTTTGTAAGATAGTATTTCTGCGAACCGAAGTAGAGCATTGTGCTGGCATACTTCCACAGCGAGATGTCGCCTTTCTCCTTGTTTGTAATCTCGCTCCAGGCCTTAATGACATTCTGTTTCGGGTAAGCAACATAGTGAAGGCGCACTTCGACAGAATATTTATTGTCGGCAAGGGTTATCACGGTTTCTTCTCCGCCGTCAACAGCCTTTGTCTGCGAGTCTTTATAATAGAGATACGTTGTCTTGTTGCCGTCGGCATGTGTCAGTCCGAGTGCCGGCTCAAAGAAGTCTTCGCCTCCTGAACACATATAAGCCTCGTGGCCTCGCTTGCTCACACTCGCATCAGAACCCGTGTCCATGGTCCAATCGAACCTGTCGGCATCAGAGGCATTGAGCAGTTTGTCGCCCAGATAGACCATATACAGGCGTCCGTTGTTGTTTACCTGCAGAATAAGGTCGGTGTTGTCTGTGCTTACGCGTATAGTCTTTTGCGCTACGGCAGCCGTCGCCGCAATAAGCAGAGTTGTCATGATAAAACAAAATTTCTTCATAACGCGTCTGAATTACATGCCAAGTTTATAAACCTTTATCTGTGAGAAAGCTGATTTGCCGCCTTCTGAATAGAACTTAACAGAATCGTACGGCTTTGTGGGGAACACGAGGTTGGTCATGGCGATGCGTCCGCCGTCAACGAAGAGCTCTACAGAGCATTTGTCAACGAACACGTCTACATGATATGTCTTGTCCTCGCAGAGATTTAGCGGAGCCCATGTTCCGAGGGCAAAGTCGTTCTTATAGTTTACTGAGTTTTCTATGCGCATTGGCTTCTGTCCCTTACTCAGGCGTGCGGCGTCGGCCTTCTTCTCTATGTCGTGAGGCTCTGCCAGCTTGCCGAAGTCGGTCAGTCCGCTCTCGGTGCGGTCCATAACGGCGCGCATCTGTTTCAGGTCGAAATATATCATGGTCTTCTCACCCTTGTCGTTGTACACCTCTATTCCGGCTGTTCCGTCGGCTGCCGGCGTTACGTCGAGCTCTATCTCGAAGGCTCCGTCGTATCCGGCTGCCACACCCTTCTTGTCAACGCTTGCATTGGTCTTGATGTCTTCAACTGTCTTAGTTTCCTTTCTGATGGCCTTAACCTCGGGAGCAATGTTGGCTGCAACATAATAGCGGCCGTCTTTTGTATAGAGCGAAAGCTCGCGCGGCAGACCGTTGGCACCTCTGTACTGCTTGATAGGCGTAACGTTGGCATACTGCCAGTTGCTCATCCAGGGCAGAGCTATAACGCGGTCGCCCGTGTTAGAGAAGCACACTGTTGCATAGTGGTCCTTGCCATAGTCGAGCCATTTGGGCACGTGCGGGTCGTCCACGCATATGAAGTTCTTGCCGTCGAAGTCGCCTACGAAATATTCTGTTGCGCTGCCGCCGAAGAGGCATCCGGGATTTACGTTCATCAGCATAACATACTTCATATTGTTCTTGTCGCCGTTTACGGGCAGCTGAACAAAGTCAGGGCACTCATACTGGCAAGGCTGCATGCCGTAGCCGCGACCGAAGCCGCTGATGTAGGTCCACTTCTTGAGGTCGTCAGACTTGTAGAAGCGCATCTCCTTGTCGGCAGAAACAATCATATACCATGCCTTTGCCGGCTCATACCAGAACACTTTGGGGTCGCGGAAGTCCTTCAGGCCGTCGAATGGTCTGAGCACAGGGTTGCCCTCATATTTTGTGAAGGTGCGTCCGTTGTCGGTGCTGTATGCCATACACTGTATCTGGCCGTTCTTGTCGCTTGCCGATGTATACAGGGCTATTATAGCTCCGTTGCCGTATCCGGCCGTGTTGTTCTTGTCAACTACAGAGCTTCCGGAGAATATGTGTCCCATTGTGTCGCGCGCAATTGCGGGCTGAAGCTCCTTCCAGTGCATAAGGTCGGTGCTCACGGCATGTCCCCAGTGCATGTTGCCCCATTTTGATCCGTAGGGGTTATACTGGAAGTAGAGGTGATACTCGCCGTCTTTATACACCATTCCGTTGGCATCGTTCATCCATCCGTATGACGGGGTGTGGTGATACAGCGGACGGTAATAGTCGGTGTTCTCAACGCTCCATGTGTCAGACATTGTAAGATTCTTCAGTGCCAGGGCGTCGGGGCTTATGTTGAGTATCTTGACGGTGGCCGTCTTGCCGTTGCCTAAAGCGAAGGGCACGCAGTAGTCGGTCTTCTGGCGGGCCAGCCTTACGTCCATCCATGCGTCGGCAGGCGAACCTGTTGAGAGCAGCACATGCGACTCGTCCTTTGTTTCCTCAACGGGCAGAATAAGATATTTCTTGGGATTGGTTATCTTTACTATTGTGGTGTCACCGCTGCGGGTAACTTTTATATCTTGTGCAGATGCCGATAAAGGGAGGAGGCATGCTGCGGCAAACATGGCTGTAAGCTTATTAATATTGTTCATAGGTAATTTTCTGTATTAATTGGATGTTTTAGCATGCAGGCAGACACGTAGTGCGGGCTGTCTGCTTATCGTTTTTCGTATCATGTTCCGATGCCCGATGCAAGCGCCGCGGGCGCCGGAACATGAGTATAGGATTGTTGTGTCTTTATTTATCAGAACTTCAGCGATGCTGAGAACTCTACTGTGAACGGGCGCAGGTAGCTTCCTGTCATCAGATGTCCGTCATACTGCTTGGCCTCGTCCTTTGTGATAAGCTCGGCTCCTGCGATGCTTCCCTTTGCGCCTGTCTGGTTGAGGAAGTTAACCACTGTGCAGCCTAAAGACAGTTTCTTGTTAACCTGCCAGTTGATGCCGCCGAAGGTCTCCCAGTGACCGTTGAAGTAGTAAGCCTCGTTGATGTTGGCGTAAGTCTTGCTGAAGTAGCGGAAGCTTGTCCATATCTTGAGGTCTTTTGTTATCATGTAGCTCGGGTCTATCTCGATAAGCACTTCAGGAATCTCGGCCACGATGTTGCCGGTGGCGTTGATAGTGCCTACATATCCGTCTGAGAATGTCACAGAGGTTTCATACTTCTTGTATGTCGGCTTCTGGTATGTGAAGAGGAAGTGCAGGTCGAAGCCCTTGAACGGGTGAGCCACAACGTCTGTTGTCCATCCTATTGTCTGTATGTCGTATGTCAGCGGTGCGGCCATAATCTCGCCGTTGTGCTGCAGGTTGAGCGTAGAGTTGTTGTTTGTCTTCGAGATGTATGAGAAGAGCGATGTAAGGCTCAGCCAAGAGTTGTTGTAATAGATACCGGCACGTCCAAGCGGAACAGAAATCTTGTCGGTGTTAGGCAGTGTTGCCGGTGCGAAATTCTCGAATTTAGGATGCTGCACGATGTATGTGAAGTCGCCTGTCAGACCGAAGTTGTTTGTAAGCTTGTATGTTGCGGCAGCAGTGAGAGAGTAGTTCAGCCAGTCGTAGTCGAGCGAAGTCGGCTTGATAACGGTTCCGTCGGCAGCAGTTGCTCCGATATGATAGTCAGAGAAGCGTCCTACATACTCGCCGTTGGCATTCTTTACGGCAGCGTTCTCGCCTCTTAGCGTCTGCCACTCTATACGTCCGCCGTAGTAAACGTTAAGTTTCGGAGTGATGTCCCAGTCGTGTGTGATATAGAGGGCGAGCTTGTTCTCATGGCCTTTGTAATACTCTGAAGCATTCTTGTTGAAGTCATAGAAATAATTGCTGTATCTGTTGGCATCATAAAGTCTTACGGCATAGCCTCCGTCGGCAGGCACGCTCTGGTCATACATAGTGGTGTTTGAGGTGTAGTCGATGTCGTAATACCATTCGTTCAGGCCTACACGCAAAGTGGAGTTTGAAAATTTCTTCGACAGCTCAGAGGTAAACAATATCTCGTCGATGTCGCCGCTGTTAAGGCACGACATACGTGTCTGCACATACTGGCCGTCGTAGGGCTTAAGCTGTCCGTCGATGCCGCGCATTACATAGTTGTAGCTGCTGTTGTCCTTAACATTGATAAGCGACATAGGCGTCTGATAAACCAGTGCGCCGTGGGCGTTGTCGTAGCGTCCGATGATTTTCCATGTCAGTCCGTTGTCCCACTTGTATGTGTTCATGAGCGTAACCTCGCTTGAGCGGTTCTCTGAAGCGTCATACAGCGTGGTCTGCTTCAGCTCGCCCGTGCGCATGTCGCGGTAGACGATGTTGTTGTCGGTAGGCAGATAAGATGTAGTTCCGAGCTTGAAGTCGCCATACTCCTTCACACTTCCGTCGCCTACGTATATGAATGGTGCCGACTGTGTGGCAAAGGTGTACACGGGGTGGCTGTTAGAGTAATGGTAAATGGCTGTAAACTCACCGCGGCCCTTGTCGTAGAGCTTTGTCAGGGCAGCCTTGTATATCTGGGTGCGGTCCTGATAAGGAGTGAGCTTGATGTTGAATGTTCCCGGGTCGAAGTCCTGATACATGTTTGCGCTGTAATACCAGCCCTTGCCCATTGAGCCGTTGAGGTTGAGCGAGAACTCCTGAAGGCCGAAGTGGTTCGACTTGTAGTCGAGCTTTCCGTGGAAGCCTTCCTGTCCGAGCTGGGTGAAAGAGTTGACGGCATATCCGATGTTACCGGTTGTGATGGCCGTCTCAGATATCTTCAGAAGTCCCACATGACTCAGACTTGCATCCGAGCGCCAGTTGGAGTTCACAGAGTGTGGGTTGGTGGCATAAGTCACGGGCAGTCCGTTCTCGAGCACGTTGACGTCTGCCGAAGGCAAACCTATCTGAATCTCACGCGGACCGTTAGCGCTCGCTGCATTGAGCATAACGTTGCGGTTGCCTTCCTCTTTAGAGGAACTCTCACCTTTACCCTTATTATTGTCTGTCTGTGCCTGCGCACATGTCAGGGCAAACAACGGCAGGAGCACAACCATGCCAAGTTTTGTTGACGTTTGACTGAATATCTTCATAATCATCAAAAGTTTTATTTGTTTAGTTATGTAAAATTTTCGGTTGCAAATGTAACGTATATTGTGTGTGGCATGCCTAAAATATGTTTCCTGAGGATAGAAAAAATCGTTCATGAAACAAAATTAATATAATTTGAACGTTTATTGATATTGGCGGACACAATTTTCAAGCTAATTTTATCATATAGAAATGTTTGTTGACAAATTAAACCCCAATTAAGTAACATGTTTTCATATCTTCTTGACACAACTGTATGTCGACAATACTTATTTTACTCCAAATTTGTCATTAGTCATATAGCTTACATCTATAAGTACATTTTACAGCCACGTTGTATTTGGATTTTTCACTTTTAGTTTTTCATTTCTTATGAAAAGCCCTATGGTTTACGGACAAAAAGTGGGCCACTTTTACATGAAAAGTGGGCCGTTTACGAGTTGTAAACGGCCCACTAACGGTATGAAACAAAAGCGGTATTGTTTGCTTAACATATTGCACCTTTACGCATGGTAAATGTTTAATATGAAAGAGAAAACCGTGCGAATTGTTACGATTTTCACGGCCTTTTGACGAAGACATGAAAACACGGCGCGACACACGCCATAAAAATAAGCTGAAAACGCTACTCCCGGCCCTCGTTGGGCAGATGGCCAAAATAGTCTTTAAAGCATTTGGTGAAGTATGAGGGCGACGAAAAACCTACGTCGTAGGATATCTCCGACACGGTTTTCGACGTTGTGCGCAGCAGCTGCTCGGCGGCCTTCAGGCGCGTTATGCGTATTATCTCAACGGGCGACGAACCTGTGAGCTGCTTCACCTTACGGTAGAGCTGCACGCGACTAAGGCCGAGTTCGGCGGCAAGAGTCTCAACGTTAAGGTCGGAGTCGGCCAGATGAACTTTCAGACGGTTTCTGAAGTCGTCAACAAAGCGTTTGTCGGGGTCGTCACCCACGCGCTCCTCCTCGGTCTCGGTGCCCGAATATATAAACTTCAGCTTCATGCGCTCATTCAGCAGGTTGCGCACTCGCGACAGCAGCACGCTGCTGCTGAAGGGCTTGGTTATGTAGGCGTCGGCTCCGCAGTCGTAGCCCTCGGCGCGCTGGTCGTCGAAGGTGCGCGCCGTTAGCAGTATCACGGGTATGTGGCTTGTGGCCGTCTCGCCTTTAAGCCTGCTGCACATCTCCAGTCCGTCCATAACAGGCATCATGACGTCGCTGATAACTATGTCGGGCACATACTTCATGCAGAGGGCCAGACCTTCGCGGCCGTCGGATGCACACTTTACGTCGTATTGCGGCGACAGCAGGCTCACAATGTAGTCCTTCACGTCGCTGTTGTCGTCAACCACCACCACCGACCTGCGCTCGCCGTCGGGCTGTGCCGTCATCATCTCCACGCCCGCGCTTGGCGGCATGTCTGCCGGCACGCTCTCGATAAGCTCCACGCCGCTCATGTCAGGCTGCTCCACTATAGCCGCGCCGGGCTGTGTAAGCGGAAGGCTTACTGTGAACACGGCCCCGCCATCGGCGTTGGCCTCGGCCGCCACCTGTCCGCGGTGAAGCTCCACAAAGGCTTTTACTATGGCAAGGCCTATGCCCGTGCCGCCGCGGTTTTCGGAAGACGCCTGGAAAAAGCGGTCGAACACATGGGGTATCTTGTCGCGCGGAATGCCTATGCCCGTATCGCTTACGGTCAGGCGTGCCATTCCGTCGCCGGCCGTAAGCGTAACGCTGACGCTGCCGCCCTTGCGGTTGTATTTTATGGCGTTGCTGATAAGATTGTAGCATATGCGCTCCACCTTGTAGAGGTCGGCCTCTATGACAATATCGTTGCCGCTGTCAACGCTAATCTCCACGTCCTTGCTGTCGGCCAGCGGCTCAAAGCTGGCCACCCACTGGCCTAAACAGTCAGACAGGCTGAAACGGCTTACGGTGAGCTGCATCTTGCCGTTTTGAATTTTGCGCAGGTCGAGAATTTCGCCCACAAGCCTCAGCATAACGTCTATATTCTTCCTTACAAGGCAGAGCATTGAGCGCTGCTGTGTGGTAAGATTGTCGGCCTCGAGCATGCGCCTCACGGGGTCGGCAATGAGCGTTAGCGGCGTGCGGAACTCGTGACTCACGTTGGTGAAGAACACCAGCTTGGCGTTGGCTGCATCCTCTCGCATGCGCCGCTTTACTACGATGGTGCGGTAAAAGGCTGCAAACGAAAGCACCAGCAATACAAGGATGATGATAAACATCATGAGATATATTTTCTGGTGACTGTACTGTGTAAGATACATGTTCACACGGTCGTGCATCATGTTGAGCTTGTCGTTTAGCTTGTTCATCTCTTCGGCCTGCATCAGCAGCACCTCGGCGTTGTCTTTGGTTACGAGGGCTGTCTTCATCAGGTTCTCGCGCTGGTAGGGATGCTTCTCAAGAATGCTCATGGCCAGCTGCATAACCATGTCGCCACGCGTGGGATAGATATACGACGCGTCTAATATGCCGTCGCGCACCAGCTCTATGCCGCCTCCCTTGCCGGGCAGGGCGTCGATGCCGATAAACTTTATGCGGCCTGCCAGTCCGCGTGCCTGGGCTGCCTGACGCGCTCCGAGGGCCATGCGGTCGTTGTGTGCAAACACGTAGTCGATGTTGCCGCCCACGCTGTCGAGCATGGCCTCCATGGCCTTGCGCCCGCTCTGCTGCATCCATGTGCCGCTGCTCACGGCCACCAGCTCTATGCCCGGATAGTGCTTCAGGGCGTCGGCAAAGCCCTGATGGCGCTCTATGGCCGGCGACGAGCCTTTAAGGCCCGTAATCTCCAAGACACGCCCCTTGCCGCCAAGGCGCGACGCGATATACTCGCCCATGGTGCGCCCCATCTTCAAGTTGTCGGCACCGATAAAGGCCGTGTATTTGTCTGAACCGGTCTTGCGGTCGAAAAGTATTACGGGTATGCCTTTGTTGTATGCGTTCTCGATGGCCGGCGTAACGGTGTTAATCTGGTTTGGGGCAACGATGAGTATGTCTACGCCGTCGCTTACAAAGTTGTTTATCTGCTCTGTCTGCCTTACGTTGTCGTCGTTGGCCGAAGCCACCCTCAACGTGACGTTGTCGTAAAGATAAGTGCCGGCAAGCATCTCGGTGTTGAGCTTTTCGCGCCAGATGTCCTCGCTGCACTGCGACATAGCTATAACATACTCCTTACGGTCGGAACAGGCCGTCATGAGCGTTAACATCAATAAAGACAAAACGTAAGCAATATTTTTCATAGTCTGACCTCTGTTGGTTAATGCCTCACATAAGAGGCTATCCTGCATTGGATAAAAAAACTTTTTTGAAAGAAAGAGCAGCGGCACGCATGCCGTAGGAAACGGGCGGCCAACATGCCGCTGCTCTTTATATATTATATAAGATGTGTAAACAAAAGCATCATACGGATGCCCTGCTGAAGCTGCGGGCTGGCCGCCGACAGGCCGGCATAACGCTGCCAAAGGATTTGGCAGGCACGACAGACATACACATCACAGGTTTCAGTAACATTACATCAACATTATTTGTCGAGTTTCCACACGCAGCCGTCCTTGGTGTCCTTCACCTCGAATCCGGCGGCGGCCAGCTCGTCGCGTATGCGGTCGCTTGTGGCCCAGTCTTTCTCGGCCTTGGCCTTAGCCCTGAGGCTCAGCACCATGTCCACCACCTTGCCGTAGGCTTCCTCGCGTGCGTCAGACGAGTTGCCCTTCTCTTCCTTCAGTCCGAGCAGGTCGAGGGCAAAGAGGCGCATCGTGTCGGCAAGTTCCTTCAGGCATCCGGCACATATCGTTGCCTTATGATCGAGCAGCTTGTTAACCACTCCGCAGGCTTCAAACAGATAGCTGATAACCTGAGGTGTGGCAAGGTCGTCGTTCATGGCGTCGTAGCACTTCTGGCGCAGGTTCTTCACAAACTCCTCGGTCTGCGCGTCGCACTTGTCTGACACGGGCACGCGGTCTAAGTCGGCGATGCCTGACATCAGTCGGGCCAGTCCCTTCTCGCTTGCCAGCAGGGCTTCGTTAGAGAAGTCTACCGTGCCGCGGTAGTGGGCAGAGAGGATGAAGAAGCGTATCGTCATGGGCGAATAAGCCTTGTCGAGGCTCGGATGGTTGCCCGTGAAGAACTGCTCGAGCGTGATGAAGTTGCCGAGGCTCTTGCCCATCTTCTGTCCGTTGATGGTTATCATGTTGTTGTGCATCCAGTATTTCACCATCTGGTCGCCCTGGCTTGCCACGGCCTGCGCTATCTCGCACTCATGATGCGGGAACACGAGGTCCATGCCTCCGCCGTGAATGTCGAAGTGGTCGCCCAAATACTTGCGTCCCATGGCCGTACACTCGCAGTGCCATCCGGGGAAACCGTCGCTCCAGGGGCTCGGCCAGCGCATTATGTGCTCGGGCTGCGCCTTCTTCCACAAAGCGAAGTCGGCCTGGTTGCGCTTCTCGCCCACACCGTCGAGCTGGCGGCTGGCGTTGATAACGTCGTCGAGGTTGCGTCCCGACAGTATGCCGTAGTGGTATTTCTCGTTATATTTTGCAATGTCGAAATAAATACTGCCGTTGCTCTCATAGGCAAAGCCGTTGTCTATAATCTGCTTCACCAGCTCCTCCTGCTCAATGATGTGTCCCGTGGCGTGAGGCTCAATGCTTGGCGGCAGCACGTTGAGCGCCTTCATGGCATCGTGATAGCGGTTGGTGTAGTGCTGTGCTATCTCCATCGGCTCGAGCTGCTCAAGCCTTGCCTTTTTAGCAATTTTGTCGTCTCCATCGTCGGCATCATGCTCCAGATGGCCCACGTCGGTTATGTTTCTGACGTAGCGCACCTTATAGCCCTGATGCTTGAGGTAGCGGAACAGGATGTCGAAGGTTATAGCAGGGCGTGCATGCCCAAGATGCGGGTCGCCATAAACAGTAGGACCACACACATACATGCCCACATTAGGGCTGTGTATTGGCACAAAAAGCTCCTTGCGGCGACTCAGCGTGTTATATATAAAAAACTTTTGTTCCATATCTTATTGTTTAAATTTAAACATACCATTAAAAAAATGCAGCTTATCTTATGCAAAGATAACGCAAATCATCGGTTTAGCAAAATCAACACGCTTTTTTTTGAAAAAAGGAACAACAGCATCATAAGTCCTATAAGTCTCATTCCTCCCAGCTTTCCCATCACTCCCATTAAAAAAGGCGGGGCATCCTCACGGACACCCCTACCCAACTACAATCTGACCCAACGGCCTAAAAAAACTTACCTAACTCTTATTTTCGTTACCTGTGACCCTGTTGCGGTGTTTGTACGTACGATTACCATACCACTCTCAACACCGTTCAAGGTACAAGTATAGTTACCGTTGGGCATTACTTTCTTCAGAAGTGCGCCGCCAGCCGACCATACGCTCACTGAACGCAGAGCCGTGTCTGACGTAACGACAACCTGGCGCGGAACGATAGAGCTTACGCTGACGTTGCCGTCGGCGCCCGTTTCGGTTATGCCTGTTGTACCCGAGCCGTGACCTATCAGGAAGTAGCGGCCGTATGACGGACCGTTCACCGTGAGCTGATAGCCTTCGTGGAGCGGTGTCTCGCTCTGCAGCTCGGCGTCGTAGATAGCGGCATCCTTAACGGCTGCCACGCCGCTGAACGTAAGAGTTACCACTGAGCCGTCGGCTGCCGTAACGCCTAACGGTATGCGCTGTGCGTCTTTCAGCTGGTTGACGCTCACTGCCGTGTTGCCGGCTACGGTGTAAACCTTAGGAGCGTTGTCGGCATTGCCTGTCAGTCCGCTAATCATCTGTGCATCCTCCATGCCGAAGCCGTTGCTTGCCGAAGCAGCATAGCGCACAGCCGCGCTGCTTGAGCCTTCAGCGTCTTCTGCCGTTATCTTGAGAGAAACAGGTGCAGGAATTGGCAAATTCGACGCACCCATCTCCTGCATATCAGCCATAAACGTTACGGTTACGCCATCGGTTGCAGTGGCAGGATCAGCAGCCTCAACATAAAATACAGAATAAGGAACTGCAAGATATTTTCCTTCAGACCACGTCTTAGTATCGGCATCGTATGTCACTGCTGTTGAAGTCACATCAGAATTATACCAATATTTCTGTGCCAGCACGTCGCTATTGGCAGCAACAAACGCCTGGACATCGAGCGAAGCCATAAACGGATTACCTACCATCAGATACTTGCCGTCAGCAGACGGAGTAAGCGTAACTGTAACTTTATCAGAATGAACATACGTATACGGATCACTGCGATCAACCATGTTGCTGACAAGCAGCTTGCCTGCATTATCACGATTCAATGTTCCTGTACTTACTTTATAGCTTGCATCAGCCTTCGGGAAACGGAACAGCAATGATGTAGCATCTTTAAGTACACCCTTGATAGAGAATCCGCCACCTGCAACATAAGGCACGCTTGCGTCGTTGTATGCAGAGCTCCATTCTGTAGTATTAAATGACACCGAAGTATTTGGTGTCTGTTCTTCTACAATCGTTGCTCCTGTACTCCAGCTGCGCTGGTAAACGGCAGGATTCAGACGGCTATAGTCTGTTGTATTGAACGTTATATCCTTGAAATACTCTGTCTCTTGCTTTCCTGTTGTAGGAGCATACCAGTCGCCAGCAACAACGCCCTGCAGCGGTGTGCTTACGGCTGTCCACTGTCCCGGAGTAACCTCCACGTCTGTCCATGCCTTGTTATAGAGCAGCTGCTCAGCATGCAGCATCTGTGCGCCCAATTCAAAGTGGATGTCGCGGCAGATATTCACGCGGTAGCGCTGAGTGGTGAGTGCTCCGTCTTTTTCATAAGCCATCAGGTCATACTGAATATTCTCTGTCGGCAGTTCCATATAATCCGGACGGCTCGTATTTACCCATCCATTACCGCCATCTCCAAATCCTGCTATGTAAAGTTCAGCCTTGCTGTCTTTAGGCATGATGACATTAGAGAACAGCATCGGCACGAAGCCTTTGTCTGTTGTATTTTCAGTATTATCAGTATATGTGCCGTCAGTATTCTTCAGGTCTGTAGCATCGGCACGCTTCCAGTTGGCATCATTGTTCCAGTTACTCGTAGCACCGGTTCCATTCCATACCAGATATTCTGGCACAACATTCATATCAACTGTAAACTTTCCAAAACAAGCATTTGTGGTATTATTACCATGCTCTTCAAAATGTACGGCAAAAGTATAGGTATATCCTTCCTTTGGTTGGAAACGGAAACCATTTGCCTGTGTAGTCTGCGTATCAAAATATATTTCCATATAGTCCTCAAAAGAAGACTGATCGTCATATTCTTCTGCACGCAATGACTTTAATGTACCTATCGGCAATGAATATTCACTAAAATCCGCAGGGAAATAAGTATCATTCTTATATGCAGGATCATCCGTGTCGACAAGATATATTTTGTTGTAAACATCTGGAGATATAGAAGTAATCATGCCAATATAACTTGCACCATCAGACACTAATTGAGCACCACGCAAATTAACTTTTATCGGCTGATTGACAGAAGTAGACTCAATTTGGCTCAAGCCTATACGTAGTCCCGGATTAAAGTCATCTGCAGGATATTTTACGGCATTAAAACCTGCATGCAACTGTGGTGCGTCACCTGAAGCATTAAGTTCCAGCGGTATATACGACCAACAAACTTTTGCCCACATATCATCACTGATACTTCCATCAGGCGATTTAAGTGTAGGTATAGGCTGAATAACCAACTGTAAGCCTGACTTCAAAAGAGTTATATCAAGATTCTCTTTATGTAAGACAAGTCGTGCATGTATACCTTCATCAACGGTCTTGGTCGTAATATAATAATTGATTATATCAATCATATTCTGCGACAGGTTAACCGTTTGTCCGTCAATAGTCTCATGGTCACCTGCCGTCACATCTGTAAGGTTTTCTTTGTCTGGATAAATGTCGCGGAATGTAGTAAGTGCGCTTAATAACGTCACATTACCATACTCTGGATTTTCAGCCAAGAATTCATCTTCAGTACCAAAGAACCAGTCGAAATAAACGCCTTTATCTATTATTATATAAGACTCTGTTCCGTCTTCTTCTGATACAGGCACACGCATCTGAGCAGAGAAATTGAATATCTGTCCGGCACAGAAATCTGTTGTCGGGTCAACAACCTCACCATTAACACGAAGCAGTGTTTGAGCTGTAACATAGAAAGGTGTATTTATACCACAAGGATCATCAATATCTTCTGCAAAATCCGCAGCTACAGCCTGATTACCGTCATTTACCTGAATAAGCATCAAATAAGAACGGTTCGGTGTCAATGCAGAATAGAAGTCCACAGCCAAAGAATTCGTACCGGCATCATCGGTTGTACGGTAGAAATAATACTTACCTGTTCCATCCCCATTATCTCTTGCCAAATGTGGATGTTTACCATCGTCATAATTTGTATTATTTTCAAAATTTAATTTGAAATAAAGTGTATTATATTTTTGGTTATAATACTCTCCGCCCAAATCAGGATCATTATTACCGACCTCAACAACAGAATATTCTATTGCGCCTTCATAATCTTCTGCGTGTTGCGATAAATAATCCTCATACTTCGCCTTGTCGATAAAACAAAAATCTATCGCTTCTATCTCATCTGTGCCTTCAGTTTTACCTAAACGTGAAAGCAAACGATCCCAATCGAGCTTAATACTCATCATGGTTCGCTCATTCGTACAAGTAGCTTCCAGTTGCTTTACTTCCGCACTCGGTGTTGCCAGATATACACGGATATCGTCTATATACATATCACCACCTGCCGTTGATTCACTGTTATTATCAACCTGAAGGACATAAGAATCATAAAGTGCATCATTCTCTACAATGAAAGAAAAATACATCTGCAACCAGTCGTTTGTTCCAGCTCCCGTTCCGGGCATACCTCCAGTTAGATAGTCTGTACGGCGTATCTGGCTTGAAGCATGACGATATATCGGCACATATACGTCTTGCCCCGTTGCATCATCCTTTTTTACTCCCATCACTGAGAAAAGCATACCGGCATCAGGAGTTGTAGAACTATATCCGGCACTCTTCACCCATGCCGTTACGAACATCTCTGAACCGGAACACAGTTTCTGCTCAAAGGGCAAGCGGGCAATAACTCCGGCACGGTCAGAGGCATCAATAAACATATGATAAGTACTGTTTGGAAGAAGCTTTCCTGCATTATTAATCGTACCGCTAGTCCAATATTTATCTTCTATGAATCCATTCATGATTGAATAATATCCCCACTCAGGGAAGAATCCATTTTGCCCTTTAAAATCAGTACCGTCGGCACCATCGTAGAACGAATAGCTGCTTGAGGTCCAATACAACGGGAATTGATAGAAATCAGACTGACCATAAAGTTCAGAAACGCTTGGATCATAATCGAAATCGAGCTTGGTAAGCAACTGATAGTTTTCACTCAAATATTCATCTGTACGGAACTGATAATACTTCAAATTATCGTCCTGAATAGTGCCGTTTTCTATTTGCTCCAATTGCGTTTGCGTAAGCAATCTGGTATCACGCACAAAGGTCAAATTATATTTCGCAATATTATATGTAGTACCTGCAACTGTTTTTGTAACATAAATAGTCGCAGTACTATGATTTGCATTAACATACTCTGTACCATCCGAATTATTAAGATTTGGATAATCAAACTGGATTATACGTGACGTTCCGCTCAAAGATGTTGTCGCTAACGTTATTCCTGATTTATTATAATTATTATCAACCAGTTTTACATCTAATACATCAGTGTCGTCATCTATTTTTGCATCAGGAATTGCATACGACCGGGCATCCTTTGACAATGCCACAAGCTCTTTAGTATTATTTGAAATACGTGTAAACGGAAATGAGATGTCATATTCTTCCAAATATTTTCCGGTTGTAGTACCTCCCTGATAATCCGCATTTTTCAGGCGCCCCATACCATTTTTCCATGTCACTGTGGCACCGGCTCCTGTATCGCGGTCATCTACAGCCATGATATAGTAGATTATACGATGAGTAAGCGTAGGCTCATATGTCAGTCCGTCTGCCTGGTTTGACGGATAAAATGTGGATGAGCCGGAAGCATCGCTATAACTCTTTGTAAAGTCTGTATATCCTGACACATCACACCCCACAAGGTAATAGTTATTGTCAAAGGTCTGGGCTGCCGTTTCGCCAAACCAAGTTTTAAACTCTTCATCTGTCGGGACATAAAAGTTCATTTCCATAACATCAGACGTAGTAAGCGGCTTGCCTACATAACCATTAGCTAAACGGTATGGAGTGGTGCCTACAGGAGTCAAAAGATCCCATACCTTGGTAGTTTCTGTGTTTTGTGTGCGGAAAGTTCCGTCCGTACGATAACTGTACCAACGCTGATAAGATACAACACTGGAATTATTTAATTTGTCAGGCACTACCAAGTTTACTGATGATCCTTTATGAATATATATTGTGTCCATATACACATGACTGGCCTGTATATTTGTACCTATCGGACTTGTATACCACATGGTTTCATCATTAAATGTATCCATATTTTTTGCGGCTTCTGATATTTCTGAACGTAAGTCAAACCATTTAGCCGCCTTATGCTGAATAGATACTTGGTCTATATCAGAAAAAGTATATTCATCCTTATTTATTGATAACTGATTTCCATTATTGTCATACAATGTAATCTCGTTCATAGCAAGAGTCTCATAAACAATCTCACCATTTGTATTTACTTTTTTACCCGGAATTAACACGAATTGATAATATTTGGAAGAAACTATTGATTCCGTAGGAATATAAAGGGTTCTTTCCCTCACAGTTCTATCTATATTAGAAAATGTATAAATAAGATTCCAATCATTTCCGTTTGATGAAGAATATACCTGTATCTCTTCAGGACGCAAAGATTCATTAGTTCCACCTCCACCACCATAATAGTAAATCGATGAAAGCCTCTTACTTTCTGTAAGTTCAACTGTAATAGTTCTTGGGCCACTACTTGCAGCATTCCACCAAGTATTGTCTTTATCTCCATCAAAAGCATTTTGTAAATTATCTGTGGAACCGTCATCAACAGTTACATAATATTTCATCACTACTGTTCCCGATGTTCTATACTTATCTCCGGCAACCCATTGAACATCATCTGTATTCTGAGCCACAACGTTCTGCGCAATAAATGCCGTACAGAAAAGAATGAGAAGTTTATATAAATTAAATATTTGTTTCATATCTTATGTCCTCCTTTTTATTTTTTGAACATATTAAGCATTTCATGACGCAGATAATCGAGGCCGAACTCAGGTGTACGTGTCTGTTTGCTATATAGCGGATAGTTCGTAAGATCAGCCGTGGTAAGTTTAACTGTATATGTGCGATTGTATGTTGCGCCATTATACTGCCACGTGACCAAAAGGCTTAGATCAAAAGTCTTGCCAGCAGATGCCGTAACATGGCCCTTAACCGTAGTAACTCCTGCTGCTTCGCCGTCAAAGTCAATGCCGCTGACACCGTCAGGCATATTCCATGTGCAAGACAGACCTGTAACACCGGCTGTTGCTCCATTTATGCCATTTACGGTAAACTCAAACTGGCATCCTTCGGGCACTGTTATTTCATAAGTATCTTGAGTGAATCCCACAGTTACTTCCACCGGCATGCTGCCTATCGGGCTTACCCAGCATTGCGCTGCGAGATCGAGGCCATAGTCGTTGAGCTGCAGCGTAAGCGGGAAGATGCTGTTGCGCGGAAGCTCGCTTCTTGCGGTGGTTGCCTCGTATGTAATGCCGTTCATCTCGTCAGTAGTAACGCTGACATTAAAAGGATGACCGGCAGGTGAAGAGTTTACATAAAAGTCAGGAATAACAAGTGTTCCTGTTGTACCTGTACCGTCAGCTTTCAGAGTTCCGTCACCAGGAACAGTTATATTCTTTGTCGTTGTGTATGTCGCTCCTTCCAACGTTTTATCAGAGAAGAGAGTTATCTTGTCGGCATATCCGCCGAACGACAGGGCTGTAACCTTTGTGTTGGCCTTGCCTGATATGCTCATCCTTATCTTGCTGACCAGGCGGTCGAGACCGATAGAGATGCTCTTGGTGGCAGCCGTAACCACAACCGTCTGCTTTGCACTCATAGGGATAAACTTGCCCTCAGCAAAGTTAAGCTTTGCAGCAGGATCTTCAAGCACAATATTGTCTATATCAATACCCTTCTCTGTGAGAGATTCGCCGTCGCCCAATCCTGTAAGACTGCCCCACAGACCATCATAATAAGTATCAATGTTGGCAAAGGCATAAACTGTGTAAGTGCCTTCTGGAAGCGTGAAGGGGTCTGACACCCACGACTTCAGATTGCCCTGCTGCGCTGCGGTGTTACCGGCAAATTCATCATCGGTGTTGGGCAACAGTTTTTTGGTAACAACATTGTTGCCGCCTACAATTAGCACGCAGAGGTTGTGCATATACTCACCATTGGTGCCAACTTCGTCTGCCCTTGTGTTCAGGTCGCCTTCCTCACGTGCCGTAATGCTCAGCTGCAGCGTAGCGGTGCCGTCGCCGCCCTGGTCGATGTCGTCGTCGAACGAGCATGAGGCAAGAGGCACGGCGCACAGCCATGGCAGCAGCCATAACATAGCCTTATATATATGTTGTTTCATTTTGTTCATAACGTCAGTGTTTTTTCGTTAAAGTCATTTTATCACATAGGCAGAGTCTCAGGTTCGAGCAGCAGCCAGTCGTTTACGTAAACATCAAGAATAATGTTCTCGTCCTCGCCGGGCACGTCGTTTCCGAGCGAATAAATACTGCTGACCGTAAGTTTATAGATGTTGTTGCGCACAATGGCATACTCCATTATGCCCTTTGTGTCGTCATTGTTGTCGTTGCTGTGGCGCACCCACCATGTGTAATAGCATGTGGCGTCTTCGTATGTGCGCACTCCGTAAGACTGCAAGGCGTTACGGGTAACAATGCCGTTCTGGTCGAGCTCAACTTTATAAGTTTCGTTCAGACTTGCCGAATAGCCGCAATTGCTGAGCATATATGCGCTCCATTTAAGACCGGCCTTTTCCTCTTCTGTAAGCGCAATACTCTCATCTTTACCGTTCAATTGTTCATTCAAGAATTCCTTATAGCCTGAAGGATCGTTGTCGAGCAGCGATGCCGCAAAAGTCTTTACGGCTGCCCAATTGTCGCAGGCATCGATTTTAGCGTCAAACTGACTGAAGTCGGCACCATACACGTATGTCATCATGTCTTCCATTGACGCAAAGAGGTGAGTGCCGAGGACGAAGAATGTTGCGCCGTCCTGATAGTTTGCCACGCCCTGCGGATGGAATGTTGCCTTGAACACCACGCCCGTGCTGTAGTCGCTGCCTGCCGCATCGGCTGCCGTAGTATTTTCGAGGGTATAGCCTATACGCTGCCATGTTTCGGCTCCGTCAGAGACAGAAGTGCCCGGCAGAACATAACCGGCCCACCAGTTGGGGTCTGAAGAACTGTTCATAAACCATGTTCCGTAAAGATTTCCATTCTTGTTTGCCGTCCATGGGTCGAGCACGTAATTTGTTGCTGCGCCGTTCTCGGCAGCAGTTTCATTGCCGAGATAAGACAGATTGGTGCCGTTAACATCGTCAGCCACGCGCTTCAACAGATAGCTGCCTGCCGTAAGATTGTTCACCAGGGCTGCACCGGTTATCTCAACTGTGGCACCAGTATATGCCGGGTCGGTACAAGTATAAGATGCTTCGGCCTTATAGTCGAGCCTTGCTGCCATGCGCTCTACGTCTACCGTAGCCTTTGCGGGGTCACTCTCCGGGTTAGAATTAAGCGTGAGCGTGGCGTCGGCGGCTGATGTCATTACGAAGTCAGAATAGTCAGAGCCTGAGGCTGTCCATGCCGTGGTCTGTATATGATTGCGCACTTCGGCGAGCGTGAGCGACTTGCCTGTCCACCAGTCTGTGCCCGGATTTGCCACCACGAGCACGTTGTATGTTCCGTCGTCGAGGTCTACCTGCTGCGGCGTTGTCTTATATGTGCGGTCGATACCGTTGCCCGGCTCGGTATAGCTTCCAATGTTAAATGTCGCCACAGCCATGATTGGAGTTGTACCAATGCTGTTCACTCCGTAAGAACCACTTCCCTGATAGAAGAAGGCCACGGCCGACTTTATCTCGTTTTCATAATTTTGCCCTTTCTCCTGTCCGTCCCCAGTTTCGCCTCCCGTAGGATTAGAGCGCGTAGGCGTGCTTTGCTGCGATGCGAAGCTGAGCGAGACATAAGAAGATGCCGACATGCCGCCTCCGCCTGACGGAGCGGTGTCGATGTCTTCCTGCGCACAGCCGGCCGCAAGAGATGCCATAAGCAGGCATCCCGCAACGCCCTTAACCGTATATAATATATTCTTGTTCATAGGTTTTCGTGATTTAGGTTGGTCTTGTTTATCACAGTTCCTCAAACTGCACCCGCTTGCTCCATCCCAGCACACTGATGCTGATGTTTATGTAAGCCAGGCGGTCGCCCTTGAGATAGAAGTCGAGCTGATAGTCGTAGCCGCGATCGAGGAATTCCTGTTCCGAGTAGCGGTATATCTCCTCGCTCGTGCGCAGACGGCTGAGCAGGTCGGGCAGGTTGACGCGCACCACTTCCATGTTGGTGTTTTTGTTCACTATAGACAGTATGCCGTCGTCCTTTGCATCTGCATGATACAATATGCGCGATGTCATAAAGTCAGCATGAGCTATCTTGCCCACTCCGTCTATTGGGTCGCCGTTATGGTCGAAGGCTGGCGTGCGGTCGTCGGTGTTCCATGTTGCGTGCGGCGTGTAGACCACGGTGTTGGTATCGTCGAGCGAGTTGTCCCAGAGAATGTGCGAGTTGCGGTCGGTGATGGTCATGTCATAGTTTGCCACGTCCATCTGTGTGGGGTCGTCGAGCTCGCGCATTGTCACGTTGATTTTCTTGGTGTCGCGCATGAGCGAGATGGTGTGGTAAGTAGGCTTTCCGGCGAACACCTCAACAGGTTCAACCTCCATGCCGTGCCACAGAGTGTCGAGGGGCAGTCCGTGGTTGTCTACGAGGAACATGTCGCTGCCCTGCTGTGTTGTCTCGAGTCTGACGTCGAGAGCCGTCATGTCATCTCCGGCAGTAAGGTCAGAGCGGACGAAGCGTGCACGTCCCGACTCCATCTGCTCAGAGTAAGAGTTTTGTCCGGCAAGCACTATAAACTTATACTTGCCCGGGTCGAGGTCCATCTTCATTGAGTATGTAGGCACGGCCAGCGGCAGCGAGCTGCCAACGTTGGCCTCCGACCGGCGTGTGACATACTTGCCGTTTTCGTCGAACACGTAGACATCTACAGCTCCCACATGGTCGTTGAACATGTCAGCGCGCTCAAGATTGTAGTCATACTTGAAGTTGAGATACAGCCCCATAGGACAGTCGTCTCTGTCTTCGGTCATCATGTCGCACGATGTGAACACCGGTGTCGACAAAGCCGCAATGCACAGCCAAGTCAGACGCTTTATTGAAAGATACTTCATAAGCATATATATTTTTGTTTTTATTTTCGTTATTAATCTTTTGTCACATTGTCTTCGCGCGGTGATGTATTATCACATTTTCGCGTGGTGCTCTCCCCAATCCTTGGTGTCGGCGGCTCAAGCCTTTTTATATTTTGGGCATTCCACTATGGGGGTGGTTTGCTTCGTTATCGTCAATAGTTGTTTGCGAACGCATTGTTCTGCTGTTGTTCCTCTCTTTGTGCCGGAACAGCGGCACCTCGCTGTTTTATAGCCTCACCGAGCAGGCTTCCGCAAATAGGTTTTAAACCACTTGCTTCCTTTTTTAATAACCGTGCACGGCCGGCCATACCGGCCGCACACGGGTGTTGTCAATTAACTTTAACTTTTATGAAGTTCTATTTTATTACAGATTTACATCCTGAGTACGCTTAGCCCAAGAGAGAACATTGATTTCAACAGATATATAAGATTCTTTCTTGTCAACGGGCTCTGGAGTAACTTCTGTTACGTTAGGATCACCAAGGCTCTTAATGCTTTGAACGTTGATTTCGTACCAGTTGTTGCGGAGAACACCATAACGGCCAAGATATTCATCAGACTTACCGGCATAAATACTATTACCTGTTTCATAAGTTGCATCCCAAGGTGTCTGAGTTTCATCAAAGTGTCTGATGTAAACAGGATAATAAGCATCTCCGTTTGCATAATACTCTAATGTAATATGGTCATTAGCAAGAGTTGCAGCATTTGCAGGATATGCAGCAGCATCAGCTTTCAGTTTGCCCTTACCTGATTCATTAAGAACAATTGTTGCAACGGTACGTTTTCCGGCAGCTTCTGTTGAGAATGTAACATCAAAGTCAGTTTCTGATGAAAGTGCTTTACCCTGGTCTACATTTACCTTAGCCCAAGCATTGAATGTAACATCATTCAGCAAACGTGCCGCAACTTCTTTCTTTACATCAGCTACTTGCCATATAACATCCCTATTACCATCCACAGTATAGAACTCTGTACCGCCATTGAATGTAGCCTTAACAATAACACGTGTAAGATTCTGCTCAAGCATCATATCCAAGCTTGTCGTATTCTCAAAACAATAAGCTGCAGTTTCTCCGTTAGCAGGATTAACAGTCGGCAGAGTTGCATGCTCACCGCCAACAGTAGTGAGACCGCCAACACCAGTGGTGCTATAATTATAGTCATCACCCCAATAAACTCTATAAAGTCCGCTTGCAATGGATACTTCGCCTACAAAACGATAATCGGTTGAACGAGTTGCCTTATAAGCTTTCCATGTATTAAAGTCTGTAACATCACGAACCAGCTTGTTGGTCTGGTTTGTATTGTCAAGAGCCCATCCGTCAATTGTATAAGTAAGATTAGATCCGTCAGTTACAGTACCATTGGCACCATTCTTTACAGTTACCTTAGCCTCAGCTCTTTCAACATAAATTGTTGCAGCAGGATTAGCATCTGCCTCAGCCTTTGTCTTAAAGATTTTGCTGCCGTCGATAGTAACAAGCGGACCTACAACATTTGCATTTGTCGGTGCTGTTGTACCACCAACAGCATCAGCCATAATGGCATTTGACATCAGCAGACCATCATCATGCCAGCTGTAGTCAGTACCGATAGCTGTTTTAACAGCATCATTAAGTTCTGAAAGACTTTTGCCTGTAGCAGCAGCTCCGTTAACATTCAACGCACCACCTTCTGCAATAGAGAGCAGCCCATTATGGTTGAGAACTACCAAAGCCTTAATATCACCAGACACGCTGTTAATCTCCTGAGTAATCTTAGCTGTTGTTGTGATGTTGTCTGTTGTAGTGCCTTCAGGAGAGAAGTTCAGATCCATTTTGTAGGCACTGCTTACCCTATAATCATTATCAGACTCTCCCTTAACAAACAAAATAAGTGTTGCATTCTTTACCTCATACTCTGCAGGTGTGCCATCGTCAAAATTATCGTTGGCACGTGTACCAGGCTGCGTAGGGAGCTGAATGGCAAGATTTATATAACCCTTACCTTTATCATTCCACTGCGGCTGTCCACCATTGTCGATGATGTCTTCGCTTGAACAAGCTCCCAGCATCAGCGCTGCCAATGCGAAGGAAAATAGTTTTACTTTTTTCATAATTTAAAAAATTGAGTTGGTTAAAAAATATTTTTATTAATTCTCATGTTTTACATGTCGAGTATTTGCAGGTTTTTGTCCACTCCCTGTGCTCCGCCGGCCTTAGCCTGGTTGAGCAGCTGGCGTGCCTCGTTGGTGTTGCCCTCGAGCATGGCCATAACGCCCTTGGCATGTAAGGCCTGCGGCGAGTTGCCGGCCTTGGCCAGATAATGTTTGGCTCCCTGCAGGTCGCCATATTCCATGCGTGTGCACGCGGCGTTGATGTTGGCCGTCGGGTCGTCTGGATACATGCGCACGGCAGTTTCCATAACCTCATTGAACTCGCGCGAGCCTGGCTCGTAGGTCTGTGCCACCATATACATCTCCTCGAGCGAGAGCTGCTGCGGCTTGGTTCTTATAACCTGCTTGGCCTCTTCTACCGAGAACGGGCGCACGCTGTAGGTTATAACATAGTCAGAATGGCGCAGGGCGGGATACCACGAGTCGAGCATAAAGCGATAGTCGGCAGGGTAGGTAGACTTGATTTTCCACTCTTTAGCATCGGGATTAAGCGTCTTGTCGTCGATAATCTTAAGTATGGCATCGCTGTTGTCGAGATTGCCCTTAACAACATATTCGCGCAGGCCGTCCCAGTCTTCAGGCGTAGACGACACGGTGAACAGGCGGTCTTCTATGCTGACGAGCTTGCGCACATAGTCTTTGAGCGTCTTGGCACGGTTCTCGGCCAGATAAGCGTTGTGCTCGTAAGGCGACTCTGGCGAGGCGTAGCCGTGTATTTCGATATTTTTTATTGTTGTGTTCTTGTCGTTCTTCACGAGGTTGATAGTGTTTACAATCTTCTCGAGCTCGCGTGG
Organism: uncultured bacterium; assembly: GCA_905214625.1. Lineage (GTDB taxonomy): Bacteria > Bacteroidota > Bacteroidia > Bacteroidales > Bacteroidaceae > Prevotella. Next base: position 56,545 of record CAJMMQ010000002.1, read on the forward strand.
GTTTTCGCGGTATTCGGGATAGAGGGTGATTTTGTCTACCGGGAAGTCGATAAACGCGCGTCCTTCCTCATGGCGCACCTTCTGTGCCTCAGCAGCGGGGCGCATGTAAGGCATGAACGGCGTACGCAGGCGTTTCAGCTCTACGGTGTTCTGATCTTTCACGTCGCCGCATCCGCAAAGGTCTTCGGCCACGATGACGTTAGAGTTCTTCATCCACGTCTCGTATGGCAGCACGGCACTGTAGTGGAGTGTCTGCTCCGTGTTGTTCTTACGCCTTACGGCCACTACGTTTGCAGGAAAGTCCTTGTGTCCTCCTCGCCGGTAAGAGATGTCCTGCTTACGTCCGTTGACCACAATTTGCGGCATCCGCCTCTCTTCGGTGTTATTGGTAATAATCGGCGTGAACACGAGCCTCATGTCAGCCGGCAGCTTCAGCGAGTCCATGTTGAGGTCGAGGTCAACAACCATTGTCTGGTTAGTGTTCTCCACCTTTATATTCTCCACCGTCACCGTCCGTCCGGCCAGCTTTGGCTCCACGCTCTGTGCCTGCAGCGCGAGCGGCGCGGCCATCAGGCATGCACAATATATAGATAATTTTTTCATATCCTTTGTTATTAAATGAATCAGAAGATGTAAATAAGACTCAGCGCGGCCTTAGTGGGGCCGAAATAGTTGGTATGCGACGACTTTATCTTCTCACCGCAAGTTCCGCACTTGTATTTGTCATACTTTATATAGTCGTAACCCAAACCTATGGATGCCTCAAAGTTCCAGTGCTTTGACATCACCCACTGATAACCTGCGGTTACGCCTCCTCCGGCAAACCATCCTTCATACCGGTGGTCTTTAAGCTCCGGAAAGAAGCCAAAGGGCAACTCAACGCTGCTGACATTGAACTGTCCGCCCATGAGGTGGGCACCTATAAACCAGCCATTAAAGCTCTCGCAGAACCAATAGCGGTATTCAGGCATAACAAGCCAGTGGCGCAGACTTGACTGGTCGCCGCCCGACTGTTTCCACGGATTAAGGCCATAGAACAGCTGCAGCGTACTTTTCTTACCTACCGAGGCTTCAATCCCTATATTGGGAGTTGTTGTAGCCCAGTATAATGCGTTGGTCTTCAGAGCCACATTCTGTGACATCATGGTAGCTGAAGCAGCCAACACAACGAGTGCTGTACATAATATGCGTTTAATCATAAATCCTGTAAATATTTTAGTTTTTAATTTTCTATCTATGTAGCTTATTTTGTCCCAAGATACCGGCATTCATGGCCGAAAAGTCTATCCGGTGAAACTGCATTCTCAGAGACGTTCCCAAAAGAACATATATTTTTTTACAGCAGTTTAGTTCCAACTATCATTCAGATTTTCTATTAGATGGATTTCACCGTCGTTTTTATATTCCTATATATATTATCTATTTTTCACTTTTGTTCGAATGTCAACACCTTTTAAGGCTTATCTGGTTAGAGATTTTTGTGTTGTGAATCCTCCGCATGAAAACATGCCGTTATTGAAACGATATGCTTAAATTTAAAGAATACACTGTTCACACGCCTGTCTGCAATCTGCAATCAAGTTGCATTATAGGCAGGATGCTTAAGCAAAAATATTGTTCTGTCTGTCGGCTAAGTTATTCTTTTTTTATTTTTATTCGAATGTCTATACCGATTAAGGTTAAGCCGGTTTTCAATATTTTACGCTATAAATTCTTCACCTGAAAGTGACCGTCTGCAAACAAACCACTGAAAATTAAAAAAATTTTCCTTTCATTTTTTCCATTGCAAAAAAAACAATAAGGAATTATATGCACCCCCCCCCCCCCATGTTAAAAAAGTATAATTAAACACTTTTTTACATACAAAATTTGGGTGTTTAAAATATACTTTTTAGAGTAGTATTTGTTATAAACAGAACACCTTAAATAGCTGATTATTAAATATTTAAAAACCATGCCATGAATGTTGAGACAGCAGGGCAAACAGAGATAACCGCAAAAGCACTTTAATATAAAAAACATAAAAATACTTACATATCGATTTGACATGATGCTTTCATACTGCAATATTTAAAAATTAAAATCACTTGGCTGTAAAAACGGGCAGTTTTCGTGTGCAAACGCAAACAGCTATCATTGAACATCTTACACCGTTACCTGACAATGTGTGCAATATTTTTGCCTAAAAACAGGCCGTTTTTGCCTGAAATAAGGTAAAAAAAACAGGGCTGTTTACGATTAAGAAGCGGCCTGTTATTTATATAAAAGTGGCCGAGTTACGATAAAAAAGCGTGCCGTTTCGGCAATAATGTAAATATTGTTTAACAAAAAGAGGCTGCAGTTCCGCTGCGGATTTTCTATTTCGGAAAAAAACCGCACAAACATGCAATAACATTTTGACAGGAAAAAGAACAAAATAATGACATAAAGAAAAATTCAGCCAGTTTGCAAAAAAATAGCACGATTTAGAGTCCATATCCGCCACTTAAAATAGCCCAAAGTGGCTCTGCCGAGCTTAGCCGTGCCCGATTACCAAAGTTAAGTCTCATGGCTGCCCCACATATTTATTACATTATGTTGGCAAAAAGAGTTTACATAAGTACATATAAGTTTATCTGACATGACATAATTTAACTTGCCGAAAAAAATATAGGGCTATTTATTTTGCTTTACCGCCGATTTTAGGTAACTTTGCCAAAGTTTTAACCTGAGTAAAAACATACTAATTTATAAAATATTTCACCATGGCTTATAAACGCATAACTGCTGCCGAAGCTGCGGCAATGATTAAAAATGGAGAAAACATTGGTCTTAGCGGATTTACACCCGCAGGTACAGCCAAGGCCGTAACCAAAGAGCTGGCCAAGATAGCTCAAGCCGAGCATGAGGCCGGAAGAGAGTTTAAAGTAGGTATATTCACGGGAGCGTCGACAGGACAGAGCACCGACGGCGACCTTGCCAACGCACAGGCTATAAAATACCGTGCGCCTTACACCACCAACGCCGACTTCCGCAAGCACGTAAATGCCGGAGAGATAGCCTACAACGACATACACCTGAGCCAGATGGCACAAGAGCTGCGCTATGGTTTTCTGGGCGAGGTTGACTGGGCTATAATAGAGGTGTGCGACATAGAGGAAGGCGCCGACACCTGCAAGGCTTACCTTACGGCCGCAGGAGGCATAAGCCCTACAGTGGCACGCCTGGCCAAGCACGTGGTGCTGGAGCTTAACAGATTCCACAGTCCCGAGGCTAAATATCTGCACGATGTCTACGAGCCCCTTGATCCGCCTTACCGCCAGCCAATACCTATCACACACGCCAACGACCGCATTGGCAAGACTTATGTTGAAATTGACGCAAAGAAGATTGTGGGCGTGGTTGAATGTAACATACCCGACGAGGCAAGAGCCTTCAAGGATGCAGACCCGATAACCGACCAGATTGGCCACAACGTGGCACACTTCCTTATCAGCGACATGAAGAAGGGCATCATACCGCCGTCGTTCCTGCCGCTGCAGAGCGGCGTGGGCAGCACGGCCAACGCCATACTGGGCGCACTGGGACACGACGAGAGCGTGCCTAACTTCAACATCTACACCGAGGTGCTGCAGGACAGCGTGGTGGGCATGATGCTCGAGGGACGCATAAAGGACGCTTCTACATGCTCGCTTACAGTGTCGAACGAATGTCTGAAACAGATATACGACAACATAGACTACTTCAAGCAGCACCTGACGCTGCGCCCGAGCGAGATATCAAACTCGCCTGAGGTTATCAGACGCCTTGGCGTTATAGCCATCAACACGGCCATAGAGGTTGACATCTTCGGCAACGCCAACTCTACACACATCAGCGGAACGAAGATGATGAACGGCATTGGCGGAAGCGGCGACTTTGAGCGCAACGCATACATAAGCATCTTCACCTGTCCGTCAACGGCCAAGGGCGGCCTTATCAGCTCTATCGTCCCGATGGTAAGCCATCAGGACCACTCTGAGCACGACGTAAACGTAATCGTTACCGAACAGGGTGTGGCCGACCTTAGAGGCAAGAGTCCTATAGAGCGCGCCCACCTCATAATAGAGAACTGTGCTCATCCTGACTACCGTCCGCTGCTGCGCGACTATCTGAAGATTGCCAAGATGGGACAGACACGCCACTGCCTGACAGCCGCATTCGCCATGCACGACACTCTGATGCGCAAAGGCGACATGCATCTGACAGACTTTGCAGAGTATGTTAAGTAAGGAGATATTTTTGGGAAGTTAAGGAGTTAAGACATGTGTCTTGCGGATTATACGGGTTATTACTCTTATTAGTCCCGTTACTCCCATAAAACAGCAAAGGGGCCAAGGCATTTCGCCTTAGCCCCTTAATTAGTATGGGATGAGAGTAATGATACTTATGGTAAACACCCGCAAGACACATGTCTTAACTCCTTAACTCCCTCTAACTCCTTAACTCCTAAATAAATATCTCCTAAAGAATCATTCCACAAACCTCACTTTATCCTCATTCCTCGGCTTTGCCTCGGGAGCCTCGTCGGGATAGCCGAAAGCTATGCAGTAGAGCAGCTCGTAGCCCTTGCTGAAACCGAGCTTCTTGAGATATTCGGCAGCCTCGGGCGTACGCATGAAGCGGGCCGGACCGCCAAGGCAGCACGAGCCTATGCCCATAGACCGGGCTGCAAGAATCATGTTGCCGCCAAGCAGTCCGCAGTCAACCTGCGAAAAATCGTAAGAAGGGTCGTTAGCTATGAACACCACCGTGGGCGCGTTGCGGAACATGTTCTTGAACGACGGGTCGGCGGCAGCCTGCGGATTAGACTTCTTATAAATCTCGGTAAGACCGTCGATAAACTCAGGACTGTCAACCACTCGCACCTCCCACGACTGCTTATTCATGCCGTTGGGCGCATTGATGCCACACTTCAGTATGGTCTGCATCGTGTCGCGGTTAACCGGCTGCGGCTTATACTTGCGTATGCTGCGGCGCTCCATTATGGTTGATATCACAGCCTCTGAGCGGTTTGCGGCTGTGTCGGCTGCCGCGGCGGCAGCATCGCTTTTGGGTGAATTGGCACTGCAGCCAAAGGCCGCACAGGCAAAGGCTATGCCCAGGAAAAGATTTAAAGGTTTCATAATCATTCGGTTTTAAATGTTTGTCGTTAATAAAATTATCGGCAACACAGATTGCACGCAATCTGCACTACCACTGACAAAACTAACGAAATATTTTAATAATACATACTAACGCCTGTGTTTTTTCATGTTTTATAACATGCGGCGATGTTCCTAAACAGCCATAAAACTATGTTTTAAAGACTTTAATAACAACAACTTGCGCGATTGTGCCGGATTTTTTAGTAACTTTGTGGCCTGAAACTGAAGCAACATCCTATAAATGAAAAAAATACTCATAACGGGCGCAAGCGGATTCATAGGCAGCTTCATTGTCGAGGAGGCGCTGAAAAGAGGATTCGAGACATGGGCAGCCGTAAGAAAAAGCAGCTCAAGGAAGTATCTGAACGACAGCAGGATACATTTTATAGAGCTCGACCTTGGCAACCTGGACAGGCTGGAGAAGCAGCTCAGCGGGCACCAGTTTGACTATGTGGTGCATGCGGCTGGCGTAACCAAATGCCTGCACAGCAGCGACTTCTTCAAGGTGAACACCGAAGGCACGGCCAACCTGGCGCTGGCGCTGCGCAGACAGAACACGGGGCTGAGGCGCTTTGTCTACCTGAGCAGCCTGAGCGTGATGGGCCCGGCGCGCGAGCAGGAGCCTCACACCGAGATAACGGCAGCCGACAAGGCACGCCCCGACACGGCCTACGGCAAGAGCAAGCTGGAGAGCGAGCAAAGGCTGGCCGAGATAAAGGGATTTCCGTTTGTAGTGCTGCGCCCCACGGGCGTTTACGGCCCGCGCGAGAAAGACTACTTCATGATGGCGCAGAGCATAAGCAGGCATGTTGACTTCGCCGTTGGCTACAGGCCTCAGCATCTTACGTTCATATATGTCATGGACGTGGTGCAGGCCGTATTCCTTGCCCTCGACCACGGCACCGTAGGTTCAAGATACTTCATAAGCGACGGCCGCGTGTACTCGTCGCGCACGTTCAGCGACCTGATAAGCAACGAGCTGGGCAATCCCTGGCTGCTGCGCATAAAGGCGCCGCTGTGGCTGCTGCGCGCAATATCATTTGCCGGCGAATGGACAGCCCGCATTACGGGCAAGATATCGGCACTGAACAACGATAAGTATAACATAATGAAACAGCGCAACTGGATGTGCGACATCAGGCCGGCCGAGAACGAACTCGGCTACAAACCGCAATACGACCTGAAGCGCGGCGTGGCAACAACAATAAAATGGTATAAAGACAACGGATGGCTGTAAAGGAAATTATAAGGATAATGAGAGAGATGAGACCAATGGGACTAATGAGAGAAATAATACTGATGACATTAATGGGGCGCATGGCTCCCATAAGTCCTATTAGTTCCATTGGCCCCATCTCTCCCATCTTCCCCGTTCTCTCCCATCCCCTCTTCCATCACTAACAACCTCTTAAAATGATAAAATTCATCAAGCAGCTTTTCACAATAGAGAAGCAACCCAAGAAAGGGCTGTTTGCCCTCGAATGGGTGGTGCTGGCATACCTCGTGCTCACACTGCTCATAGTATTCTTCACATACACCAAGGCGGCCAACCCCGACGCCATGATATGGGGGCGCATACGCATAGCAGTCATCACCATAGCGCTGTGGGGCGTCTACCGCATGCTGCCGTGCCGGCTTACACGACTGGCACGCGTGGTGGTGCAGATGGCGCTGCTGGGCTGGTGGTATCCCGACACCTACGAGATCAACCGCATGCTGCCCAACCTCGACCACGTGTTTGCCCAATGGGAGCAGGACATGTTCGGCTGCCAGCCGGCCCTGCTGTTCTGCAAGGCCATGCCGTGGCCCGTGGTGAGCGAGCTTATGGACATGGGCTACGCCTCCTACTATCCGATGATAGCGCTCGTGGTGCTCTATTACTTCGCCTTCCGCTACCACGAGTTCGAGCGTGCCTCGTTCGTGGTGCTCGCAGCCTTTTTCATCTATTATGTGGTGTTTATCCTCGTGCCCGTTACTGGCCCTACGTTCTACTATAAGGCCGCAGGACTCACAAACATAGCCAACGGCGTGTTCCCCAACGTTCACGACTATTTCAACTATTATCAAGACTGTCTGCCCAGTCCCGGATACAAAGACGGCATATTCTATCACTTCGTTGAAGACGCCAAGGCAACCGGCGAAAGGCCCACGGCAGCCTTCCCGAGCAGCCATGTGGGCATAAGCACCGTGCTGATGTTGCTTACATGGCACAGCGGCAACCGCCGCCTGCTCTACGTACTGCTGCCCTTCTACGTCCTGCTGTGCCTGGCAACGGTCTACATACAGGCCCATTATGCCATAGACGCGCTGGCCGGACTGGTGAGCGGCGCGCTGCTCTACGCAGCTCTGATGTTTGTATCAAGAAAGATGGTGACAAGACAATAAGGCAGACAGGGCAGGCATATCGCTTTTACTGCGGTATGCCTGCCCTATTTTTTAACTGCCAGAAAACTTCTTTAACTAACATAACTTCGGCAACTTGCATAAAATAACTATTTTTGCAACCGTGACAAATCTTAGAATATTCATAACGGCTCTGATGGCGCTGATGCTCGCGGCAACGGCGGCGGCACAGAACAAGAAAGGCGACAACCCCGAGGACAACGAGGTTGACATGGACAACCCTACGTTTGTGCCTATGGTAAAGGTGGGCAAGGTGCTTATTGACGGCGACAGCATACAGTATGTTGAGCTAAACAACGTGTATGTATATCCGCAGCCGGTGTTCAAGAACGCCAAGCAGCGCGCGGCCTACAACCGCCTGGTGTATAACGTAAAGAAGGTGCTGCCCATAGCCAAGGAGGTGAACAAAGTTATCATAGAGACTTACGAATACCTGCAGACGCTGCCCAACAAGAAGGCGCGCGACGAGCACATGAAACGCGTGGAGGAGGATATCAAGAAGAGATACACGCCAAGAATGAAAAAGCTGTCGTACTCGCAGGGTAAGCTGCTCATAAAGCTTGTCTACCGTGAGTGCAACTCATCGGCCTACGACCTTATACGCTCGTTCATCAGCCCCATAAGGGCAGGTTTCTACCAGGCCTTCGCATGGGCCTTCGGCGCAAGTCTGACAAAGAAATACGACCCTGAAAAGACCGACCGCCTGACAGAGCGCGTAGTGCTCATGGTTGAGTCGGGGCAGCTGTAAAATCTTAAAATATTTATCTTTAAAACAATCGGGAAAATCGCCACAAGCACAGGCCTTATGATACCGTGATGGGATAAACAATATTTTTAGTCACAACTGTCTGAAACTCTTTGTACACCTTACCGGCCATAAAAAGCAGCCGGTTTACGGCAAAAAAAGCGGCCACTTTTGCATTAAAAGTGGGCCACTTACGACCCGTAAACGATAGGTTAACGATTTGAAACCTACAGACGTTATTTTGCTTACAGTCCGCATCGCAGCAGTCGCCATTACGGCTGTTCATTAACAACAGACGCACACTTTCCTTTCAATTTTTCGCCCTTAACTCAAACCGCCATTATGGTCCGGCCTGACCGGAGCTTTATATTGAGCATCTTGATGCCTGTTCTTTTCGCAGACATGGCTGCCCATACCAAGAAAAAGCAGACGTCAAGACAACAATAAAGAACAAAAAGACGGCTGAAAGCATCTGTCTGCGTGCAGAATCGAACAATATGCGACTAATGGCCTGGATAGAGTTTAAGCCCTTCCATTTTCGCAAAATAAAAACCCGGCACAGTGTTGAGAAAATGTGCCGGGTTTTTATTATAATAATGTATTCTCTATTGCTTCTCAGAATAAAGCACCTGAATAACCGTCTGGCCTACGGCCTGAAGGGTGTTCTTGTCAATATATTCCATCGTGTCGTTTATCGTATGCCACGTAGGTCCGAAACTGCTCAGCTGGCAGTCGGGATAATACGGAACGATGTCTATCGTCGGAATCTTGGCAATGTCGTTCACCGGCACATGGTCATCAGTAACCATTACGCCGTCTGTCGACGGGAAATAGCTGCCAAAGCCAACAGCCTCGGCGGCAGCCCAAACCTTGTCGACAATGCCCTGGGCATACTGTTTTGACAATCCTTCCTGAGCAAACTTGGCTCCCTGTCCGCCTACCATGTCGAGCAGAATACCGTAACGGGCCTCATAGCCCTGCTTATGCGGATTGGCAGCCCAGTGCTGCGCACCCAAAGCCCACGAGTCGCCATTGTCGGGCACAGAACTCCAGCGCGGCACGCCTCTGTCTTCGGCGTCAAAGCACACAAAGTCTACGCCAAGGTTAAGTTTCGCAGTGTCGCTGGCAAGAAGCCTTGCAATCTCGAGCATCACAGCCACGCCGCTGGCACCGTCGTTGGCTCCCATTACAGGCTTGCGCCAGTTGGCCGAGTCAGGGTCGTTGTCGGCCCACGGACGGCTGTCCCAATGGGCACAAAGCAGGATGCGTGTAGTAAGCTCCGGGCGGTAGCTCGCCACGATGTTGGTACATTTTAACGGAGTTCCGTCGAAGCCTGTGAGCGTAACGTTCTGCGGTATCACCGTAAGTCCATACTGACGGAACTTGCCCATAATCCACTCGCCGCACTTATCGTGCGCCTCGCTGTTCATCGTGCGCGGTCCGAAATCGCACTGAGCCTTGCAGTAAGCATAGGCCGAATCGGCATTAAACGAAGGCCCAACGGGCTGCTGCACAACCGCATCGGCACCGGAAGCAGCCTTCTTGTTGCCTCCACAAGATGCCAGAAGCATAAAAGCAGATAACAATAAAGAATATTTCAATACACTCATCATATATGTTTTAAATTAAAAAGAGGCAGTTTCGTACTCAGACTGAGGAATGCTGAAACCTTCTTTCTGAGCCTGAAGTCTTACTTGTCGCATAGCTTTCTGATACTGTCTTAACAATTTTGCGTCCGACGTGGCAACCCTTCCGTCACCTACTGTCTTTGCATTAACTTTATGACGCACTCTGTCATTGTAAGTGTTACGCGCCTTCGACTCCCATTTGTCATACTGTGCCTGATAGTAGCTTTTGCTCTTGCCGGAAGGAACGCTGCCGTCTACAGCCTCATCGCCTCCGTCTCCGGAAGAAGCACCGCCACCCTTGATTTCGTTGACCATGGTGGTTACTGTGAGGCCGGCCTGTGCAAAATTCTCTGCCGCAGCAAACAACTGTTCACGCATTATTCTGTTTTGCTCCTTGTTTGAAGCACGGAACGACGCAATATCAGCATTTGCCTTCTGTGAATTCTTAATGGCCGAGAACTTTCCGTCGGTCCAACGTCCAACCTCCCATACTTCAGGCGAATAGAACACCATGCCGATGCCCTGACGGACTCCGTTCTTCATGGAGCCGTAGACAATCTCACCGCTCTCGTTTAAAGTCAGGCCGAAACCGTCTTGCCTGTTGCCTGACATTTCTCCGAGATAAAGATTCTTGCCAATATCCTTAATAACAAAGAAACGGTTTTTACCATCGGCTGAAGATGATTCAGAAGGCTTATCATTCACAAATTTTCCGCTATAAACCACTTTTCCCGAGGCGTCATAGCAAACTCCGCGGCCACTTTTCTTACCTTCGCGCCAGCTGCCGACGTAGACAAAAGCGCCGTCAACATTGGATATACCCTTTTTCAGCGAAATAAGCATGCCGCGCCCGGAAATATCATTCTCGACAAAATCGCCTATATAGACAGCTCCATTCTTATAACGTTCAATGCCAAACCCGTTTTTACGCTTGCCATTGTAGTTATACTGGCCCATATAATCTTCCTTGTTGTTCTGACCAAAGAGGATATCTGAAATTTCTTGAGCATTGGCCGTGGCACACATACCCAGGAATAAGGCCATAATGGCAAACAACTTACTTGCCATTGTAAACAAAATCTTTGTTCTTTGTATACTTATCATCCTTCAACGCTTTTTTAAGAAGTTTAGCACCGTCTTTTTCGTCAAGACTTTCAATATAGAAAGTACGTTTCATCGAAGCGTTTATAATTACATAATAAGTCTCACCATCCTCAAGATTAAGATTCATTTCTGCGTGATAAGTTCCGCGGGCAGAAGGGCAGTCAACAGCCACGACATAACTGTTGGAATTTTTGAACACTACCTTGCGCATGACCTTGTTATACATCGTGGTTCCGGCTGTTTTGTTTATAACTTTTCCTTCCGGAACCAAAGAGAAAGCCTTCTTACCATTCAATGTAAACTGATATTCACTGTTCCAGAACTTAAAGTCTACAAAGAAATAAACAGTACTTTCTGCCTTCACGTTTTGCGCTGCTGCAATAAACATCAATACAAATATCAATGCAGCTTTCTTGATAAAAGTTTTCATAATATTATTTTTTAATTTGTGGTCTCCAGTCCCCCAAGACCATTAATATAATATCCCAGAAGTGTGGTACTGATATGTTAAATCTGCACTGCTACATTGTCGATGTAGATTCGGCATAACACTTCCTTTCTTTAAAACTTATTTGTCTGCTGCACCTGCGCCATAACCCTTAGCCAGTTGCCGCCCCAGATGCGTGCGATGTCACACTCGCTGTACTTGCGGCGAAGCAGATGGAGGGTGAAATTGATAAGCTCTGACGAGTCGGCCAGGCCTCTTATGCCGCCGTCGCCGTCGAAGTCGGTACCCAGCCCTACATGTTCTATGCCCATAATACCGATGGCATGTTCAAGATGAGCTATGGCATCCATAACCGTGGCCTCCTGTCTGTCGTTGCGCAAAAAACCGTGATATAGCGTTATGTGGGCCACTCCGCCATGCTTGGCAAGAGCCCTGAGCTGGTCGTCGGTAAGATTCCGCGGCACGTCGCACAGTGCCTTGCAGTTGCTGTGGCTGCACACTATGGGTTTGCTGCTGATGCTCAGCGCATCGTAGAAACTCTTTTCGCCGGCATGACTGAGGTCTACCATTATGCCGCAGCGGTTCATCTCCTTGATAACCTGCTCGCCGAATCGGCTCACTCCGCCGTGGGTGCTGCAGCCGCGGGCACTGTCGCAGATGTCGTTGTCGCCGTTATGACAGAGCGTGATGTAGACAACTCCGCGCTTTGCGAAATATCTCACGTTGTCAATATCGTGGTTAAGAGCCAGGCCGTTCTCTATGCCGAGCATTATTGAGCGGCGCCCCTTGCGCTTGTCTTCATACAGGTCGGAAGGCGTGCGCGCAATACTAAGGTAACGGCTGTTGGCGTTTACAATCTCCTCTATCTTGTCGAAGATAAGATTGGCATATTCCAAAGGACCGTCAACCTTGAAAGCCACCTTCGACGAGAATGTCTCGCCCAGCTTCGGCTGCGGCAGATATGCCGCCATTATTACGGCATCCTGATGTCCTTCGGCCATCTTGTGCATGTCGACAAGTATGCGCGGGTCGCGCTGCTCGAAGTGTATGCCCTGCGGAAAGAACATCGGTGTGTCGCAGTGGGTGTCGAGTGTCAGTATGCGCTTGTGAAGGTCTTTGGCCACATAGAAATCGCGTGCACGGTCTACAAGCCATCTGAACAGCACCTGTCCGCTCTCGCCCAGCCACTCGGGATGCCACTGCACTCCGATAAACGGCTTGAACTCACTGCTCTCTATAGCCTCGATTACACCGTCTGGGGCTGTGGCGCACACGTTGAAACGTCTTCCAGACGCACGCACTGCCTGATGATGTATGGAATTGACGGCAAGCACCTCCGTATTATATAATGTATATAGAACCGATTCGCGGCTTATTCTTACGGTATGCGTGGGTTCGCTGCGGTCGGCATCCTGACTGTGCTTTATCAGACGCTGACATCCGGCCGTGCCGTCATACGCCGCCCCGTGCCGCATGGCGTAGCTCTCGGCTATGTCCTGATCCACCTCGCCGTCGAGCGCCGTCGCCAGTGTCTGTATGCCGCGGCATATTCCCAGCATGGGTATCTGGCGGTTGTATGCCAGTCTTACGGTCAGCAGCTCGGCCTTGTCGCGCGTGGGATTGATGCCGTGAAGGCGCGGCGAAGGCTCCTCGCCGGCCCACAGCGGATTGATGTCGCCTCCTCCGGTGAGCACCAGTCCGTCTATCTTGTCGAGCGTGTTGATTATCACGTCCTTGTCGGCAACGGGCGGAATTATCACCGGCGTGCCTCCGGCTCTCACCACAGACATGTAATATTGCTCGCACAGACGCGCGTCGCCGTCGGCGAAGTTTCCCGTGAGGCCAATCACCGGCCGGCGTGCAGCCTCGGGATAACGGGCATATACATCGTCGAGGCAGCTCTGAATATCAAACGATTTCATAGCTCCGGCCCCGTACTATTTACTTTCTCCCTGCGGAACGGGCACTTCTCTCTTTATGCTCTGCTCGAGAGATATGAGCGTTTCGGTGGACACAACGCCGTGTATGCCCTGCATCTGGTTGTTGAGCAGATCCATGAGCTGTTCGTTGTCGCGCGCATAAAGTTTTACGAGCATGGTATAAGGACCTGTTGTGAAGTGGCACTCCACGATTTCGGGTATATGCTCAAGCCGCTCAACCACCGACTTATACATGCTTCCGCGTTCAAGCGTTATGCCCACGTATGTGCATGTTGTGTAGCCAAGACTTTTGGGATTTACGTCGAATCCGCTGCCCGTGATGACGCCTCCCTCTATAAGATGCTGTACACGCTGATGTATGGCTGCGCGCGAAACGCCGCACTCTGCCGCTACATCCTTAAAGGGGATTCTGGCATTCTTTGACAGAATGCTCAAAATCTTTTTATCAAGACTATCAATCTTTTCCATTTTATAATGTTATTAGTTATATTTTAATAAGTTATCGTCTCTTTTGGTTTCCAGTATGTTTGATGCGAGCAAATTTACATATTAAAAATGAGTTGTACAACATTTTGACATAAAAAATAGCGTATTTTATGCATAATGAAATAAAAAAGGGAGACCTTTACCGGTCTCCCCTGCTTTTTTATGACAAATGAACACTATTTCTTTGTCTTGGCGGTTTTCTTCGCCGCTGTCTTTGCCGTTGTTTTCTTGTCGTTTCCGCTCTTTGCGCCGGTTTCGGCCTCTGGCTTCTTAGCCTTCTCTACCGACACCATCTCAACGGTGAATATCAGTGTGCTGTATGGGCTTATCTTGCCTGCCTGACGCTCGCCGTAGGCCAGATTCTGCGGTATGTAAAGCTCCCACTTGCTGCCAACGGGCATCATTGTAAGGGCTTCTGTCCATCCCTTGATAACCTGATTGGGGCGGAACTTTGATGTTTCGCCGGGGCGTTTGTAGCTGCTGTCGAACACTGTGCCGTCTATCAGACGTCCTTCATACTTCACGGTTACCTCGTCGTCTACTGAAGGTATCTCGCCGTTGCCTTTTACGAGCACCTTATACTGCAGTCCGCTGGGTGTTGTAACCACGCCTTCCTTTGTCTTGTTGGCTGCCAGGAAGTCTTCGCCGGCCTTGCGTGTGGCCTCGTTGCGTGCGTCAACGGCCTGCTTGAAGGCCTTGTCAAAATATTCCTTGGCCACAGAGTCGGCCATCAGCGTGTAGTCTTTTTTCAGCGCACTGACAAATCCCTTGTTGAAGAGCGCGCTGCTGATAGAGTCGGCCTGGCCCTTGAACTCGTCTTTCAGGAATGGCAGCATGCGCTCGCTCACCATCAGGGCTATCTGCTCTCCGGCAAAGTATGCCTTTGTCCTGTCGTTTATACCTCTGGCCATTGCGTCCTCATATCCCTTTATAAAGTCGGCCATGTATGCCGTGTCAACGCCGAATCCCTGTTTCAGATAAGGCACCAGTCCTTCTGTGCGCACCATTCCGGCCGAATAGCTGAGCGAGTCAGACTTGGTTACCAGACTAATTTTTGCTGTCTCCTGCTGGGCCTTCTTGTCCTTTTTCTTCTTTCCGGCAGCGTCGGCTGTATTGAAAGAAGCACTCACCAGAATGGCGAGTGCTGCTAAAAATATTTTCTTCATTTAATTATTTGTTACCTAAACCGATAAGTTCAATTTTGAAGATTAGTGCCGAGAAAGGCTTGATGTCTTTCTGCTCGCGGTCGCCATAGGCAAGATTCTGAGGTATGACAACCTCCCATACGCTTCCTGCCGGCATGTGTGTCAGGGCTGTTGTCCATCCCGGAATAACCTGGTTGGCGCGCAGCGTTACAGGCTCCTTGCGCTC
The DNA here is from genome assembly GCA_905214625.1 of uncultured bacterium. GTDB lineage: Bacteria > Bacteroidota > Bacteroidia > Bacteroidales > Bacteroidaceae > Prevotella. Next base: position 71,835 of record CAJMMQ010000002.1, read on the forward strand.
GTAAGAGCTGTCGAACACCTTACCGTCGATTGTCTTTCCTTCGTAATGTACTCTTACTGTAGATGTATCTGTAGGTATTTCTCCCTTGCCTTCCTTGATTACTCTGTAGAGCACTCCGCCGTCGAGTTTCTTCACTCCGGCCTTCTTGGCATATTCAGCAAGATATTTCTCGCCAGCCTTCTTGTTGGCACCATACTGCTCCTCTACAGCCTTGCTTCTTATGGCCTGCATCTTGAGCTGAGCCACGCGCTGAGCCTGCTCAACGGTCATGAGTCCGTTCTTGCCTGTTGTTCCGCTGATGAATCCTGCCATGAAGTTCTTCAGAGAGATAGTCTTTGTCGAGTCGCTGCCGAAGAGTTCGTGGTTAATTCCCTTAATCATCTGGTTAGAAATCTGCTGGCCTATCTGTATACCTGCATAGTAGGCTGCCTTCTTCTTGTCGTCTCCGGCATTTGCACCTTCGTTGAGTCCCTTGAAGAACTCGTCCATGTATGCAGTGTCTACTCCGAGTCCTCTTACGAGATAATCTTTCAGTCCCTGTGTCTGTGCCATACCTATGGCGTAGCTCACTGTGTCTACATCATTCTTCAGGTCTGCTTTCGGTGTTGAGTTGCCGCAAGAAACAAATGTTGCGGCTGCTACAGCCCAGAGGGCTGCGAATGTTAACTTTTTCATCTTTGTTTTATCTTTTTATTGTTTTCATTTTTTACTTTCATGCCTTCGCTCCTGCGCGCGGCTGTCTGTCCTCATGTCAGAGCACCTCGATAAGCTCTACGTCGAATATCAGTGCTGCAAACGGAGGTATTGACGCTCCTGCGCCGCCCTCGCCGTAGCCGAGGATGTAGGGTATGAAGAAGCGGTATTTTGCGCCTTCCTGCATCAGCTGCAGTCCTTCGGTCCATCCTGCTATAACCTGGTTGAGGGGGAACACTGCCGGCTCGCCGCGCTCCACGCTGCTGTCGAACACGGTTCCGTCGATGAGGAATCCCTCGTAGTGGCACTTCACCTTGTCGGTAGCCTTCGGCTTCTTGCCGCTGCCTTCTTTCAGCACCATATATTGCAGTCCGCTGGGAAGCGTAACCACACCCTCTTTCTTGGCGTTCTCTGCCAGATATTTCTCGCCTTCAGCCTTGGCAGCCTTTCCTTTCTCGGCGCGCTCGGCGTTAAGTTTCTCTTCCTGCTTGCGGAAGTAATCCTGTACGATTGTTTGCGCTTCACGGTTAGAAACCTTGAGCTCGTTGCCCGCAATCACGTCTTTTATCGCCGCAGCGAAATCCTCAATGCTCAGGTCTGACGCACCCATCTGTGCCAGCTGGCGGCCGATGCCCAATCCTAAAGCGTAACTTACTTTATCCATTTCTTTGTCTATTTGTTTATGATTACTACCTTAATAAAATCGTGCAAAGGTAGCATTTTTATCTGATTACAGAATTATTATTGAAAAAAAATCACTAATTTTGTGCATTGTTAATAGTCTTGTGGCCGGGCGGCGGCGCGTCAGCCTGCCAACAACAAAAGCAATACGCCAAAAGGCGGGCCGCAAGCTTTAGCAACACGGCACAATACATGGCCGCACATGAGGCGTGGCCATGTTAACCGGATAACCCTTAAACTATAAAAGCGTGATGAAGAAAATTGTTGTTCTTACTGGTGCCGGAATGTCGGTGGAGAGCGGACTTAGCACGTTCAGGGATGCCGACGGACTGTGGGAGAACTATCCCGTGGCGCGCGTGGCCACCCACGAGGCGTGGGAGGCCGACCCCGTGTATGTTAATAACTTCTACAACATGCTGCGCAAGAAACTGCTGGCGGCAAGGCCCAACGAGGGGCACAGGCTGGTGGCGGCGCTCGAAGGCAAGTATGACGTTACGGTGGTTACGCAGAACGTTGACAACCTGCACGAGGAGGCCGGCAGCTCGAAGGTGATACATCTGCACGGAGAGCTGATGAAGGTGTGCTCGAGCCGCGACGTTGACAACCCCCACTTCATAAAGACGCTAACACCCGACAGCCTTGAGGTGAAGCCCGGCGAGAAGGCCGGCGACGGCTCGCTGCTGCGCCCCTACATAGTGTTCTTCGGCGAGGCGGTGCCCAATATCGAGAAGGCCGCGGCCGAAGCCATGAACGCCGACATATTCATTATCATAGGCACGTCGCTCAACGTTTATCCGGCGGCAGGACTTGTGCAGTATGTAAGACCCGGAGTGCCCGTATATCTGATTGACCCCAAGCCGGTGATGGCAGCCGGGCGACACGACGTAAGACAGATAACGGCAGGCGCGTCGGAAGGCATGCGCCAGCTGTCTGAAACACTGATGAAACAAGTCTGACCAAATTTCAAACGGTTATATTATGTTATTTTAAAATCAATGGCTGTAACGGTCTGGGTTAAGATAGTTACAGCCGCTTTTGTAAAAGGCCGTCTTTTAGGCTGCAAAAGGCCATGTTTTAGCGCGCAAAAGGCCACCTTTCAGCACCTAAAACACGGCCTTTTGCAAAACAGCCCCGCAGGCGGCCTTAGCCGACAAGCCCCAAACAGGGCGTCGGCATTGCAAACAAAAACTAAACAAAAAGCATTTTTTGCTATATTGTTGTCATATTTTAATTAAATTTGCAGCTGCAAACATCAACTTGCATCGCCTCGCCGTCTGCCCCCCTATGCTTACGTAGCACCGGACGGAACACGGCCGGCTACAACATAGTATATGAAAATTAACAGCTACAAAAGTCTTATGAACATTTCAAAATTATCATTGTGTGCAATCATGCTGCTCGCCATAGGAACAGCAGCAAAGGCACAAATGTCTGCCCACGACTACAACAGCCCTGTGGGATGGGGCACCGTAGACGGCACAATCACGGGCGGAAACGAGGAAAACGTCACCAAGGTTACAACCATGAGCGAGCTGAAGACGGCTCTGGTGGGCACAACCAAAAGGACCATCTATCTTGAAGGCGAGATAAAAATAACGGGAGTGATAAGCATGAGCAGCGTGCAGAACAAGACAATATACGGACTGCCGGGCTCGGCGTTGGTAAACGACACTCACTCTGAAAACGCAAGCCAGAGCGGCATACTGTCGCTCGAGTCGGCAAAGAACGTAATAATCAGAAACGTTACGTTCAAGGGAGCAGGGGCCTACGACATGGACGGATACGACAACCTGAACCTGTCGAAGTGTACATATATATGGATTGACCACTGCGACTTTCAGGACGGCGTGGACGGAAACTTCGACTGCAACAAAGGTTCCGACCACATCAGCGTTACATGGTGCCGCTTCCGCTATCTGAAAGAGCCGTGGCCGGGAGGCACTGGAGGCTCTGACGACCACCGCTTCAGCAACCTTTGGGGCGGAAGCGACAGCGAGACGGCGAGCGTGGGCAAGCTGCGCACGACATTCTACAGCTGCTGGTGGGACGAGGGATGCCGCGAACGCATGCCGCGCATACGCTTCGGGCAGGTGCATCTGCTCAACTGCCTCTACTCGTCTTCTGTTTCCAACTATTGCGTAGGAGCAGGTTACAAATGTAACGCATACGTTGACCGCTGCGTGTTCGACAACGTGAAGAACCCCTGGAAACTGTATGCCACAAGCGGAAACTACACCGACTATAACATAACCATGACCGGAAACCTTGGCGCAAAGGACGAACAGTCGAAGTCGGGAAACATCGAATATTTCATTCCTTCTGACTATTATCAGCTCGAGGGCTACGATGTAAACCTCGTAAAAGACGAAGTTAAGGCTTACGCCGGAGCCACCCTCAGCGTTGAATACGGACAAGGCGTAACCACGGCAATAGGCAGCATAGGCAGCGACACGGCCGAAACGCTGTCGGTAACCTACTATTCTCCGTCGGGCATGCAGCTGTCGCAGCCGCAGAAAGGCCTCAACATTGTAGTGAGAAAGATGGCCGACGGCACGGTTGAAACATCGAAAGTGATGATAAAATAAACCTTAAAAAATAACAAAGCACAATGGAAAACGAAATTAAAGACAACATCAAGTTGCCCGACAACGCCTTCACCGAGCTGAAGGAGGGCGAAGAATACCAGCCCGTAATGAGCCCCGACAAGGCTTATCCCGAAGTTAACGGCTGGTCGGTTACGTGGGGCGTGCTCATGGCCATACTCTTCTCAGCAGCAGCCGCATACTTGGGCCTGCGCGTAGGACAGGTGTTCGAGGCCGCCATACCTATAGCCATAATAGCCGTGGGCGTGTCTACGGCAGCCAAACGCCGCAACCCGCTGGGCGAAAACGTCATCATACAGAGCATCGGAGCATGCTCCGGTGCAGTCGTTGCCGGCGCCATCTTCACCCTGCCCGCCATCTACATACTCAAAGACAAATATCCAGAGATGGGCGCGTCGTTTATCAACATACTGCTCAGCTCGCTGCTCGGAGGCATCCTGGGCATACTCTTCCTCATACCGTTCCGCAAGTATTTCGTAAAAGACATGCACGGCAAGTATCCCTTCCCCGAGGCCACGGCCACAACACAGGTGCTCATAAGCGGAGCCAAGGGCGGCAAGCAGGCCAAGCCGCTGCTGCTGGCCGGACTGGTGGGCGGTCTCTACGACTTCATCGTGGCAACCTTCGGATGGTGGAACGAGAACTTCACCACGCGCGTGTTCGGCTGGGGCGAGATGCTCGCCGACAAGGCCAAGCTGGTGTTTAAGGTCAACACGGGAGCCGCCCTGCTGGGCCTCGGCTACATCGTAGGCCTCAAGTACGCCTTCATAATCTGCCTCGGCTCGCTGGCAGTGTGGTGGCTCATAGTGCCCGCCATGGCCCTGATGTTTCCCGACACGGTGCTCAACCAGTGGAATCCGTCCATAACCACGGCCGTGGGAGCAATGTCGCCCGAAGACATCTTCAACGCCTACGGCAAGTATATCGGCATCGGCGGCATAGCCATGGCCGGCATCATAGGCATCATCAACTCGTGGGGCATCATCAAGCAGGCCGTAGGACTGGCCGCAAAAGAGATGAAAGGCAACAAGACTGCTGCCGAAAAGCTGCCACGTACACAGCGCGACATCCCGTTCAAGATTATCGCCATAGGCTCGATAGCCACCATACTGGTAATCTTTATCTTCTTCTGGGCCGGCGTAATGCAGGGCAACCTGCTCTTCGCCGTAGTTGGAATAGTGCTCGTTGCCATAATAGCCTTCCTCTTTACCACGGTGGCAGCCAACGCCATTGCCATTGTCGGCTCTAACCCTGTGTCGGGAATGACGCTCATGACGCTCATCCTCGCCTCTGTGGTTATGGTGGCCGTAGGACTCAAAGGCACTGGAGGCATGGTGGCCGCGCTCATCATGGGCGGCGTGGTTTGCACGGCCCTGTCGGTTGCAGGCTCGTTCATCACCGACCTGAAGATTGGCTACTGGCTCGGCTCTACGCCCCGCAAGCAGGAAACATGGAAGTTCCTCGGAACGCTGGTTTCGGCCGCTACAGTGGGCGGAGTGATGATTCTGCTCGACAAGACCTACGGATTTGCCAGCGGACAGCTCGTTGCCCCTCAGGCAAACGCCATGGCGGCAGTTATCGACCCGCTTATGAACGGCATCGACGCGCCGTGGATTCTCTACGCCATAGGAGCCGTAATAGCCATCGTGCTGACATGGCTCAAGGTGCCGGCACTGGCCTTTGCCCTCGGCATGTTTATCCCCATACAGCTCAACATACCGCTGCTCATAGGCGGAGCCATCAACTGGTATATAACAACTCGCTCAAAGAACGAGGAAGTTAACAAGGAAAGAGGCGAGAAAGGTACGCTCATTGCCAGCGGATTTATTGCCGGAGGAGCGCTCATGGGCGTTGTAAGCGCACTGCTGCGCTTTGCCGATGTCGACGTGCTCAACACCGAATGGCTGGCTAATCCGCTGTCTGAGGTATGCTCGCTCGTGGCTTATGCCCTGCTCATCGTTTATCTGATAAAGAGCACCAAGAAGGCTTAAAGCCTGGCAACAACAAGAGTCAGCAAAACAACACACGGCCGGCAAGACGGCCATGATAAAATAATCCGGGCTTATGCAGAGTTTGCTCATGCATAAGCCCGGATTATTTTATAACGTATTTTATTTGCTGCAAATGGCTGTAAACGCCACAACGGCAGGCTGAAAGGAGGCCTTCTCCGGCAGAAATGTCAGCCTTTGAACTCCCTGTAAGGGTGATTAAGGTCGAGATAATGAAAGTTGTGCTGGCGCTGCGCGCTGTGTTTTGGTATGGTCATGTAGTCGCCATACTTGTTAGACAGATATGTGTCATAGTTGTTCACGCCCATAACCTCAGTGTCTTCAAAAGCGTATGGCACGGGCGTTCCCAGTATATTCTTGTCCATCGCGCCCTTTGAGCCGTCGTCATAGTCGGCCACAAGGCGGCAGTTGTCGTAGCTGTAGCTGTGGAGCAGGCGGCTTATGCGCTGCTGAACGCCGGCAAGCGTGTACATGCGGCGGCACAGCAGGGGCACCCACGAGCTTGGTCCGTGGCCGTGCTTGTAGGGGTCGCGGAAGAGCAGATACAGCACTCGCTTGTAATATTCGTAGCGTGCGAAGTGGAGCTTGCGCGCCACTGCGCCCCCTGGCACTCCGTCGATGGGGAACACATCGAGATAAACGCCGCCCAGATACTTCAGGTGCATGCGCTCTATGAGCGTGGTGTCGGCATCCTGAATCTTGGCGAACGGCAGCGGATATACGCTGTCGTTCTCGGCGCAGACCATCTCATAAGGCTTAGGCATCCATTCTGCCGCATGCTCAATGAGGCGGTCGTAGTCAGGGCGCGGCATGGCAATGTCGAGGTCGTCGTCCCAAGGTATGAAGCCCTTGTGCCTCACCGCCCCTATCATTGTGCCTGCCCAGATATAGTAGCGCAGGTTGTGCTCGCGGCATACGGTGTCGACAGCCTTGAGTATTCCGAGTATTCTGAGCTGCAGCTCACGTATGTTGTATTCGGCCATAACAGCTTTTTGGTTTATGTATGATGATTGTCAACTGTCTGAAAGAATATGTCAGAACAGCTCACGGGGTATTATTTCTGAAGCCTGGTTAAAGTCTTCAACGGTGTCGAGCTCTATAGAGAAGAGGTCGGATGTGTCTACCACACTGAACTTGTGGCCCTGGGGAATGAGCCGCTCGAAGGCTCTCTCGTAGAATATGTCTACAAGGTGCTCGCCCTCTATCATGCGGTCGAGCTCGCTGAACAGTGCCTCTGAATAGTCGGCGCATATCTTCTCTATGCCCACAGACTCGCCTATGGCCTTGTCTATGCTGCATGTCTTGCTTATCTCGCTCACCATTCCGTCCTCGTCGGTTATCACCTTTATCTCCTCCTCGCCCAGCTTGTGGCTGTTGAGGGCCAGGGCTGTGCCGGGCGCGGCAAGCATGCGCTCAACTATGCGGCCGTCGAAGAGTATGTCGCTGTCGAGCAGCAAGAACTCGCGTCCGGCCACATGGGGCTTTGTGAGCCAAAGAGAATATATGTTGTTTGTGGTCTGATAGTCGGCGTTCTCAATGAAGTGGAAGTCGATGTCGGGATAGTTGCCTTCGAGAAAGAGGCGTATCATGCCTCCGCGATAACCCGTAACAACCACTATCTGCCTTATCCCGGCAGCCACAATACTGTCTACCGTGCGCTGCAGTATGCACTTGCTGCCCACGCGCAGCAGGCACTTCGGGCGGTCGTCGGTGAGCGGACGCAGCCGCGACGCCATTCCGGCGGCTAATATTACGGCTATCATCGCTTTGCAACTTTTAGTATTATGTCGGCCACCATGCGGTTCTGCTCCCTGCGTCCGAGGGTTATGCGCATGTGCGAGTTGATGTCCGGCTCGTCCATAAACTTCACCTTGTAGCTCTGTCCTGCAAATTCCTGCTGCAGGGCGGCCTTCAGTTCAATGGGATATTTTATGAGTATGAAGTTTGCCATCGACTTATACACCTTGAATCCGGGCAGCGGGCCTATCTCGTCGGTGTACATGCGGCGCGCCTCGTCCATAACGCGGGCTATCTCGCGGTAGTGGGCGTCAGACTTCAGGGCGGCTATGCCTATCTCTTCCGACATGCGGTCGTAGCCCAGATACTTGTTGGCGTAGCGGCTGAAGCGCTCCATCACCTCGCCCTTGCCTATGAATCCGAAGCCCAGGCGCAGGCCCGGCAGTCCGTAAAACTTAGACAGCGTGCGGCAGAATATTATGTTGGGATATTTCTCCACGAGATGTTTTATGTATGAAGTGTCCTCGGTTACATACGACGCGTATGCCTCGTCAACGAGCACCACCGTCGTAGCCGGCACCATGCCCACCAGCTCCTCAAGCTCGGCAGGCGTAAGCCCGTTGCCCGTAGGATTGTTTGGCGATGCCACGAGCAGTATCTTAGGATTCTCGCGGGCTATCATGCTGCGCAGCCCGTCAAAGTCGTAGGCAAACGAGTCTTCGGTCTCGTAGACCGGATATTGCAGCGTGCGGCCGTCAACCTCGTCGGCTATCGACTTGTAATACCACCACGAAAACTTTGGTATGAGCATTGTCTTGTTGCCGTCGCAACCCGTAAGAAAGTAGTGTACGGCCATTTTCAGCAGGTCCTCGGCACCATAGCCGAGCAACACCTGCTTCTCGTCGATGTTGTACAGTTCAGAAAGGAATACCGAGAATATACTCTTTTTTCCCTGGTCATAGATACGTGTGTAAAAACAGAGCTTGTTCAGATCAAAATTCTTAATAGCGTCCTTGACCTCTTGAGAGGGTTCAAAATTAAATTCGTTCCTGTCAAGATAATTTAATTCTGTTTTCATATATATTTATATTTGGTTGCAAAGGTAAATATATTTTATATAAAATTCTAATTTTAACGCTAATTATTTGTCTTTCAGAAGTGTTTTATGGCAGTCGGTCTGAATTATAGACCATATCATCGGTCATAACGGCACAAACCGCTGATTAACAGGTGCGGCAGAACGGCACGCGGCAAGACGTTTTGCAAAAGGCATGCTTTCGCATTGCAAAAGGTATGCTTTCGGCACGTAAAAGGCCGTCTTTCAGCGTGTAAAAGACGGCATTTTGCAATATGTTGAATGTCAGCATGTTGCAAATGTGAATACGAGAAGGTCATACAGCACGTTGTTATATGGCCCCAAGCTGCCATTAACAGGCATTGCGCTGCGCCGCAACATAGGTTGAAGCCTGTGCCGGAACAAATAAGAACAGTGCGTATCAAGACTGCCTGACTTTATAAGCAGAAACTCCGTCTCTCGCTCCCGAAGGCGGAAGCAGAGACGGAGCCTCATTATTCTGGTAATTATATGTTACCGCGGTTGCCGCGTTACTTCACGATAACCTTGCGTGTAGTGCCGTCGCTCATCCTCAATATGTTTATTCCCTTCTGAGGAGCCGAGAGCTTGCGGCCGTCGAGCGAGTAGCGCGCCACTTCCTTAACGCCTACATCTACCTTGGCGTTCTCCATGCCTGCGGTGATATGGCTGTCGCCGGTCTTTATGTTTACTACAACTGTATTCGACGGTTCCGATGTCGTGCTCTTGCCTTCAAACTCAAAGTGCGACGTTACATAGTAGCCGTAAGTATCGAAGCCGTAATCGTCAAGATTGGTAAACATGTATGAAGTTGTTTCTGAATCAGTGTCAGCCGTCTCTATGGCCGTAATCACTACGTCGCCCTTCTTAACCGACTGAGTGAAGCGTATCTCGTCGAGCATGAATGCTCCGTAGTTATAGGTGAACATCATCACCTGCGTACTCTCTGACTTGACGGGCAGTGAATACGTGCCGTTGATGTATCCTGTGCCGTCGTTAGCCAGCTCGAACGGTACGTAATACGACGTTCCGTCCACTCTTAATATAAGCTGGTCGCCTGCGTCGCCGTATGCCTTGACATACACCCTGATTTCGTCATCGTTGCCGACGTAGATTTCAGGCGTGACAACTTCTGTGAGTACATACATAGAGCTCTCGCATCCCAGCATGCCCTGGGCGATGGTGTTGCCCACACCCGTCCATCCCGGCAGGGTGGTGTACTGGTCGAGCCGGATGTCGCCATTGTTGCCGAGTTTGTCAGGCGAGCGCCAGTCGGTGGCCGATGTAACTCCGTCGTCTATCTTGTCGAATGTCTCCTCAAGCAGTATGAAGTCGGGATTATCCTCCTCCACTTCTGTCAAGCCGAACATCTCAACCGTATATCCTGTAGCTTTAGGAGCCTTGTCCCAGTTGGCCGTGAAGCTTCCTTGCGAGTCTATGTTGCTTGCCGGCAGCGCTTCAGGAGTGCATACGCCAAACGCGTGGTAGATTAACTTATCTGAGAACGTGAACACATAATGTCCGCGCACGGAGTAATAATATTCAGTCTCAGAGTCGAGTCCGGTGAACGTGTAGCTCGTACCGTCTGTATAGTCGTAGTAAGTGTCGTTGCTGTCATCGCCCCAGTCTGACGAATTTTCGCCAAACACACGCTCCAGCCTTGACGGGCGGTTGGTTGTTATGCCTATGTTGTCAACCAATATATATTCACCGTCTTCCATATCGCCCGGCCTTATGCGTATGGCTTTGTAAGCGTTGGCAAAGCCGTAGATTTCGTCAGACAGCTTAACAATGTCACCGTCAATAAAATATGAGGCGTAGATGTAGGCCACCGTCTTCCATCCGCTTTCGGTAAGACCGTCCACATAGACTGTTCCCATCGACATGTACGGGTCGTCGTAATGTGTAACAAACTTCAGATAAAAGTCCATAGCCTTGTATGTTGCGCCGTTTTCGGGCGTTGTCAGCGTGTCGCGGTCATGCAGTACAATGGCCTTTGAGCCTTCCATTCCTTTGTCGGGCGATATTTCAGAAGATGTAACAGCCCAGCCTTCCTGCGGCGCAGTGTAGTTTTCAAAATCTTCGGCAAAGGCTCCGTCTGTGTCAGAAGTATAAATCATCTTATACAGGTCGACGTAATATTCAAACGCCTTGCGCAGAGGCTGCCATTCAATGGTGAACCTGTCGGCCTGGAAGTCGGTTACGCCGACAACCTTAGGCGCGGCGAGGAACGTCGGCGCCGACGTCACCTTGATGTCGTCAATGAGCACTGCGCCCTCGGTGAAGAAGCAGATGTAGCCGTCGCTGTCGCCCGAATAGTTGTTGAAGTGAAGCTCTATCTCCGTCCATCCCTGATTTTCGTAAAGACGAGTGGTGTAATATCCGTAGCCGTCTTCCAGGTCGGTGTCGGCCAGCTTACTTGATGTGTAGCCGCCCCGGCACACCTGCACGCCTATGGTTGAGCCTCTGGAGAGGCCCCATATTTCCTCACCTGTTTCCGGGTCTTCGTTGTACACAATCCAGCACGGCATTGCCTTTACCTTGAACGTAAGCGTTATCTCGCCCGAATAGTCGCCAAGCGGCGTCATGAGGGCGGCATAAATCATGGGATTATAAGTTTTAAGATAAAGTGCGCCGCCGGCTGCATAGACCGATTCTCCGGCCCATGTGCCGTCTTTAGTCATCGAGGGGTCGATGAATATGCCCGGCTCGTAATATGACGAAGCCAGGAATTTGGTGGTGTCGGGAGTCTCCATAGAGCCTCCGGTCACATTTGAGAAGTCTTCGTCGATAAGGATGTCGCGCTGGGTGGCGCTGGCTTTGTTAGGCCGTACCTTCAGCGGTGACGGCGTAACGTCGGAATTTGCGTCGGCAATCACCACCTGCTTTTTTGCTTTCTGAACTTGGACGACACGTTTCGGACCTGCGGCCTGAACGGTCATGTATACCGCGGCAAAGAGCGTAAGGGCCGCGGCTTTGATGATTTGCATTGTAAAGTTATTCATAACAAGTGTGTTTTTAGGTTAAAACTTGGTAGATGCAAATATCATTAAAGCGCAAGTTAAACGCAAGAAAAAGTAACAAAAATGCGAACTAATTTCGGAAATTAGAACATATTTGCATGTTTTCAGGTGTCTTTATGTCAATCGGAAGTCTTTTTCCCGAGGGCTTCTTTCTGATACTCGTTGGGCGAAACGCCCGTAAACTTCTTGAAAACCGTGGCGAAATTGCTGCGGCTTCTGAAGCCGAGGTCAACGGCTATGGCCTGTATTGTCACGTTGGCGTATTCGGGAGACGACAGCCGCCGCCGCGCCTCCTCTATGCGGTATTGCGACAGGAGGGTGCTGAAGTTGACGCCGAACACCTCGTTTATGGCGCGCGAAGCCGTGCGGGTGTGTATTCCAAGTATGGCTGCCAGCTTCTCAAGCGAGAAGTCCTGCTGATAGATTTCGGCCGAGCTCTCCATAAACTGCCTTATAGCGCGTGCCAGCTCCTGTGTCTTTTCGTCGGCCTCGGCGCTCTGATGCGCTCCGCCGACATGCTGGGCAGACGACTCACGAACCGATGCCGCCCTGCCGCCGGCCTTATGCTTACGGCGGTTTCGCTGCCTTAGCCACACCACAATGCCGGCAACGGCTGCGGCGGCAAATGCCAGCAGGGCCGCAAGCAATACGCCCGGGCCACCGGAATCACCGTCGGGATTAAGCTCGCCCATGACGCTTGCCGGAAGATAGCGGCACTCATAGTCGCGCATGCGCATGTAGTCGCCGTATGATAAAGTGGTGTCGTTAATCAGAAGATATTTAACACGATAAGCCTCAGACGAGTCGGCAGCGCCCATCTTGGCGTAGAATGCGGCCAGAGCCTTGTACGAATTGTAGAGCGAATATATGGGTATGTCGTCTGTCATGTTGGCCTTAATGCGCCTTACGGCCATGCCGTACATACCTTTGGCCGCGTATGCCTTGGCCGCAAGCATGTCTACTATGTGCAGGCATGTCTTATCCTGCAGGTCGGGCTCCACGTGCCCGGCGGCCGAGGCCAGAGCCTTCAGACAGTCGTCGTAGCGGCCTTGCTGATATAGCTTAACGCCGCGGCACAGCCACAACGCGTAGTCTTTCATCTTAACGCTGTCGGGTATGGCTGTCGACGAGAAGTCGTCAACCTCATCCTTCATGCCGGCCAGGTTGTCGTTAACGGCCAGATGGTTGGCAAGGTCGATGAAGGCGGCTGTGTAGATATACCAATCCTGCTGCTCCTTGCTTATCCTGAACGCCTCGCTCATAAGCCGGGCGGCAACTGCCGAATCGCCGAAGATGGTGTGCACGCCGGCCAGATTGACGTAAATCTTTGCTTTTATCTTGTCGTAGCCTGTTTCTTCTGAAATCTTCAAGCCTTTTGTCAAGTAAGAAAAAGCCTGGATATAGTCGTGGTGCATGAAAAACTTTATGGCACCGATGTTGTTGAGTGCGTCGACACACGAAAACTTCTCGTCCTTGCCCATACCGCTGTCATAACGTCCGGCAGCCACCATATAGTAGGCCATAGCGCTGTCTATCTTTCCCTCCTCAAGACACCTGTCGCCCTCATTGTTTATTTTATCCACGCTAACACCTGCCAACCGCTTGTCAAGACTGCCGGCTGACTGCGCAAAAACGGCAACTGCCGCCAACAGCAGCAGAGCCAGCATGGCATGCCTATGGGTATTGACCGGTATGCTTAGAATATTTATTGTCATTGGTGAATATCTTGGTATGTATGACCGACTAAAGCCGGAAGCCAAGCGCATCTGTGGCAACGGCAAACGGCCTTAATGTCTTCTTTTGGCAAAAATACGCTAAAAAAGCGAGATAGACAAGATTTATATTGATTAATGCTATATTGAGCAAGGCAACGCGGCATAGGTGTCTGAATATCTTACGAGGGCTGTCTGCAAGGCCGTTGCCGCAGAGGCATTTTGCAAAAGGTGTCCTTTCGCATTGCAAAAGGTATGCTTTCGGCATGTAAAAGGCCGTCTTTTAGCGTGTAAAAGACAGCCTTTTGCAATACGTTGAATGTCAGCGTGTTACGGAGGCATGCGCAGTGGGCTTTCTGACGGGGCAGAAAGCGGCTATGAACGATGCGCACGATGCCTTCGGGCTGCTATGAAAAGTGTATCACAAGGATGCTTTTCAGCCGGCAGCGTTGGCTGCGCGGTCGCTCTCGATGAGCTTCAGCAGCTTGTCAACGGCCTCTGCCTCGGGAATGTTTTTCTCAACACACTCCTTCCTGCGGTAGAGCGAAATCTTGCCGCGTCCGGCACCCACATATCCGTAGTCGGCATCGGCCATCTCGCCGGGGCCGTTAACAATGCAGCCCATTATGCCTATCTTGAGGCCCTTCATGTCCTTGGTGGCCTCCTTTATGCGGGCTATCGTAGAGCGCAGGTCGTAGAGCGTGCGGCCGCATCCGGGACAGCTTATATATTCGGTCTTCGACGTTCTGAGGCGCGCTGCCTGCAGTATGCCGAAGGCCGTGGCGTCGATGTCGGCAGCAGCGAGCGTGCCGTCGTTCATGAGCCACAGTCCGTCGGTGAGTCCGTCGAACATAAGCGCGCCCATGTCGGCTGCCGCCTCTAATTGGAAGTCGCCCTTCTCGTCCTGCGAGTGGCGGTACATCTGGCAGAAGACAACGGGATTGGTGAGTCCGGCCGACATCATGTCGTGCAGCAATGCGCGCTGCTCGCCGAGGCGGTTCTGATGGTTGCTGACGCATATCACCACCACTTCGGGATGAGCCTTCAGACAGGCCGTGTATTCGTCGGTGTCGACACCGAACTGAAGCACAAGGAACTTCAGCGGCGCGTCTACGGCCGATATCAGCGGCACGGCGTTATACGGGAATATAGGATATACGTTGGTCTTGTCTTTGAGAGACGCATACACGCCGAAGTCTACGATGTAGCGCTGGCCGTCAGCGCGGTCGGCGGGCAGAGCATGGCCCGTGTAGATATAGTCGGGCGTCATGTCCTTGCCGGCGGCATCGGCCGGAGCGGCGTCGCTGCCAAGGCGCGATGATATCACAACGGGCACGTTGTCGCCTCCGATGTTCATCACGGCACGTGTCTTGCGGCGCTCGGGCGATGTCCAGCAGAAGCCTTCAAAGGCCTTGCTCGGTATGAGCATGTGGCCCTGTTTCTTGCCGACATAGTCTACAAGATGGCGCGCCACGGGTATCTCTGCCTCCGGCTCCTCGCTCAGCGACACGCGTATGGTGTCGCCAATGCCGTCAGACAGCAGCGCTCCGATGCCCACGGCACTCTTTATGCGGCCGTCTTCGCCCTCGCCGGCCTCGGTAACTCCGAGGTGCAAAGGATATTTCATGCCCTCCTTGTCCATTGCATCGACGAGCAGGCGAACCGACTGCACCATTACAACCGTGTTGCTGGCCTTTATCGATATTACCACATCCGTGAAGTTCTCACGCTTGCATATACGCAGAAACTCCATGCAGCTCTCCACTATTCCGGCCGGAGTGTCGCCGTAGCGGCTCATTATGCGATCGGAGAGCGAGCCGTGATTAACGCCAATGCGTATGGCTGTGTGGTTCTGGCGGCAGATGTTGAGGAAGGGCACAAACTGCTTCTCAATCTTCTGCAGCTCTGCGGCATATTCCTCGTCGGTATATTCAAGTTTCTTGAACGTGCGTGCCGGGTCGACATAGTTGCCGGGGTTTATCCTCACCTTCTCGGCATACAGCGCGGCCACGTCGGCCACGTGAGGATTAAAGTGTACGTCGGCCACGAGCGGAGTGTCATATCCCCGTCCTCTCAGCGCTGCGTTGATGTTCTTCAGGTTTTCGGCCTCGCGCACTCCCTGTGTGGTCAGTCTTACATACTCTCCTCCGGCCTCAATTATGCGTATGGCCTGTTCCACGCTTCCCTCGGTGTCGTTGGTCGACGTGGTCGTCATCGACTGTATCCTCACCGGATTGTCGCCTCCCAGCGGAGTAGCGCCCACGTTGACAACCGAACTGTCCCTGCGGGTGTAATTAAAGATGTCCATGGTTTGTGCTTTTTTAGTAGTTAAAGTAGTTAAAGAAGTTATCGCTCACTGCGTGAGCTGAGTAGTTAAAGTCAAATGTCTTGAGGATGTTTTCATCAACGCCTGTCGTCCTGCACTAAAGCAGGGCCGTTAAAGAGAAACATCTTAACTGTCATATATCTCAGAATGCTGCATAGCAATGTTTGCCTACACAGATTTCCACTAAGCAAAGCACAGAAATGACATGCACTAACTTTGCCTGCCATAACAGACAAGGCATTTGACTTTAACTACTCAGCTCACTTCGTGAGCGATAACTTCTTTAACTACTTTAACTCCTGAATTATAAATCAGTTTGTCTTATACTCATACTTCACCTCGGCGAGGTCTTTGTTGGCCTTCTCTATTTTGGCTCCCAGGCCGGCCTTATAGTCAGCAAGACGCTGTGCAACCTCATCATCGGCAAGGGCAATCATCTCTACGGCCAGGATGGCAGCATTCATAGCACCGTTAACACCGACCGTAGCCACGGGTATTCCCGGGGGCATCTGTATGATGCTAAGCATTGCGTCGAGACCGTCGAGCATGCCCTTGATGGGCACTCCGATAACAGGCAGGGTGGTAGACGCTGCGATGACGCCCGGCAGGGCGGCAGCCATTCCGGCTCCGGCTATTATCACCTTGATGCCGCGCTCCTTGGCTCCTTTGGCAAAAGCCTCAACAGCGTCGGGCGTGCGGTGGGCCGACAGGGCGTTAACCTCAAACGGAATGTGCATCTCGTCGAGAAACTTACATGCCTTTTCCATTACGGGCAGGTCGCTCGTACTGCCCATGATGATACTTACTAATGGTTTCATATTCAGCTTGTTTTATTTTAATTTTACACTATTCTGTCAAAAGACAAACGGCTTGCGGCCTCAACTCAGAAAGCCACAGGCACAAAGGCGCACGGCTCAGAACAGCAGCACCGACACAAACGAGCAGGCCACGCCGGCCAGAAAGCCCAGCACCACCTGGCGCAGAGAATGCTGACGCAGAATCATGCGGCTCGTGCCAACCATGCCGGCAAGCAGCAGCACAATGCAGAGCCACCACACCGGATTGAACGAAAAGATAACTGAAAAGGCCAGCAATCCGCCGGCCACGCCGCCGATGGCAGCCGTGTGGGTAGATATCTTGATGAAAAGATTTATAATCGCGCAGGCTATCTGTATTACAAGGGCTGCGATAAGGATGCTCCCCATGAAGTGGGGAACATGGGTGGCAGCCATGATGTAATAGCATACAAGATAAGAAAAAATGGATATTACATAAGGTATCACGCGCCTCTCCCTGCTACCTAGCTCTATGAGAGTCCACCCCTGATAGCGCCGGTAAAAACGGATGAGAGCCGTGGGAACAAAGACGGTGAAAAGATAGAACATCAACAGCAGGAACAGCTTGTAGGTCCAAGGCAACAAACTGAGGTAACTGAAGATGAAAAGGCTTAAAAGGCCTATAATTGGAAGATAGAAGGGCGTGAACACTACGCTCAGCATCTTGGCCGTGAAGATAATCTCTTTTTCTCTCATTTCTTTCTTAATCTGGCAACGGGGATACCGAGCTGCTCGCGGTATTTGGCTATAGTGCGCCGCGCCACGGGATATCCGCTTTCGTTCATCTTATCCTTTATGGCGTCGTCGCTGAGCGGGCGGCGTTTGTCTTCATTGTCGATAATATCTTTAAGGGCTGCCTTTATCTTGCGCGTTGACATCTCCTCGCCGCTCTCCGTCTTTACGCTGTCGCTGAAAAAGTGGCGCAGCTTGAAAGTGCCCCAGCGTGTCTGGGCATACTTCATGTTGCTGACGCGCGAGATGGTGGAAATGTCCAGCCCCGTCTTGTCGGCCACATCTTTAAGTATCATAGGCTTCAGGTCGCTCTCGTCGCCGTCCTGAAAATAAGCCTTCTGTATGTCTATTATGGCCTTCATCGTTACATACAGGGTGTGGCGACGCTGCTTTATGGCGTCGATAAAGCCCTGGGCGCGCTCTACCTTCTCCTTGGCGTAGAGCAGGGCTTCCTTCTCGCTGCGGCTCATCTTGCTCTTGTTCTTCTGGTAGCTCTTAACCATGTCGGTAAAAGAGTCTGACACATAGAGGTCGGGCACGTTGCCGCTGTTTATATAAAAAGTCACTGTGCCGTCGTCGGCAGTGTCTACAATAAAGTCGGGAGTTATCTGCTGGACATTGCGCCCCTCGGTTTCGCCGAGCGAAGAGCCGGGCTTCGGGTTGAGCTTGAGCAGCTCGCTGTGAATTTTTTTCACAGTGTCAGCGTCAAGTCCGAGCTGCGACGCTATTTTGTCCCAGCGCTTGTTCATAAACTCGTCGTAGCATTCTGTTATCACACGTTCCATCAGTGAGCGCGTCTCCGACTTGTCCTTGCGCCTTATCTGCAACAAGAGACACTCGCGGAGGTTGCGTGCGCCTATTCCGGCCGGGTCGAACGTCTGCAGCACTTGCAGCACCTGCTCTATCTCCTGCTCTCCGGCGTCGATGTTGTGGTATATGGCCAGCTCGTCGCTCAGCGTGGCAATGTCCTTGCGCAGAAGGCCGTCGCCGTCGAGCGAGCCTATGAGATATTCCATTATCTCGCGCTGGTCGGGCGTAAGCTCCACGTCAACCATCTGCTCTTTGAGCCTGTCGTAGAACGACACCTGGTCGCCGTAGGTTATCTCCTCGTAGTCAGCGTTCTGGCTGTTGCCTGTCACATACTGTGCGGCTTCAGGCATCTCGTCGTCCATCCCGATGCCCGACAGGGCCTCGTCGAGGGCCGACTCTCGCTCCTCGCGCTCGTTAACGGTGTCAAAGTCGTCGTCTTCGTCAGAGCGTGAAGTATCGTCGTGCATTTCGTCGGCAGCCTGAATGTCGTCGGGACCGGCAATCTCAAGTGCCGGATTGTCGTCAATCTCGGCAGCCACGCTGTGCTCTAACTCCGTCAACGGCATTTCAAGCAGATGCACGACAAGCATCTGCTGCTGTGTAAGGCGCTGCACCTGAACCTGCTTCTGCGCCTGTGTCTGTATGAGATTTTGTGCCATAACGCTGCAAAATTAATATTTTTCCGTGAAGAAGCGCAATTAATACTGAATATTTTTTCCTGCGGACATAAAAGGCTCTACCCGACATAGCCGGAGCATCGGCAGCGAGCCGCAGGGCCTGCCGCACTGCCGTGAGCCGCCGTTTGCCACAGCCTGTGTAACGCACTGTAATCCAACGACTTGCAATATGCCGTCTTTTGCAGTGTAAAAGACGGCATATTACGAGCTGAAAGGTGGCCTTTTGCAGCCTAAAAGGCCACATATCGCATAGCCGCCCCTATTCCTTGTACGCAGCGAGCTTGTCAAGATAGTATTTCTTGAAGTCGCTCCAGCGGTAATATGGAGCCTTGTCTGCCGGCAAGGGGAGCATGGCTTCGTTCTCGTTGAGCAGCACTTTCACAAGCACGTCGGCATCTTTGGGGCTGCGGCGGTAGAACACAAGCTGTATGTTGGCTGCCATCGGAAACACCTTATAGTTTATCCACCCGTTGCTCTCAAGGCTGTCGAGGCTTGCTGTCTGGCGGTCGTAGCCGTTGATGCCGAGCAGGCATGTGAGCGGCAGCACCATCGTTTCGTGGCCGAAGCGCAGCGTTGCGCCGGGCTTGTCGAGGGCAATGCAGCTGTCGGCCTGGTGTATGATGTTGCGCAGAAGGTTGCGCTGCGAGAACGGCTGCGTGGCTCCGTTGAGCGGACTCGGCCCGTAGTTGATGTACCACCATGTGTTCTCCATCTGCCAGTTGGCGTAAAGTTCGTCGTTGGTGAATATGTCGTAGAGCGTAATCTTGTGCCTCAGCTCCGAGCTTTGCAGGTTGGAGGCCAGCGAAAAGAGCTTGTAATTAAGGTCGGCCGCGTCAACTTCATACTTCACGTAACTGCTGTCGTTGAACAGGCTGAGCATCAGGCGCTCAGGATTTACGCGCCGGCTGCAATACTCCTTCCACGCCACTTCGGCCCGGCGCGGCATCTTCTGCGCATAGAGCGCAGGATCGCTCTGGTTCATATAATACATATCGTGCATGCTTGCGTCGTGTCTTACCGTCAGCTTCGGGTTCATCATCAACAGCTGCTGCATCTCGTTCTCCATCGAGAGTATGCAGCGTATCACCACGGTGCTCTTCGCGTCGACCGTGACATTGCCGCTGAACACCTCTGGAAAGCGCTCATACATTCGGCGGGCTATCTGCCTGTGCTGCTCTGCCCCAAGCTCCGTAAGCTCTCCGAGACGGCCTGCGGCCTCGTCGCGCAGCATCACCAGCCTCCTGAGCACGTCCTTTCCAAGCGGCGTAAGCTTGCCGAGGCTGTCGGCACGGGCCATCACTCCTACCGGAACATCATAGTCTTCCTTACCTATCAGATAGCGCGAGCCGTGGCGCCCGTAGTGACTTATATAGAAGGGGCTGTAGCCTTTGGGGGCAGGTGTAAGCTTCTTCTGAGACGGTCCGGGGTAAGCCAGATAGTTGCTGGCCGACAGGCACACATTGTTCTTTATCTCCTCTCTGGCTGTCTGAGCGCATAAGTGAGACAAAATAAAAAGATTTAGTACGGCTGAAAGCAATATTTTATACATATAACTCATGTTTTTTGGTTCATTTCATGGCAAAGATACTTAAAAATAACGTTCTTGATTATTTTTTCAAATAAAAATAATAATTTTGCAAACCGAAATTATCTGACCGGAATGAAAACAGGCATTTGCCTATAACAAACACTATCCTGCATATTGACATTTATAATACAACACAGATTTTATCTTCATGATATTCTGTGTAAGGGTTGCCTGTGTAATAAAATTTACCATGGCAGATTGTCATTCCTTCATGTCAGGGATGAAGCCCTGAACGCTACGGAGCCACTCAAAAAATGCATGGCATATAATAAAAGACAACATATTAATAAAGGAAATGGGAAGATACAAAAAACAAGACTATGACCACACAGACGAGTCTGAAGTTTTTAAGAAAAAGAGTCTGATGGCCGCCAAGAACCGCAAAAAGGTGTCCAAGATGACATTTGCGGTCATGTGTGTGCTTGCAGCATGTATCGTTGCAGCGTGTATGCTCAGCTATTTTTTCAACTTTACCTGATAAGCTGGCACATTGAGGCTATACCTTACGGACAGCAGGGTAATTAATTAAATCGAAAAAAGCGCGGAAAGTCTGAACAGATGCTTTCCGCGCTTTTTATATCCGGCCTGGACTTAATCGTCTTCCTCTACCGAGAATTCGTCTTTACCTACTCCACAGAGTGGACAAACCCAATCTTCCGGAAGGTCCTCAAATGCTGTTCCGGGCTGTATGCCGTTGTCAGGATCGCCTACTTCAGGGTCATATACATAACCGCAAGTGTCACAAACGTACTTTTTCATAATTCTTACTTTTTAATTAATAAATTTGATATTAACTGATAATTTATTTCCTGCCGCTAATCACAGCCTCTGCCTTTGCCACTATCTGCTCGGGCGAGATGTTCTTCAGGCACGAATAGTCGCCCCTTATGCAGGGCTTGTTTCCGAATATGCTGCACGGCCGGCAGGGCAGGTCTATCTGCACTGCATTCTCCATGCTCTGTCCCCAGCCCATGAATCCGGCGAAGGGATGCGTGGCGCCCCACACGCTCACTACCGGCGTGGCGGTAAGCGAGGCCATGTGCATGTTGGCGCTGTCCATTGATATCATCAGGTCGAGATGGCTCATTAGCACAAGTTCGAGACTTATGCCGTCGAGCTTTTCGGCCACGGTTTCACATTGTTTGTATTTTGAGCACCACTCGCCGAAGTATTCGTTCTCGCGCTGCCCCCTGCCGAAGAGAAATATGCGGCAGTCGGGATGACGCTCTGTGAGCTGCCTTATCACCTGCTCCATGAGCCTTGGCGGATACACTTTGCCCTCGTGGGCGGCAAAGGGGGCTATGCCAATCCATTTCTCTGTAAACTCGCCTGTGCGCCTGATGCTCTCGGGGAGCAGGCTGATGTCGCCTCCGCCTTCAGGGAATATCGACTTGAAGTCTATCTTTACGGGATAGCCCAGACGCGCCAGCACATCGGCATAGTTGCTGAACGGCGACGGCTGCTGCACCAGTTTCTTGTCCGACATGGCCACCAGATGCCTGCGGCCGCTGCGGTGCTTGTCTATGTGGGCCACCTTGTAGCGGTCGATGTTGAAGCGCATGCGCAGATAGTCGGAGCGCAACACGCTGTGGAAGTCGGCTATGGCGGTGAAGTTCTTGGCCGTGAGCCGGCGGTAGAGGGCATTTAGACCTTTAACCCCATCGTACTCGTCCTTTATGTCAGCCTCCATAAATCCCACGTTGGGCGGCATGTTCTCAAAGAACGGGCGCGCAAAGGGGCGGCTCAGCATGGTAATTCTGAGGTCGGGATATTGCCTTGCAAGCGAATGTACCACAGGCACTGTCATGGCCACGTCGCCCATGGCCGAGAATCTTATTATGAGTATGTGCTCTGTCTTCATTTATTGTTTTTGGAGTATAGCACAGGGTTTGTGGCAGGGTCGTTATACATTTTCATCTGCCTGTAAACCTTCATGTATTTTCTTCCGGCGGCTATGTCGTCGAGCAGCTGGTCGATGGCCGTTCCGAGGTCAACCTGCTGCTGCATCAGCACATCCAGCTTTGCGCTGCACTTTTCGCGGTGTTCTGGCTGCGCGTCGGCACGCTCGGCCTGCTCCTTCATGTGATAAATCTTCAGCGCAAGGATAGACAGGCGGTCGATAGCCCATGCCGGGCTCTCTGTGTTGATGCGTGCGCCGGGCATCACCTCAACATCCTTATACTTGTCTCTCAGCCAGCTGTCAATCTGCTCCACGAGGTCGGTGCGGTCCTGGTTGCTGCGGTCTATGCGGCGCTTCAGCAGCAGGGCCTCGGCGGGGTCAATCTGCGGGTCGCGTATGATGTCCTCCAGATGCCACTGCACGGTGTCAATCCAGCACTTCATGTACAGACTGTTCTCTATCGTGCCTTCGCCGTAAGGATTGTTAACCTTTGTGTCAACATCGTCGGTAAGGTGATAATCGTTTATCGCCCGGCTGAAAATCTCGTTACAAAGTTCGGTAAATGCCATTTGCTCTTGTTTTAGTTAATATTTCCTGCTGACGCGCCTTGGGGCAACACCGGCGTAAACCGCCGGAGCGCATGGCGCCACCATATTAAATGCAAAGCTAATAAATTATTTTTAATCGGCCAACAAAACAGAATATTTTTCGTAACTTTGGACTTGTATTTGAACGCTCACGGCTGCACAACGGTGTCACGGCGTGCAAGGCGGAGCATAAATCATTGTTATTATGAAAATTGTGATTGACGACAAGATTCCTTACATACGCGACGCGATTGGCCGCATAACAGGCGACGCCGTGTACCTGAAGGGGAGCGAAATAGGCCCGGCCGACGTGCGCGACGCCGACGCCCTGATAGTTAGAACGCGCACCCGATGCGACGAATCCCTGCTAAAGGGAAGCCGCGTAAGCTTCGTGGCCACGGCCACCATAGGCTTCGACCATATCGACGCCGGATACATGCAGCGCGCCGGAATAGAGTGGATGAGCTGCCCGGGGTGCAACTCGTCGTCGGTGGCCCAGTACCTGCACTCGGTGCTTATTCTGCTGAAAAGACAGAAGGGCATGTGCCCGTCCAAATCAACAATAGGCATAGTGGGCTGCGGACACGTAGGCTCAAAGGTGGCGCGCATGGCTTCCGACATGGGCATGCGCGTGCTGGTGTGCGACCCGCCGCGGCAGGAGCGCGGCGACCAAGGCCCGTTTGTATCAATGGAGGAGATTGAACAGCAGAGCGACGTGATAACGTTCCACGTGCCGCTCACCGACAACGGCCCCCACCCCACGCTGCACATGGCCGATGCCGGGTTTTTCAGCCGTCTCGGGCGCAGGCCCGTCATCATCAACACCAGCCGCGGAGCTGTGGTCGACAACGGCGCACTGCTCAACGCCATTATATATAATAAGGTTAAAGACGCCGTTATAGACACATGGGAGAACGAGCCGGGGATTAACCTGCAACTAATGGACAGGGCATGGATAGCCACGCCGCACATAGCCGGATACAGCGCCGACGGCAAGACCAACGCCGACAACATGGTTATAAGCGGCCTATGCCGCCACTTCGGCCTCAGCGTGCCGTGCGTCATATATCCGCCAGAGCTGCCACCGACATTCGTCCCGGCCGACGACCCCGACGACATCGGCCTTCAGCTATACAATCCGCTCGACGACAGCGCGCGGCTTAAAGCCTCGCCCGAAAGCTTCGAGGAGCTGCGCGGCAACTATCCGCTCAGACGCGAGACGGCACCAAGGAAAAAGGCATGACATCACGGCCGAAAGCAAAAAAGCGCATACCATAAGACGTCTTGCCTAACCGCCGCAAAAGCCATACGCAACCGACCGGACTAAGCACCGGCATCACTCAGTTTGCAAAAGGACACCTTTTACATTCTAAAAGGCCGTTTTTCACCCTGCAAAAGGGTACCTTTCAGAGGCTAAAAGGTGCCCTTTTGCAACGCATTGTAACACAGGCTGTTATGAAGCCGCATATATTCCACTGCACAAAACACAAAAACCGGCAGACACATAACTAACAGACAAACACAACAAGAAACACTAAAAAAATATGAAAACGGTGTAAAAAGACAATAAAACTTGCACACTATTATGGCATGTGTGCAATTTACAACTCATTTTTTGCAAAAATATTTGCACACTTGAATAAAAATTCGTTCCTTTGCACCGATTTTTGGAAATGAATTTTATTTATAAACTTTTTTAAACATTACAATCATGTCAGAAATTGAATCAAAAGTAAAAGCTATTATCGTTGACAAACTTGGTGTTGATGAGGCAGAAGTAAAGCCCGAAGCAAGCTTTACAAACGACCTTGGTGCTGACTCTCTTGACACAGTAGAGCTCATCATGGAATTCGAGAAAGAATTCAACATCTCTATTCCTGACGACAAGGCAGAAACAATTGCCACTGTAGGTGACGCTATCAACTATATCGAGGCTAACACCAAATAATAATTTCCGATAATTATTTAAATGGAATTAAAAAGAGTAGTAGTAACAGGACTGGGCGCTGTAACCCCGGTAGGTCTTTCAGCCGAGGAAACTTGGAATAACCTGCTGGCCGGTGTCAGTGGCGCAGCCCCTATTACACTGTTTGACAGCTCCATGTACAAGACACAGTTTGCGTGCGAGGTAAAAGGCCTCAACGTGAACGACTGGATTGACCGCAAGGAAGCGCGCAAGCTCGACCGCTACACACAGCTGGCCATGATAAGCGCCATGCAGGCAGTCAAGGACAGCGCCATGGACCTGGAAACAGCAAACAAAAACCGCATCGGAGTTATCTTCGGCGTAGGCATCGGCGGTATAAAGACCTTCGAGGACGAAGTGTCTTACAACGCCCTGCACAAGGAGAACGGACCTAAGTTCAACCCGTTCTTCATCCCCAAGATGATCAGCGACATCGCTGCCGGCCAGATATCAATCCACTACGGATTCCACGGCCCCAACTATGCCACTACATCTGCCTGCGCATCTTCAACCAACGCCATCGCCGACGCCTTCAATCTTATCCGCCTGGGTAAGGCCGACGTCATCGTTAGCGGAGGTGCCGAAGCAGCTATCTGCGGATGCGGTGTTGGCGGTTTCAACGCCATGCACGCCCTTTCTACACGCAACGACGAGCCCGCAAAGGCATCACGCCCGTTCAGCGCAAGCCGCGACGGATTCGTAATGGCCGAAGGCGCAGGATGCCTCATACTTGAGGAGCTTGAGCACGCAAAGGCACGCGGAGCCAAAATTTATGCAGAAATGGTGGGCGAAGGCGAAAGCGCAGACGCATACCACATAACAGCATCTCACCCCGAAGGACTCGGAGCAAAGCTCGTTATGCAGGCAGCGCTCGACGACGCCGGCATGAAACCCGAGGACATAGACTATATCAACGTTCACGGAACATCTACACACGTGGGTGACATCTCAGAGGCCAAGGCCATAAAGGAGGTATTCGGCGACGCGGCTTACAAGCTGAACATCAGCTCTACCAAGTCAATGACCGGACACCTGCTCGGAGCTGCCGGAGCCGTTGAGGCAATGGTAAGCGTTCTGTCTGTTCAGAACGACATCGTTCCGCCTACAATCAACCACGAAGAAGACGACAAGGACGAGGAAATAGACTATAATCTCAATTTCACATTCAACAAGGCACAGAAGCGCACCGTGCGCGCCGCCATGAGCAACACATTCGGCTTCGGCGGACACAATGCCTGTGTTATCTTCAAGAAATATGATGATTAACAACTTTTTTGATAAAATGAAGCTCCCTTTCCGCAAGGAAAAGGAGCTTTATTCTTCTTTATTCAACGTCATCGGTTTTTATCCTCACAACATCAGCCTATACAAACAGGCACTGTTGCACAAAAGCATAGCCAAGCGCAACGAAAAGGGACGGCCCGTAAACAACGAGCGGCTTGAATTTCTGGGCGACGCCATTCTCGATGCCATTGTGGGCGACATAGTGTTCAGGCATTTTGAAGGCAAGCGCGAAGGATTTCTTACCAACACCAGAAGCAAGATTGTGCAGCGAGAAACTCTCAACAAACTGGCGCAGGAGATTGGCATCAGCCAGCTCATAAAGTCAAACGGACATTCCTCGTCACACAACAGCTACATGGACGGAAACGCGTTCGAGGCACTCGTGGGAGCCATCTATCTCGACCGCGGATACGAAGCCTGCATGCGCTTTATGCAGAAACGCATACTGTCACAGCTCATCAATCTCGACAAGGTGGCCTACAAGGAGGTTAACTTCAAGAGCAAGCTGATTGAGTGGTGCCAGAAGAACAAAGTGAAGCTCGAGTTCAAGATGATTGAGCAGAAACGCGACGACAACAACAATCCGGTGTTCATCTACAAGGCAATTGTTGAAGGAATTGAGAGCGGCAGCGGACAGGGCTACTCAAAGAAGGAGAGCCAGCAGCTGGCGTCAAAGCTCACACTGCAGAGCCTCAGACGCAAACCGCAGTTTATCGATGCCGTGTTTGCTGCCAAGGCCAACCGCACAAAGATGGAAGAAATGCCGGTGGAGACCGTGCCGGACATCGAGCAGAAAAACGACTTCATCATAACAAACAACGCCGAAAAGAATGACAATAAGGCAAAAAATGATGAATATGAAAGCACCGCAGGACGTGAATATGAAGAAAATAAACAAGAAGAGAGCAGTATGAACAGCGAGTTCGACCTCTCGGACATAACGGCCCTGCCGCGCCAGATGTCTAAAGAAGATATTATAGCAGCTGCCGAAGCAGCCGCATTTTCAGAGCAAAAATAAAAGCACCGGCATACACCCGCCACAGGGACACATGCCGATGCTTTTATCTTTTTTATCGCCTATCACACCACATGCAGCCTCAACAAGGCATCATCCGTTGATTTTAAGGATGCCGCAAAGCTGCGAAAAATCGTCAATCACAAACTCGGCGCCACATGCCTCAAGCTCTTCTGGGCTGCCGTTGCCGTAAGTAACGCCCACACCGCATACCCCTGCGCCATGTGCCATCTCTATGTCGAAGGCCGTGTCGCCAACCACCACACACTCGTCGGGCCGCAGGCCGTGGTCTTCCATCGTGCGCACCACCATGTCGGGGGCCGGCTTTGCGTTGGGCACATCGCCCGCACCGAGCACATAAGGAATATATCCGCCAAGCTCCATGTCGGCCACAAAGCCCAGCAGCGACGCCCTCGAGCGGCTGCTCGCCAGCGTTATCAGCCTGCCGCTGCGGTGTATTGCGTCGAGCGTCCGGCGCACATTAGGAAACATACTGACCACTCCCGGACGGTTGTTCTCCTTGAATATCTCTCTGTACACCTCGGCACAGCGGTCGCCCATGGCGTCGTCCATGTCGATAAGCCTGGTGAACGTCTCCTTCAGCGGCAGCCCAATCATCGACGCACACTCTTCTTCACTTCTCTCCGGCAGCCCCAGCCGCCTTATAGTCTGCTGCATTGTGCGCACTATAAGACCGCGCGAATTGCCCACGGTGCCGTCAAAATCAAGTATCACTGCCTTAATGTTATCACTCAAAAACTTTCTGTCGTTCATAAAAAACAAAATAAATATATCGTTATAAACATACTGATCTACATTCTCACACGTCCCGACGGCTCTTTGCCCCATGTCTAGCCCACTGCAAAAGGCCGTCTTTTACACCGCAAAAGGGCACATATCGCAGCATGAAAGCATAGTTTTTACAATGCAAAAGCATACATATTGCAACGCAAAAGCATACATATTGCAACGCAAAAGCATACATATTGCAACGCAAAAGCATACCTTTTACAACGTGAAAGCATACATACCGCTATGCGGAAGGATGCTTACAGGACTGTAAAACGGCTGACTCTGCCGTCCGGCAGGATACATGCCACAGGTCTAACGGATGCAGCGCAGGTCGGCAGTGTCCACCGGTACAACCGCGGCAACAGTCTTAAGCCTTGCGTATGCCACTGACATGAACATCAGTCCGCCATAAGGATTGCCTGTGCCCCACGAGTTTTTGCATATAAAATAGCGGTCTCCCTTCCTGTCGCGGGCTATCCCTATCAGCTCCATGCAGTGGTCGTCGGTGGTGCGGAAGGTCTCGAACGACCGCTGACGCTCATCCTGCGACGCCATGCGACGGTTGTCACGGAGACGTGCCACGCCACGTTCAAACGAGAATCCCGGTTCAGTTATGTCGCCCTCCCAGCACACGCTGTGGCCGCGGCGCAGCGCACTCTCAATGCGGCTCATCATCGTGTCTATGGGCACATTGTAGAATTTGTCGCCGTAACGGTTGTCGGGCACGTCGAGCACCACGTCCTCATAAAACGGCATATGCGTAAAGCTGGTCAGCGCCTGATACTCATCGTCACGGCACACGCTGCGCGCAAACTGCTGCGGAGTATACTCAGCCCCGAGCATCCACACGTGCAGCGGCACGGGATTAATCACATCATCGAGCATGCTGTCGGTGCTCCTCATCAGCGCGTCGAGCCCCGTGCGCCTCCCTACGGCGTTGCGGCAGAGCGAGTCGAGCTTGCGGCAGAGCACGTTGAAGTTGCATTCAGAGCGGTAAGAGTCGTATGGCATCAGGCCCGAGTCAAGTATCATGTGTATCAGCCTGGGCGACACGCCTCGCGTGGTGAAGCCCGACCGGCCTTGCGTAAGATAGCATCTCTCAGCCTGCCGGCGCATAAGGTTGCGCGCAACATAAGCAGCCGACAGATTGACCGAGTCGCCCTTCATCAGGCACTCGCTCTCTATGGTGGCCAGCATGGCATATACCCAGCAGAGCGAACTGTTCCCCTGGTCTTTCACGGGCGTGATCTTGTTCATCACCTCCACCCTGAACGCCTCCTTGTCCTCACTCTTCCTGCCGCACGAAAGCAGCATGAACAGTACTGCCGACAGCAATATAATCTTGTTCATAAGCGCAAAGTTACTTAAAAACAACTATGCACGCAACCCTGCAACCATATTTTTTAACCTGCATCAGCCACGACAATCCTATATCATCTACAGCCGCAAGCCATAAGACAGGCAACGGCATGCACATGATGACAACAGCAAAAACAGCGGAAAACAATCCCAAACAGCCATAATATCGGACCAAACAAGGCTACAATATACGATTATCCACCCTTTCAGTATTATTTTGAACCACCATGAAGGGCATTATATCTACCTTTGAGCACTAAAAAAATATAATCAAATCAAAAATCTATCATGAAGCTAAAAGCATTATTATTATTTCTGTTTGTGCCGCTGATATGCAGCGCCACAGACATCAATGTAGACCCTTCTACGTTCAAGGCAACGTATGAAGGAGCAAAAGACGGTGACGTTCTGCTCATGGAAGAGGGAACATACACCGGAGACATCAATCTTCCAGACGGCAAGACTGTCACCCTGAAGGCTGCAGAAGGAGCCGAAGTGGTGTTCGGAGTAAAGTTCCGCGGAAGCGATGCGTCTGTAACCGGAGGAGGAATTATTATGGAGGGGCTCGTTATCAAACCCAACGACAGCTACTTCATGGACCTCACCTATGGTGACATAAAGACCATCACACTGCGCAACTGCGACCTGTCGGCCATCAACAGATGCTTCCTGCGCACCAACAACGAGGGGCATGTGATAGACAAGATTGAGATGGACAGATGTATAATACACGACTGCGGCGACGGAGGATACAACTTTATCTACCCGAAACACGGCGTAAGAGAGGTGAGCGTAACCAACTCAACACTATATAACTATAAAGGCGGAGAGAGTTTCTTCTCGCCCAACTCAATGAATGTAGACATCGACATGCTGTTCACATTCAGCAACAACACAGTCTACAAATGGTCGAAAGCATCAAAATATGCCATCTGCAACACTGGAAACAAAGTGGGACTGTTCTCTGAATACACATTCAGAAACAACATTATATACAAAGCCGGCGTTGACGGACAGACGCCAAACATACTAAACACCACGGGCGGATATCTGCTGGCAGAGAAAAACCTGATAGCCGACTACGGAACATACAACCAGGCAAGCGCGGCCGACACAGAGATTTCGGACTATACGCTGTCCGACTTCGGACTGACGAACATACCTTTCCCTGACCCTGAAAACGGCGATTTCAGCATAACCTCAGAGTCGCCCATGGCTACGGCAGCTACAGACGGAGGCCCGATAGGCGACCCGAGATGGCTGAAGAACCTCACAAATGCCGTACACATGAACGTTACCAACAGCCCGGAAAACGCCGGAACGGTAACTCCGGCAAAGGCTGACTATGAGGCCGGAAGCGAAGTTACGATAACAGCAACGCCCAACTACGGATTCAGATTCAAGCAGTGGCAGGACAAAGACGGACAGATACTGTCGACAGAGAACCCATACACGTTCAACATTGAGAAGGACATGGACATCACAGCCGTGTATTCTTCGGTTGAGACATACACCCTCAACATAAACAAAAGCGGCGACGGAGCCAAATGGGGCAACGTGTCGCTCACGCCGGAACCCGTTGACGGTAAGTATGAAAGCGGAACAAGCGTTACGATGAAGGTGGTGCCAAACTCTGTAACGTCTTTCCTCTACTGGAACGACGGCAGCAGCGACGCGCAGAAGACTGTGGTGATGAACGGCGACAAGACGTTTACGGCTACGTTCGACGTGGTTCCGTTCATCGTAGGATGGGACTTCAGCGTAAGCGAGCCGCGCGGAAACCGCCCCGGCGACTACAGCTTCACGACAGACAACACAGGCAACCTTCAGCTGTATGAAGGCGACGGAAAGACAACCAACTGGGGCGCAAGCACACGCACCTTCGGCGGCATTGAGCGCAACTGCATACGCCGCTACACCGAAAGGGCCGACATGGACAACCCACGCTACCTTGTGGCTAAGTTTGTAGTGGACGGATATAAGAACATCAAGGTGCACTCACTGGCGGCTCTCGACAACGCCTGCGTGCACAAGATACAGAAGATGCAATACTCTACCGACGGCGTAAACTACACCGACCTCAGCTCTATCGACATGGGAAGCGGCACCGAGAGCAGCCAGTGGATGGTGCTTGAGGGCACACTGCCCGAAGGTCTCAGCGGACAGGTGTATGTGCGCTGGATAGGCGACACCGAAAGCGGACTGGCCGGCGAGCCGTCGGACAGCGACACAGAGGGATTCTATCTTGCCGACATAGTTGTATATGCCGACAACGAACAGAAGGACGACCATGAGGCGCCGAAGCTTGTTGCCACATCGCCCGAGGCCGGCTCTGACGTTGCCTCAGCATCAGGCAACGTGGTGCTCCACTTCAACGAGAAGGTGAAAGCAGGCTCAGGCGACGTAACGATAAACGGAAAGGCCATGACACCTGTATTCGGAAGCAAGACAGCCACTTATGCCTATGCCGACATGGGATACGGCACCGAGTGTGAGGTGGTTGTACCCAAGGGCGCACTGACCGACCTCAACGGCAACGCCTTTGAAGGCACGACATTCAAGTTTACCACAATGCAGCGCCCGCAACCCGAGAAGAAAGTGTTCGACGCCGTGGTGGCTGCCGACGGCTCGGGCGACTTCACTTCAGTTCAGGAGGCCATCGACGCCGCTCCTGACAACAGCAGCGTGCCTTACCTCATATTTGTTGAGAACGGAGAGTATGACGAACTCGTGCTGATACCTGAGAGCAAGCCTTTCATACACCTTATAGGACAGGACAAGGAGAAGACCGTGATAAAGCATACCATCAACAACGGAGGAAGCTCTGACGTAGGATACGAATGGTCTACGAACAATCCGCAGTCAGACAACTACGGCTACAGCAGCGTGGTTGAGGTGAATGCAAGCGACTTCTACACTGAGAACATAACCTTCTATAACAGCTGGGGCGTTGACAACCAGTCGGGACCGATGGGTCTGGCCATGTATTCGCGCAACGACCGCATGACGTTCTACAACTGCAAGTTCCGCTCTTATCAGGACACATGGCAGACTTCTTCAAGAAACATGGCCGACCGCCACTACGTGAAAGACTGCTGGATTGAGGGTGCGGTAGACTACTTCTACGGCGGAGGCGACGTCCTGCTCGAAGGCTGCACGCTATACAACGTCAGAAGCGGATCAGTAATCGTGGCGCCATGCCATAAGGAAGGAACAAAGTTCGGATACGTGTTCAGCAACTGCACCATAGACGGCAACGAGCTTGCCAACGACAACAAGACGGCGCTGGGACGCCCGTGGCACAACGCTCCAAAGACCGTATGGCTCAACACTACGATGAAGATAGGCATAAAGCCTGAGGGCTGGAACAACATGGGAGCCATTCCGGCTCTGTTTGCCGAATACAACAGCATGGATGCCGACGGCAATCCTGTTGACCTGAGCAACAGACGCACCGAATATGAATATACTGACGGCGACACCGGACAGAAGGTTACGGGCACATGCAAGGCTACACTTACCGACGAGGAGGCTGCCGCATACACATACGAGGCCATAACAAGAGGCACTGACGGATGGAACCCGCGCAAGCTGATGGAGGCCGTGAGCGCTCCTGCCAACATGAGATACGACGCGGCAAGCAGCACGCTGAGCTGGGACGAGTCGGCATATGCTATATGCTACGTGGTAACTGACGCCGACGACAAGGTGGTAAGCATATCTACAGACACAAGCTTCAAGCCTGTCGAAGGCACCTGCGGCAAATTCACCGTAAAGGCTGTCAACGAATACGGAAGCCTGAGCGAAGGCACTACATACGAGACCACTACAGGCATCAACGGAGCCGGAAGCGAGACAACCGTTAAGGAAGACATATACAACACATCGGGAATGAAGCTCGGATCGGCCGTAAAGGGCATCAACATCATACGCCGACAAATGGGCAACGGCACCGTGAAGGTGATAAAGATAATGAAATAACACACTGAGCGCTGTAATAAAGCTGCGCCTATACTAAAACGGCCGGAGCATATCATCAATGAGATATGCTCCGGCCGTTTTTATTATCTTGGCTTATATATAACAAGGCTCTGACGTATCATAGCCTGATATTCCGGCAGAATGGCACGCCTGCACGACGCATGATGCAGGGCCGTTCGGATGCAGCAGCTAACCAGCTGATTATCAACATAATAAGAACGGTTTTACAAAAGGTGGTCTTTTAGCCGCCAAAAGGATACCTTTTACGATGCAAAAGGGCACATATTGCACGCTGAAAGGCCACCTTTTATCTCATCGGGAGAATTATGCTTTCAGCCGCAAGCATCAATCTGCCTGTAAGCTTAAGACAGATGCGGCACTATGCCCTATCGGATTTTATAATACCGGGGCACGCAACACGCCTTTCAGCCAGACGCTACGGCTCTGCCGTCTCGCCCCTCTTCATATATTCGGTAGGGCTGCAGCCCATAGTCTTCTTGAAGCAGCGGCTGAAGTATTTCGGGTCGGAGAATCCGCACTTGTAGGCCACTTCCGATATGCTCACGCCCGGATCTTTCATTAAAGCAAGAGCCTTCTTAATGCGTATCTCTTGTATAAAGTTGTTAGGCGACGAACCAAAAACCTTCTTCACCCTTACATAGAGCACAGTGCGGCTCATGCCCATGGCCTTGCAGAAGTCGTCTATCGACAGGTCAGAGTTGGCTATATTGTCATTGATAAATCCCATGGCCTTGTTTCTGAACAGGCTGTCAGTGGTTTCGGCGGCCGTTTCCTCACCTTCAGCCACGTCCATGTCGCGCCTTTCTGTCAGAAGCTCATGCACCTTGTTCTTAAGATATTCAATCTTCTCATTAGTAACCGTTGTTATCTCGTTCACCTCCTTGCGCAGCCGGCTGATATATCTTGCCACCTTATATATAATTATCATGGCTGCAAGCAGCGCCCCGCCAAACAGCATCCATGCCAGGGGCGTCTCCGTAAGTTCCGGGGTACGGTGTATCGTCACGGTACGTTCATTGTCAGTCCAGATGCCGTCGCCGTTGGTTGAGCGCACCCTGAAGGTGTGCGTTCCCGGCGGAATGCCCGCATAGCTTACTGAATGCGACTTGGTGTATATCCACTCGCCGTCCACTCCGTCCATGCGGTAGGCATACCATATATCCTCATTCTTATTATAGTCGAGCGCCGAAAACTCTATCGTAAAGTTCTTCTTGTCGGCCGGAAGCTCAACATAGTCGTCGCATCCGAACACAATACGCGGCACAAAATTGCTCTTGCCGACGTCAGACGGGCTGAAGCCGAACACGCCCTGAGTGGTTCCGAAGAGCATGTAGCCGTTGTCAAGACACAGCGGCATGGTCTCCATGAAGGCAAAGCCCTCCCTGAAAAAGCCTCTCATATAGTTAATCATAATATCGCGGTTAGTGTCAAACAGCGTCAGACCGGCCTCTGACACTATCCACAGCTTGTCGCCACACCATGCTGCCAACGACACATTGACATCCGAGGCAAGACCCTGAGCCGTGGTATAAGCCTTGAAGCGTATGTTGTTGCTCAGCAGGTTACGCGACAGAATCTTGTTGGTTCCGCCGCCATAAGTGGCCACATAAATCCTGCCCCTGCTGTCGCGTGCCAGCGCCATCACCTCATTGTTGCTCAGGCTCGACGGGTCATGAGGGTTTCTCACGTTGCGCCAGAACTTCAGCCGGCGCAGCGGCTTGCCGTCAATCATGCACGTATACAGCCCGCTGCCGGTTCCGACAAGCATCACTCCGCTACGTGTCATCATCAGACACCTCACTTTGAGCGCCCCGCGCGGATAGCCGGAAAGGACATTGTCCTTATTGATAAAGTGCGGCATGTCGGCCTCCGGCCTCTCCACCACATTCAGTCCGCCGCCATAGGTGCCTATCCACAGGCGTCCATATCTGTCCTCAGCCATGGCATACACAGAATTGCAGTTAATGCCAAAAGGCTTTCCGCCGCCGCTGACATAGCGGTCGAGCACCCATCCCTGCCCTTTTCTGCGCAGCCTAAACAGCCCGCCGGGCTTGGTGCCGAGCCATATCTGCCCATGGCAGTCTTCATAAATACAATACACGTTATGGCCGAATACAGCTGCAGCAGGCGTAATCCTGCCGTCAGCAGACAGATATCTGACATTTCCCAAGTTGCGGTCAACAATCCTTACAAAGCCGTTCTTGTCGGCAATCCACACCCGTCCGGCCCTGTCCTGATGCAAGGCCCTGACCACTTCTTCGCCAAAATCGCTGAACTTTGTGTTCTTCAGAGGTTCCTTCACAAACGTAACCCTATCTATGCCGCGGTTGGTGCGCACCCAATAGCCTCCCTGCCTGTCCTCACACATAACCCTTGTCTCCAGGCCTTCATACTCCTTCAGAGAAGATATCCGCCTCATCACATTCTCGTCGACCACATAATATGAGCCTCTGGGCAGGCTCTTGCCTCTGTAAACCTCAAACTTGCCCGTCTTGCGGTTGAATACATAATACTTGCATCCCGCCAGGTTGAGGGTTCTGTGTCCCGACATACAGAGTATATTATTGTCTGGCAACTCCCAAATCTGGTCAATACGGTTCGACTCAAGAGGACAGCCGTCTCCGGGCTGAGCCTTATAATTGACAAAGCTGTAACCATCGTAACGGCTCAGTCCGTCGCGCGAGCTCAGCCATATATACCCCTCCCGGTCCTGAATAATACATGTAACAATGTTGTGGTCGAGCCCGTCGTCATTGTCAAAATGTACAATACGAACGCCGGAAGCCACACACAATAACGTCATAAACAAAAAACAAAAGATTGCCAGACTTGCTTTTCTCATAATATCATTATTCTGCTGCAAAAGTAAGAAAAAAACATAAAATCCACGTTTACGTCGTGACAAAAAGACTATTTTGAACCTTTTTAAAATATTTGTCCACCATAAGCATTGCCACAAACAATACCTTTGCACCGAACAAACAATCTATTTTAAATTCTATCAATAATGAAAAAACTATTAACAATCATCACAACGCTGGCAATGGCGCTCGGCTCATATGCAGGAGAACCGCTGGAGCTATGGTACGACAAACCTGCCGGCAACTGGAACGAAGCCCTGCCGCTTGGCAACGGACGCATAGCGGCAATGGTATACGGCAATCCCGTATGCGAGGAATATCAGCTCAACGAGGAGACTATATCAAAAGGCTCACCCTACAAAAACTACAATGCAGAAACGCCAAAGTATCTTGAAAACCTGCGACAGCTGGTCTTCAGCGGCAAGAGCGACGAGGCACAGGCGCTGGCCGAGACACAAATTCTGGCCGACAGAGACTACGGATTCGGTGCATCATACCAGCCTGCAGGAAGTCTGCGCATTGAATACGACGGCCATAAAGACTACTCTTCGCTGCGCAGACAACTCAGCATAGACAATGCCGTGTCGACAGTAACCTACAGAGTGAGCGACGTAACTTACACGGAAGAGGCCTTCACGTCGTTCACCGACCAAATGCTCATCATCAGGGTCACCGCGTCAAAGAAGGGTGCAATAAACCTGAAAGCAAGCCTGTTTTATCCTGACGGCGTGAAGGTTGAGCGCTCTGTAAGCGGAAACACACTCGCACTGAGCGGAACTACGGCAAAAGCCGCAAACAACGTGCCCGGAAAACTGAACTTCATAGTCAACGCAAAAATTGACAACGAAGGCGGTGCAATGACACAGAACGACACCGCGCTGATTGTGAAAGACGC
This sequence comes from uncultured bacterium, assembly GCA_905214625.1. Classification (GTDB taxonomy): domain Bacteria; phylum Bacteroidota; class Bacteroidia; order Bacteroidales; family Bacteroidaceae; genus Prevotella. The sequence goes on from CAJMMQ010000002.1 coordinate 109,016, forward strand.
CGACGCCGTAACCTTCCACATAGCCATGGCAACCAATTTTGTGAACTATAAGGATATCTCGGCCGACCCTCAGAAGCGTATTGACGAATATATGAAGAATGCCGGACGCGACTATGAGACGGCAAGAGCCGAACATATAGAATACTATAAGGAACAGTTTGACAGAGTAAGCCTTGACCTAGGAGAGAACAGCAACCCGTCGAAGACAACAGACAAACGCATTGAAGACTTTGCTGAAGGCAACGACACACAGCTCGTAGAACTGTATTTTCAGTTTGGAAGATACCTGCTTATATGTTCATCACAGCCTGGATGCCAGCCCGCCAACCTGCAAGGCAAATGGAACGGCAGCACAAACCCTGCATGGAAATGCCGTTATACGGTGAACATTAACACAGAGATGAACTACTGGCCGGCCGAATCGACAAACCTGCCGGAACTTCACGAGCCGCTGATAAAGATGATAAAGGAGCTCAGCGAGATAGGAGCAGAAACGGCAAAGAACATGTACGGATGCAACGGATGGATGCTTCATCACAACACAGACCTGTGGAGAATGACTGGAGCCGTGGACAAAGCCTACAGCGGAGTGTGGCCAACGGCCAACGCATGGTTCTGCCAGCACTTATGGAACAGATATCTTTACAGCGGAGACACCGACTATCTGAAAGAGGTTTATCCGCTAATGAAAGGAGCGTCAGAGTTCTTCCTCGACTTCATGGTAGAGGATCCCCGCGACAAATTCATGGTTGTCTGCCCGTCGGTTTCACCCGAAAACTCGCCAAAAGCATATAAAGGACAGAACATCTTTGCGGGTATAACCATGGACAACGAGCTCGTAAGCGACCTGCTGACCAACACCGCAAGGGCTGCCGAGACGCTTGCCACTGACGAAGACTTCGCTAAATCGCTGCTGAGCCTGCGCGACAAGATGCTGCCACTGCGCATAGGACAATACGGACAGCTGCAGGAATGGCGCGACGACTGGGATAACCCAGATGACCATCACCGTCACGTGTCACACCTGTGGGCACTGTATCCCGGTACGGCAATATCTCCCTACCGCACACCGGCTGCGTTCAGAGCATCAAAGGTGTCGCTGATGTACCGCGGAGACGAGTCGACAGGATGGAGCATGGGATGGAAAGTTTGTCTTTGGGCAAGATGTCTTGACGGCAAGCATGCTTACAAGCTGATTAAAGACCAGCTGTCGCTTGTGCCGGCAGACAGGACCGAAGGACAGGACGGAGGCACTTATCCAAACATGTTCGATGCCCATCCGCCATTCCAGATTGACGGCAACTTCGGCTGTACGGCGGGCATTGCAGAGATGCTTATGCAAAGCCACGATGGCTTTATAAACCTCATGCCGGCTGTTCCTGACGAATGGGCCGACGGCGAAATTAAGGGTCTGAGAGCCATAGGCGGCTTCGTGCTTGAGGACATGGTGTGGAAAGACGGCAAGCTGATGAGTGCCCGTCTGCGCTCAACGCTCGGCGGAAACCTCAGACTAAGGGTGCCCGTAAAAATCAAGTCGGACACACATGAGGTGAAAGAGGCTGAAGGCGAAAACCCCAATCCGCTGTTCTACATCTACTCTATGCCTGTAAAGAAGATATCAGGAGACGAATATGTTGACGTTGACAACTCGAGTGTGAACAACAGGCTGCCCGAGACTTGGCTCTATGACATAGAGACCAAGGCTGGAGACGTGGTCTACATAACAAACGAAAGCTCGGCTTCGGGCATTGACCATACGTTGACCGACAACGGCAGCAACGGCAGCATATACGACATTTCGGGCAGAAAGGTTGACTGTCCGGAGCGTGGAATATTCATAAAAAACGGCAAGGCTTTTATTAAAAAGATAGCGGAGCTATAAATTATAGCACAAACATTCGTTCTTTCTTCATTACTAATTCTGTTAAATTAAGCGACAGAGGCTGTCAGAGATTACACACACGACAGCCTCTTCTATTTATTTCGGCAGCACAGCAGTCATGTGCCGCAACCTGACAACAAGATATATGCCTACATGATATCACCCTTGAACGTTATCTGCGGGTGTTTATCATGTAGCAGCCGTCGGCTGCTTCATACACTCCGCAGGGATTCTGTAACTGCGCTCCTGCCGCAAGTACAAACATCACTTGCAGCATAACGTTTACTAACGTTGTTCTGATTGTCATTCTCATTGTTCTCCAAGTATTAATATTAAAATATTAGCGATTGCTCAATATAATAAGTGTTCAGCCGAAATATGCCTTCAGCTGGGCGGCCAGCGACGACAGTTCCTCGGGATTGCCGTTACCGTATCGCTGCCACACGCGGCGGCACTCGTCGGCAAGCGGCGACGGAACGGCCGCAGCGCGCTTCAGATAAGGGTCTAAGGTCTGAAACGTTTCCATCACCTCCACCACCGTGTCGGCCTTTATGCCCATAAGTTTCGACAGCTCGGTTATCTCGGGCGTGTTGCGCACCATCGTGGCCGGCGTCAGGCGGAAATACTGGTCGAGTATTATTATAAGCATCATCGGCATGAGCTGGCCGCATGATGACAGGGGCCTGAAGTCGCGCTCGAACGACTCGTTCATGGCCACTCCGTCGTAAAACTGGGCTGCGTTGCTGAATCCGGCCATGCCCCGCAGCACCTTTACATCGCGCGACAGGCGCCTTGGGTTGTCGCCGTATGCGGCCCACAGGCGTTCGAGCCGGGGCGTGGCGGCACGGCGCAGACTGAACATCTGCTCGTAAAGATAGTGTGGAGGTATGTGCAGCTCGAGGCTAAGCTCTACCGTTCCGCGCGAGTAGAGGGGCTTTACGCCGGCCGGCTTGCGCTGATAGAGCTGCATGAGCAGCAGCCAGTATTCATCAGACCATAATGGATGACTCATAGTGCTTATGCTTATTATGTGTATAAGGTATGTTTCTGCAAATATATAATTTTTTTCTGAAAAGCGGCAATGTCGGGCCGTTTATTTTAGCCGCCCTACAACTGCGGCAATATGCCGGATATTTTGTGGCATGGTTTTTGACGTTTAAACCCCTGGCCGCTCCTGCCGTGGCGGTGGCGGTGAGCAGAGAAATAAAACAGCAGTTTGCAACAAACTGACTGTCAGCAGGTTACGCACGGCCTTGCAAAAGGTGGCCTTTCAGCCTGCAAAAGGCCGTGTTTTAGCCGCCGAAAGGTGACCTTTCACGTTGCGAAAAGCCACCTTTTAGAAAGCTGCGACACTGCCCCGGCGCTGCATGCGGCCAACTCAGGCACGCGGCAAAGAGGCGCGCGCGTGTTAAGAATATTAAAAATCTTATTGTATTACAAAAGTTTAGACTAAATTTGCAGCTTAAAAATACTTCTTAGAAGATGAGCATTACAAGCATAATTGGCAAGTTGTTTCTGCCTCGGCAGAAGGAGCTTGAGCGGCACATCAACGAGGCCGGAGCACTGCAGAACGAGGTGCTGACCTATCTGACGGGCCATGCCAAGGACACCGAATATGGCAGGAAACACATATTCGGCAATATAAAATCATACGAAGACTTTGCGGCCAACGTGCCGCTGAACACATACGAGGAGCTTAAAAACGACATCGACCGCATGCGCCACGGCGAGAGCGACGTGCTCTGGCCGGGAACGATAAAGTGGTATGCCAAGTCGTCGGGCACGACCAACGACAAGAGCAAGTTTATCCCCGTAAGTCACGACGGACTGCAGAACATCCACTATCAGGGCGGCAAGGATGCCGTGGTGCTTTATCTGCGCAACAATCCCAAGAGCAGGATATTCGACGGCAAGAGCCTTATACTGGGAGGAAGCCACTCGCCCAACTATAATCTGCGCGACAGCCTGGTAGGAGACCTAAGCGCCATACTGATAGAGAACATCAGCCCGATGGCCAACATGGTAAGGGTGCCGTGCAAGCAGACTGCGCTGCTGTCTGACTTTGAGGTGAAGCGCGACCGCATAGCGCAAGAGACGATGAACAAGAACGTGACCAACCTGAGCGGAGTGCCCTCGTGGATGCTCTCCGTGCTCACAAGGGTGATGGAGCTTACGGGCAAGACTCACCTCGAGGAGGTGTGGCCCAACCTTGAAGTGTTCTTCCACGGAGGCGTGGCCTTCACCCCCTACCGCAAGCAGTACGAGCAGCTCATCACGTCGCCCGGCATGCACTACATGGAGACCTACAACGCCAGCGAAGGCTTCTTCGGTCTGCAGAGCGACCCCTCCGACCCGGCCATGCTGCTGATGCTCGACTACGGAGTGTTCTACGAGTTCATCCCGATGGACGAGTTCGGCTCGGACAACCCCAACGTGGTGCCCATAACCGGCGTAAAGACAGGCGTAAACTATGCCATGGTAATATCCACTTCGTGCGGACTGTGGCGCTACATCATAGGCGACACGGTGAAGTTCACGTCTACAAATCCATACAAGTTCGTAATCACCGGCCGCACCAAGAGCTTCATCAACGCCTTCGGCGAGGAGCTTATCGTCGACAACGCAGAGCAGGGCCTTGCCCACGCATGCCATGAGACAGGCGCCGAGGTGCTCGAATACACGGCAGCACCCGTGTTCATGGACGGCAACGCCAAGTGCCGCCACCAGTGGCTCATAGAGTTCTCCAAAGAGCCCGGCGACATAAACCGCTTTGCAGCCATACTCGACAAGAAACTTCAGGAGATAAACAGCGACTACGAGGCAAAGCGCTACAAGGACATAACCCTGCAGCACCTCGACATAGTAAAGGCGCGCACGGGCCTGTTCAACGACTGGCTCAAGTCGAAAGGCAAGCTGGGCGGACAGCACAAGGTGCCGCGACTGAGCAACAGCCGCGACATCATAGAACAAATGCTGAGATTTAACACCGACAACGATGAACACTGACACACAGCGCAACAGCAGCCACCGCGGCAGCATGAACACATGCACGCAAGGCACGGCAGCACTACACAGGGCAGCACGCACGGCCAAAGGCGCACTGGCCCTGCTGATGCTAATAGCCGCCGTGGCAATAACGTCGTGCGCCAGGATGGGACAGCCCGACGGCGGATGGTATGACGAGACACCGCCAAGGATAACAAGCTGCTCGCCCGCCGATCAGGGAACCGACGTAAAGACGCGCAAGATAAGCATCAACTTCGACGAGTATATACAGGTGGACAACCCCACCGAGAAGGTTGTAATATCGCCTCCGCAGATCGAGACGCCCGAGATAAAGGCTGCCGGAAAGCGCATCGTGGTAGAGATTAAAGACTCGCTGAAGCCCAATACCACCTACACCGTCGACTTCTCCGACGCCATAACCGACAACAACGAGAGCAACCCGCTGGGAAACTACACCTACACCTTCTCCACAGGCGACCACATCGACACGCTCGAAGTGGCAGGATATGTGCTTAACGCGCAGAACCTCGAGCCGATAAAAGGCATCCTCGTGGGACTTTACAACAACCTCAGCGACACGGTATTCATGCATGAACCCATGCTCAGGGTGTCGAGGACAGACAGCCGCGGCAAATTCATCATCAGGGGCATAGCGCCAGGCAAATACCGCATATATGCACTTGCCGACGCCGACAACAACTATATCTTCAACCAGAAGAGCGAGCAGCTGGCCTTCAACCACGACATAATAGAGCCTACATTCAAGCCCGACGTAAGGCAGGACACCATCTGGCGCGACTCGCTGCGCATCGACTCCATACGCCGCGTGCCCTACACCCACTTCCTGCCCGACGACATCGTGCTGCGCGCCTTCACCGAAGAGCAGACCGACCGCTACCTGCTGAAGAGCGAAAGGACACAGGCCAACCGGTTTACGCTATACTTCAGCTACGGCAACAAGCAGCTGCCTGAAATCAAGGGACTTAACTTCAACGAGCAGGATGCCTTCATAATCGAGGCAACAGAGAAGCAAGACACCATTACCTACTGGCTGAAAGACACCATGCTCGTAAATCAGGACACGCTCAGAATGGAACTGAAATATCTTGCAACCGACACAACCGGAGTGCTAAAGATGCAGACCGACACCCTCGACATTCTTGCGAAAGAGTCGTATGAGAAACGAATGAAACAAAAGAAAGAGCAGTTTGAGGAGTGGCAGAAGAAGCAAGAGAAAGCCAAGAAACGTGGTAAACCCTATGAAACAGAAATGCCGGCCGAGGCGCTCGAACCCAAATATAACGTTCAGTCGGAACCTGCGCCCAACCAGAACATAACCATCGAGATGCCAACTCCGCTGCAAAAGGTTGACACGGCGTGCATACATCTCTACTCGAAACACGACACCCTGTGGTACAACTCGCCGTTCGTGCTGCGGCAGAAAGCCGGCAGCGGGCGAATATACGAGCTGCTCGGAGAGTGGCGGCCGGGCACCGAATACAGCCTGGAGACCGACACCATGGCCTTCACCGACATCTACGGCAAGACCTCGGCGCCATATAAGACGGGATTCAAGATAAAGACCGACGACGAATTTGCCACCCTAATGTTCAACATAACGGGCATGGCCGACACCACGGTGGTTGTCCAGATGCTCAACAATTCTGACGAACCGGTGAAAGAAACCACAACAACCGACGGCAACGCCATGTTCTTCTACGTAACGCCGGGCACATATTACGCCAGAATGTTTATCGACTCGAACAAGAACGGCAAGTGGGACACGGGCGAATATGCCGCCGACCGCCAGGCCGAAACCACCTACTACTATCCCGAAAAGATAGAATGTAAGGCCAAATGGGACCTCAACCTGACGTGGAATCCTACGGCGCGGAGCCTCGAAAGGCAAAAGCCCATGGAGATAACAAAGCAGAAACCCGAAAAAGAAAAGACCATAAAGAAACGTAACCTTGAGCGTGCCAAGAGCCTGGGCATACCGTATCCGGGCAACTGACGGCGCACAACTCCTGCGTGAAGACCATCAGGCACAGACGGGAACGTGGCAAACAAGACATAAACCAAAATGCACATATCATGAAACATCTAAGAACACTCACACTGGCAATAATGCTGATTGCAACTGCCGTGACAGCCATGGCGCAGTGTAACTTCAGAAACACAGCCTTCAAGTCGGGCGAGTTCTTGTCATACAACCTTTATTACAACTGGAAATTTGTATGGGTAAGAGTAGGCACCGCCTCGATGTCGATAGTGCAAAGCAAATATAACGGCAAGCAAGCCTACCGCGCAAGCCTCACCACAAGGGGCAACAGCAAGATGGACAAGATGTTCGTGATGCGCGACACGCTGCTCTGCTACTCAACCACCGACCTGGCTCCGCTCTACTACCGCAAGGGAGCGCTGGAGGGAAAACGCTACACCGTAGACCAGGTGTGGTACAGTTATCCGGGCGGAAAGTGCAAGATTACACAGAGCCGACTGCACAAAGACGGCAAGGTGGAGAAGCGAACGGTGAGTCCGGGCGAGTGTGTCTACGACATGATGAACATATTTCTCAGGGCGCGCAGCTTCGACCCGGCCAACTGGAAGAAGGGTTATGTGGTTGACTTCCCCATTGCCGACGGCAACGGACTCAACCCCGCGAAGCTGAAATACCTGGGACGCAAGACCGTGAAGGCCGACAACGGCGTGAAATACCGCTGCCTCGAGCTGTCGTACACAGAGAAAGACAAGGGCGAATGGCGCGAGATTGCACGCTTCTTCGTAACCGACGACGACAACCACATACCCGTAAGGCTCGACATGTTCCTGAAGTTCGGCTCGGCAAAGGCTTTCCTCACCAACATGAGGGGCACGCGCAACAAGATTACTTCGGTAACGAAATAAGCACTGACAACAGCCGGCAACGGCACGCCTGCGGGCATACGGCCGGCCGGAACGACATAACATAGGAGCTGAAAGGATGCTTAACGCAACAACAATGAAGGCCGCTGCCGCGACATTCTGCCTTATATGCTGCACCGCGGCACAGGCAACTGGCGGCAAAACATATATCATGAGCATGGCGGAAACCGCCGTGGCGCAGAGCGAAAGGCCACTGCCTGAAGTACAGAAGAAGCTCGCAGCCGTTGAAAAGCTCACAGAAGGCAAGGATGCCGAGATAGGAGTGGCATGGATGGAGGGCAACGCCATGAACAGCGTAAACAACGAAAAGCTGTATCCGCTGATGAGTGTGTTCAAGCTCCACGTGGCCGTGGCCCTGCTGAGAGACATGCAGCGCAGGGGCGCAGCGGTGGACACGACGCTCAACATAACGCCGGAACAGATGCGCAAGGACACATACAGTCCGCTGATGAAGCTGCATCCCGACGGCCATTTCAGCATAACGCTGCCGCAACTGATACGCTACGCCATAGCCGAGAGCGACAACAACGCCGCCGACATACTGATAGCCATGGCCGGAGGCATTGACAGCGTTGACCGCGAGATACACGCCATGGGCATCAAAGACTGCCATCTGTCGGAGACGGAGGCCACTATGTATGAAACGCCGATGAACAGCTATGCCAACTGGAGCAAGCCCGAGTCGGTGGTGTGGCTGCTCAGCAAACTGTATGACGGCAAGCTGCTGAGCGGCGAATACGACCGCTGCATAAAGCAGGCGCTGGCCGCAACCACCACGGGAGCCGACAAGATAAAGGCCGGACTGAGCCACGGCATGACGCTGGCGCACAAGACCGGCACGGGATTCCGCCAACCCGACGGCACCAAGACGGCCGACAACGACGCCGGAGTGGTGACCAGGCCCGACGGCAGCCGCGTGATAATAGCCATACTGATAAAAGACTCAAGGCTGAGCGACGCCGACAACGCGCGCCTAATGGCCGAGATAACAAGGATAATTTTGGGCGATGCAAGAGAGTGAGCGGATGCCCGGCGGCGACAGAAGCAAGACCTGCGAGGCGGCATCAGCCGGCAAAGTATAAGTCTCATTCGTCCCATTGCCCCCATCCCCCGCAAACACCAATAACAACGAAGATGAAGAAACTATTTATAGAAACCTACGGCTGCCAGATGAACGTGGCCGACAGCGAGGTTGTGGCCTCGGTGATGAAGATGGCAGGATATGAGCTTTGCGAAAGCGTTGACGATGCCGACGCCGTGTTTCTGAACACGTGCAGCGTGCGCGACAACGCCGAACAGAAAGTGCTCAACCGCCTCGACACCCTGCACGCCATGACGCGCAAGGGCAGAAGAATGATTATCGGAGTGCTGGGATGCATGGCCGAGAGAGTGAAGGAAGACCTGCTGGAGAACCACCATGCCGACCTCGTGGCCGGCCCAGACGCATATCTCACCCTGCCCGACCTCATAGCCCAGGCCGAGACCGGACACAAGGCGATGAACATAGAGCTGTCTACGACGGAGACTTACCGCGACGTTATGCCGCAGAGAATATGCGGACCGCACGTTGGCGGATTCGTCAGCATAATGCGCGGATGCAACAACTTCTGCCACTACTGCATTGTGCCTTACACCCGCGGACGCGAACGCAGCCGCGACGTGGAGAGCATCCTGCGCGAGGTGCGCGACCTGCACGAGCACGGATTCAAGGAGGTTACGCTGCTGGGACAGAACGTTAACTCCTATCTGGGAGAATTAAAAATTAAAAATGAAAAAGTAAACAACGAGGGTAACGACGACAAAGGCGACGCCAAGAGCGAGAAGGTGGCGTTCCCGGCACTGCTGCGCATGGTGGCCGAGGCCGTGCCCGACATGCGCATACGCTTCACCACGAGCCACCCGAAGGACATGAGCGACGACACGCTGCGCGTGATAGCAGAGATGCCTAACATCTGCCATCACATACATCTGCCCGTGCAGAGCGGCTCAGACCGAATACTGAAGCTGATGAACCGCAAATATACAAGGGAGTGGTATATGGACCGCGTGAGGGCCATACGCCGCATAATACCCGACTGCGGCATATCCACCGACATATTCGTGGGCTACCACAGCGAGACCGAGGAAGACCACCAGATGTCGCTCTCGCTGATGCGCGAGGTGGGCTACGACTCTGCCTTCATGTTCAAATACAGCGAGCGCCCCGGCACATACGCATCGAAGCATCTGCCCGACGACGTATCAGAGGAAGTTAAGCTGCGCCGCCTGGCAGAGATGATAGAGCTGCAGACCAAGCTGTCGGCCGAGTCGAACGCCAAGGACGTGGGCAAGGAGTTCGACGTGCTGATTGAGGGCTTCAGCAAGCGCAGCCGCGAACAGCTCTTCGGACGCACCGGACAAAACAAGGTGGTGGTGTTCGACAAGGGCAACTGCCACATAGGCCAGACCGTGAGGGTAAGGATAACCGACAGCTCGAGCGCAACGCTCAAAGGCGTGCTCGCAGACGGCGGCGAGGCATAAAACCGACAAATTATAAACACGATAATATCAACTTTGAAGAGAAAGGCGGCCCTCTTGTCTGCAAGAGGCTGCCTTTCATGTTTTAAAAGGCCGCCTCTCACCGTCCGAAAAGCCGTCTTTTGCAGGCTGAAAGGCCACCTTTTAGAGCCTAAAACATGGCCTTTTGCAACGCATTGTGTATCAATGTGTTATGCAGCCTGTTACATTCCGCCCCGAAACACGGTCCGACAGGCCGCATAACAGGGGCATGAAACAGTAATTAACGGCATTAATCCTCCATGCAGCAAGGCGCTGACAGAATACGGAAAAGCCGGCAGCGGCATGCCTGCCGGCATGCTTTAGCAGCATGACAACCGGCATGGATTAAACCCTCAAACAGCCCCCATATTGTCTCCTCAGCCCCTCTCGCAGCCTCATAATGAACTAAAACGGCCCCCATATTTTGTTTTCTTGCGCAAAAACACTATCTTTGCATCCGGAATAAACCTAAATTCCATAAAAAGAACAACCCACGGATAGATGAAAGAATTTTTACAAGTATTGCGCCGTTTCGTACCTCCCTACAAGAAATATCTGGTGCTTACGGTGGTGTTTAATATCCTTTCGGCGATATTGAACATATTTTCTTTCATGGCCATAATACCAATCCTGCAGATACTTTTCAAGACTCAGGCGGCCAGCGTGCCTGCCGGACTGATGGACTGGGGCAGCGGCGACATGAAAGAAGTAATGACAAATAACTTTAACTATTATATCTACGAGATGATAGAGAGCATGGGCGCCACCACGACGCTGCTCATAATAGGTCTGTTTCTGGCCTTCATGACTTTTCTGAAGACCGGTGCCTACTTTCTGTCGTCGGCCACGATAATACCTATCCGCACGGGTGTGGTGCGCGACATACGCAACCAGCTCTACCGCAAGATTACGTCGCTGCCGCTCGGTTTCTTCTCAGAAGAGCGCAAGGGCGACATCATAGCGCGCATGAGCGGCGACGTACAGGAGATTGAAAACTCAATAATGTCGAGCCTCGACATGCTCTTCAAGAACCCCATACTGATAGTGTTCTATTTCGCCACGCTGCTCGTAATCAGCTGGCAGCTGACGGTCTTCACGCTCGTCATAGTGCCCCTGATGGGCTGGTTTATGGGCTTCGTAGGCCGAAAGCTGAAGCAGAAGTCTATCAAGGCACAGTCGCTGTGGAGCGACACGATGAGCCAGGTGGAGGAGACGCTGGGCGGCCTGCGCATCATAAAGGCTTTCTGCGCCGAGGAGAAGATGAACCGCCGCTTCGACAAGATTAACTCTGAATACCGCGACAACATACGCCGCGTGAACACCCGCCAGCAGATGGCCCACCCGATGAGCGAGTTTCTGGGCACAGTAATGATTGTCATAGTGCTCTGGTTCGGCGGTGTGCTCGTGCTCAACAACATGACTCTGAGCGGCCCCACGTTCATCTACTATCTCGTCATACTATACAGCATAATCAATCCGCTGAAAGAATTCTCAAAGGCGGGCTACAACATACCCAAGGGTCTGGCATCTATGGAGCGCGTAGACAAGATTCTTATGGCCGAGAGCAACATCAAGGAGCCTGAACATCCGGTGCATGTAACCGACTTCAAGAGCAAGATTGAGTTCCGCAACGTGTCGTTCAAGTACGACCAGAAGTGGGTTCTGCGCAACATAAACCTCACCATAGAGAAGGGCAAGACAGTGGCCCTGGTAGGCCAGAGCGGCGGCGGCAAGTCGACGCTCGTTGACCTCATTCCGCGCTACTACGACGTGCAGGAGGGCGAGGTGCTCATCGACGGCGTGAACGTGAAGGACATGGGACTGCACGACCTGCGCTCGCTCATAGGCAACGTAAACCAGGAAGCCATACTGTTTAACGACAGTTTCCGCAACAACATATCGTTCGGCGTTGACAACGCCACGCAGGAACAGATAGAGAACGCCGCAAGGATAGCCAACGCCCACGACTTCATAATGGAGTCGGAACACGGCTACGACACCAACATAGGCGACCGCGGCGGACGCCTCTCGGGCGGACAGCGCCAGCGCGTGAGCATAGCCCGCGCCATACTTAAAAACCCGCCGATACTCATTCTCGACGAGGCCACGTCGGCCCTCGACACCGAGAGCGAGCGGCTTGTGCAGGATGCCCTTGAGCATCTGATGAAAACACGCACCACGGTGGCCATTGCCCACCGCCTGTCGACCATCAAGAACGCCGACGAGATATGCGTGATACATGAGGGAGAAATCGTTGAGCGCGGCACCCACGAGGAGCTGCTCGCCATCGACGGCTACTACAAGAAGCTGAACGACATGCAGACACTGTAAACAACTAACCGGAGAAAGAGGAATGAAAGAATTTATATACAACATAATCTACGGCATTTTCTATCTGGTGTCAAAGTTGCCTTACAGGGTGCTCTACGTGATGTCAGACATAGCCAACCTCGTTCTCTACCACATAGTGCGCTACCGCCGCAACATAGTAAGACACAACATAACGTCGGCCTTCCCCGAAAAGAGCCTCGAGGAGTGCATCGCCATAGAGCGCGGATTCTACAAATGGTTCTGCGACTACTTCGTAGAAACAGTCAAGCTCATGTCTGTCAGCCGCAAAGAGCTGCTCAGCCGCATAGAGTTCAGGGGCATCGACAAGATTGAAGACTGCTTCGACAAGGGGCAGACGTGTGCCGGCATTCTCGGACATTACGGCAACTGGGAGCTTCTCTCGGCCACGGGGCTTGTCATAAAGCGCCACCCCGAATCAGTAATCGGCCTAATCTATCACCCCCTGCGCAGCCAGCTCTTCGACCGCCTGTTCATCAACATGCGCCAGAGCATGGGCGGAGTGTGCGTTCCGAAGAAAGACATACTGAGGTATCTCGTGTCGTTCCGCAACCAGAATCTCATGAATCTCTTCGGCTACATTGCCGACCAGGCGCCGCGCTACCGCAACATCCACCTCTGGCTGCCGTTCCTCAACCACGACACACCTGTGTTCACGGGCGCCGAACGCATAATGCGCAAGATGAACAATGCCGTGTTCTACATCGACGTTGAACGCCCCGAACGCGGAAAATATATCTACACCTTCAAGCTGATGACCGACAAACCGGGCGAAATGCCTGAGTTTGAGATAACCAAACGCTTCTTTGCCATGCTCGAACAGACCATCAGGCGCGAGCCGCGCTACTATCTCTGGAGCCACAACCGCTGGAAACGCACAAGGGAGGAGTTTGACAAAGAGTTTAAGATTGAAAACGGACACGTGGTAAGAAAATAGGCCGTAAGGCTGTAACACGTGAAACATATAACATTAATGGGCTGACACATATCTTTAAACAGCACTGCCGATGCGCCGCGGCCGGCACGGCTCTTACGGACATCGGGGCACAACGCAGCCCGCAACAAAAAATGTGAGATATGATTATAGGATACGACGCCAAGCGCATTGTATGTAACCGCACCGGACTGGGAAGCTACGCCCGCACACTAATCAACGACCTCTCGGAGGTAATTACGCCCGACATGACGCTCAACCTCTATGCCCCCGACAAGGGCGACAGCACGCTGAGAAGCCAGGTAAGAGAGTCGGACAACGTAAGATTTGTGTATCCACGCAAGAGCCTTTCGGGCCTGCGCAAGGCATGGTGGCGCATGCACTCAGTGGTGGACGACCTCTGCGCCGACGGCGTAAAACTCTATCACGGACTCTCGGGCGAGCTGCCCATAGGCATAAAGAAGGCCGGCATAAAGACCGTGGTTACCATTCACGACATCATCTTCATGCGACATCCCGAATGGTACAACTGGCCCGACACCAAGATTTATGCGTGGAAGTTCAGAAAGACATGCGAAGAGGCCGACCGTATAATAGCCATAAGCGAATGTACCAAGCGCGACATAATGCTCTTCGGAGGCGTAAGTCCCGAGAAGATAGACGTTATCTATCAGAGCTGCGGCTCGCGCTACAAGATGCGCGAAGGCGAGAAGAAGATGCACGAGGTGCACACCGGCTACATGCTGCCCGAACGGTATATCGTGAACGTGGGCACCATTGAGGAGCGCAAGAACGTGCTGCTGGCAGTAAAGGCCCTCAGACTGCTGCCCGACGACATAAGTCTGGTGATAGTAGGCAAGGCCACCTCATACACCGAAAAGGTGAAGGCGTATATCAGGGAGAACGGCCTTGAAAGCCGCGTGAAGATACTCAACAACGTGCCCAACGAAGACCTGCCCGCCATTTATCAGATGGCCGAGGCCTGCGTCTACCCCTCCAGATACGAGGGTTTCGGCGTGCCTATAATAGAAGCCATACAGAGCGGACTGCCCGTAGTGGCGTGCACGGGCAGCTGTCTTGAGGAGGCAGGCGGCAACGGCACCATATATGTCGACCCCGACGACGTCTATGCCATGGCCGAAGCCATAAAGCAGGTTGTCAAGGGAGCACCCGGACGCGAGGAGCGCATAGCCGCAAGCCGCCAGTATATAACGCGATTTGAGGGCAACAACGTGGCCCAGCAGGTGATGAACGTCTACAGGGACGTGCTCGGCATCTGACGGCAAGGACACGCCAAAGGGGCTATAACCATATAATACAAACAAAGCAAAGGCACGGGCGGATATAAGCAATGCCGCCGCCAAAGCCCTGCAAAATAACGTAACGACTATGAACGGCGAAATATTCTCCATACTCATACCCACATGGAACAACCTGCCCTTCCTTAAGATATGCGTGGACAGCATAAGGAAGAACTCTACATACAGGCACCAGATTATAGTACACGTCAACGACGGAAGCGACGGCACGCTCGAATGGGTGAGGCAGCAGGGCCTCGACTACACCCACTCGCAGACCAACGTGGGCGTGTGCCTGGCCATGAACATGATGCGCAGCAAGGTGAAGACCGACTACATGCTCTTCATCAACGACGACATGTACGCGCTGCCTGAATGGGACAAGGCGCTGTATGACGAGATAAAGGCGCTGCCCGACAACCGTTTCTTCCTGTCGTCTACCACAATACAGCCCCGCACAAAGGGCGACTCGATTATCAACGCCGACTATGGCGACACGCCTGAGACTTTCATGGAGCAGGACCTGCTCAACGAGTTCCGCTCATACAAGATGGCCGACTGGATGGGCGCAACGCTGCCGCCGAACATCGTTCACCGCGACATCTGGGACCTCGTGGGCGGCTACAGCATAGAGCTTTCGCCCGGAATGTACAGCGACCCCGACTTCACCGCCAAGCTGTATCTATGCGGCATAAGGATGATGAAGGGCATATCGGCCAGCCGCGTGTATCACTTCGAAACTAAGTCGACCACCAGGATACGCAAGAATATGGGCCAGATGCAGTTTCTGCTGAAGTGGGGCATGACCAACTCCACCTTCAGGCGCATATTCACACACAAGGGACACGACTTCGACAGCCGTCTTGCAGACTCCTTCAGGCACGACGGCCATCTGAAGACTCATATCCTGCGCGGACGCCTGAAGGCGCTGTGGTGGATGCTGACAAAGGACTTCGGACCGCTGTGGAAGTTCTGGGACAACGACAAGAGACAATAAGCCGGCAGCCCTGCCGGCACCATGCAAAACAGGCCTGCCGGCAGACTGAAATACAAAAGACCACATATCGCATTGCGAAAGACCACATATTGCAGGCTGAAAGGCCACATATTGCAAGCCAAAAGACGGCATATTGCAAGTCATTGAATATCAATGCGATACACAGAATGCCGGCAGCACGGCAAAAGGTAATATAAAATTTCATCCGAATTAACAACAACTATATATGATATTAGGAGTATTACTGCCCCACACAAAGCTCTACGGCGGCGTTAAGCGCTTTCTCGAGCTCGGCAACATCTTTGTCGAGCAGGGCCACCGCTTCATAGTGTTCACACCCGACGGCAAGGGCCCCGACTGGTTCGACTTCAAGGGCGAGATGAGCACTTTCGACAAGATTAAAGGCACAAAGCTCGACGCCCTGTGGACCACCACGGTGAAGATGATGCCCATGGTGCTTGAGTCTGATGCGCGCCACAAGATATTCTATCACGTCAGAAAGAGCGACAACGTGGCCAAGCTGATGAAGAATCCCGAGGTAGAGGTGTTCGCCTGCTCGTCTAACGTATACGAGTACGACCTCAAGAAGTTCGGCCGCGAGTCGTTCAAGGCCATCGGCGGCGTTACCGTTGCCAACTATAAGCCCAAGGAGAGCTATGAGGTGAAAGACCGTCCGTTCGTCGTAATGGCCTACGGACGCATCGTGGAGCGCGTTAAAGGCACCCACTACGTGGTGAGCGCATGCGAAAAGCTCTATGCGCAGGGCTACAACATAAAGCTGCTTCTGTATGACACGCCGGTCGACGAGGGCGCCGCACGCCGCATAAAGGAGTTTACGTGCAAGTGCCCCTTCGAGTTTGTCGTAGGCCACCCCTTCGACCGCAACTGGGAGCTCTTCAACCGTGCCGACTGCTTTGTGTCGGCCGAAAACCCGCACTACACCGGCTGGAACAACACCGTGGCCGAGGCCATGGCCTGCGCCGTGCCCGTGATAGCCACCAAGGCCGGCACGCTCGACCTGCTGCGCGACAAGGAGAACGGCATACGCTCGGCTCGCTGGCGCTTCTGTTTCAGACGCCACATAAAGGAGCTTTACCAGAGCGAGGAGCTGAGGAGGAAGTATGGCGAGGCAGGACTGCGCACCATACGCGACTTCGACTGGAGCGTAGTGGCAAGAAAGATAACTGATTATCTCGAGAAGAAGGACAACAACTGAATGACAACGGAGCAAGGAGTCAGGCTCCCGAACAGATAAAACTCAACAGAAGATGAAGATACTCGTAACCGGCGCGGCCGGATTCATTGGCAGCCGCTGCGCCGAAATGCTGGCCGAAAGAGGCGACGAGGTGGTTGGAATCGACAACATCAACGACTACTACTCGCCCGAGCTGAAGTTCTACCGCCTGCGCCGGGCAGGGATAGAGGCCGACGCCGGGCTGCGCATGGGCCACCGCACGGTGAGCACCAAATGGCCCAACTACACGTTTCTGCGCCTCGACATCGAGGACAAGGGCGCCCTCGACATGCTGTTCGATCAGATAAAGTTTGACAAGATAATACATCTGGCGGCACAGGCAGGCGTACGCTACTCTATAGAGAACCCCTACGCCTACATGCACAGCAACTGGATGGGTTTTCTGAACATATTAGAGTGCTGCCGCAACTTCAACGTGGAGCATCTGGTCTACGCCTCGTCAAGCTCGGTCTACGGCATGAACAGCAAGGTGCCTTTCTCTGAAGACGACGTGGTTATAAGTCCCGTAAGCCTCTATGCCGCAAGCAAGAAGAGCAACGAACTGATGGCCCACGCCTACTGCAAGCTCTACGGCATAGCCTGCACAGGCCTGCGCTATTTCACCGTCTACGGCCCCGCCGGCCGCCCCGACATGGCCCCCATGCTGTTTGCAAGGGCCATAAGCAGCGGCAAGCCCATCAAGGTGTTCAACAACGGCGACATGATGCGCGACTTTACCTACATCGACGACATTGCCAACGGCACGCTCATGGTGCTCGACAAGACACCCGACGGAACGGGAACGGCAAACGGACTGCCCTACAAGGTGTATAACATAGGCCTTGGGAGCCCCGTAAGCCTGATGGACTTCATCTCCGAAATAGAGACTAACCTTGGCCGCAAGGCCGAAAAAATACTTCTGCCCATGCAGCCGGGTGACGTAAGCCGCACCTGGGCCGACACCACAAAGCTCGAGACCGAGATAGGATATAAGCCTAAGGTTACGCTGCACGAGGGCATAAAAAACTTCATCGAGTGGTTTAAGCACTACGAGAACATTAACCTCTGAGCCGCCCATGAGCAAGGAAAAGATAATGACCATGACGGTTGGCAGCGACTTCAGCGCGCTCAGCGGCTTTGTGAGCAGTCTGCCGCAGACGTTCAGTCAAGGTGGCACTACGCTCTACAAGGGACGCAACACGGTGAAGTCGTTCTGCGTGGAAGGCCGCACGCTCGTGGTGAAACACTACAAACGGCCCAACATGGTGCAGCGCGTGGCCTACTCGTTCTTCAAGAAAAGCAAGGCCGCAAGGGCATATCTCTTTGCCGCCATGCTGCGCGAGAGGGGATTCAACACGCCCCGCGAAGTGGCATATCTTGAGCTTGGCAACGGCATACTGATGTCCGACTGCTACTTTGTGTCGGAGTCGTGCATGCTGCCGCCGCTCACCGACCTGCTCAGACGCGACGACTTTGACCGCGACGCGGCCGACGCGCTGGCCGGGTTGCTGGCCGACCTGCACGCAAAGGGAGTGATGCACGGCGACCTAAACCTCACGAACATACTGTATGAGAGAACTGCCGACGGCGGCTTCAGCTTCTGGCTGATAGACACAAACCGCTCTAAGTTCATGCAGCCGACGGAGGACGACTGTGCCGAAAACCTGAAACGGCTAACGCACGACAAGCATCTTATGGACTATGTGATAAGGCGCTACGCCGAAATAAGGGGCATCGACGCCGACAAGACCGTGGCCGGGGTGATAAGAAAACTCGACGAGTTTGAGCACAAACGGGCCGTAACGGGCAAATTCAAGAAGGCTTTCAGAAAGATAACAGGCAAGCAGAAAAAACGCTGAAAGGCGCACGCCGCAGCACCGGCGGCAGCATGCTGGCCTATAAAAAACACTTGTTACTATGAAAAAATACGATTACCTTATTGTCGGAGCCGGCCTTTTCGGGGCTGTGTTTGCCCACGAGGCGCGCAAGACAGGCCGCAAGTGCCTGGTGATAGACAGGCGCGACAGCACCGGAGGCAACATCCGCTGCGAGAGCATTGAGGGCATCAACGTGCATAAATACGGCGCTCACATATTCCACACGGACAAGAAGGAGGTGTGGAAATATGTAACACGGCTGGTTGAGATGAACCGTTTTACCAACTCGCCCGTGGCCAACTTCAACGGCAGGCTGTACAACCTGCCCTTCAACATGAACACTTTTTATCAGCTGTGGGGCACGCGCACGCCTGCCGAGGCCGAGGAGATGCTCAAGAAGCAGCGCGCCGAGTATGCCTCGATAGAGTGTCCTGCCAACTTTGAGGAGCAGGCGCTGAAGCTCTGCGGACGCGACATATACGAGACGCTGATAAAGGGATACACCGAGAAACAGTGGGGACGGCCCGCACGCGAGCTGCCGGCGGAGATAATAAAGCGTGTGCCGGTGCGCATGACTTTCGACAACAACTACTTCAACGACCCGTATCAGGGCATTGCAGAGGGCGGATACAACAGGCTCATCGACGCCCTGCTGGAGGGCACGGAGACCATACTGCAGCTCGACTTCTTCAGCCGTCGTGACGAGCTTTGCTCACTGGCCGACAAGATAGTGTTCACCGGACGCATTGACAAATTCTTCGACTACCGCGCCGGAAAGCTCGAATACCGCAGTCTAAAGTTCGACACCAAGGTGATTGACACGCCCAACTTCCAGGGCAACGCCGTAGTAAACTACACCTCGGCCGACGTGCCTTACACACGCATAATTGAGCATAAGCACTTTGAATACGGCACTCAGCCCAAGACGGTGATAACCTACGAGTATCCCGCCGCATGGAGCGAGGGCCTCGAACCGTATTATCCCATAAACAACGGGCGCAACAACGCCATAGCGGCCGAATACCGGCAGATGGCGCGCAGCATGGGCAACGTAATATTCGGAGGCCGACTCGGGCAGTATGCCTACTTCGACATGGACGACACAGTGGACGAGGCACTCAGGCTGGCAGAAAGAGAAATGGGAAATTAAGAAGTAAGAATTAATAATTAAGAAAATTTCTCTGTCCCATATTATGAATTCTAAATTGTGAAACGAAGTTCGGCATCAGCCAATTATGATTTGTGAATTATGAATTATGAATTAAATAACTGTAAGTATCTTTCGCGCAACTACAAGGGTCTGGGCAGCGCGGGCAACAAGGCCAAGACCGACATAGAGAAGATTATGGACGGCATGGGCCTCGGCAACGCCGGACTAAGGCAGACCACGTATGACAATAAGCTGGCGCACTTCTTCCTGACGCTCGCCGGAGTGATAAAGTCGCCATTCAGCCTGAAACGCGGCGACACGCTGCTGCTGCAGTATCCGCTGAAGAAATACTTTACGCTGGTGTGCCGCATGGCCCACATGAGAGGAGCGCGCGTAGTTGTGATAATACACGACCTGGGCAGCTTTCGCCGCAAGGCGCTCACGCCCGAGAAGGAGATATGCCGTCTCAACAACGCCGACTACATAATAGCCCACAACGACAGCATGAAGCAGTGGCTCGAGAGCCGCGGATGCCGCGCCATGGTGGGCACGCTGGGCATATTCGACTATCTGTCTGACACGCAGGCGGCGAAGAACAACAGCAGCGAAGACACGCGCACCATAGTGTATGCCGGAGCGCTGAGCCACCGCAAGAACACCTTCCTCTACCGCTGGGGCGAGCACATAAGCTCGTTCAAGGTGAGACTCTACGGCAACGGCTTCGAGATTGGCAAGGCGAATGGCGCCGACAAGTTTGAGCTGATGGGCTTCGTAAAGTCTGACGAGCTTATAGCCACCGCGCGGGGCCACTTCGGACTGGTGTGGGACGGAGCCTCTGAAGACGGATGCACGGGCGACTGGGGCGAATATCTGAAGATAAACAATCCGCACAAGACTTCGCTCTATCTGCGCTGCTCGCTGCCCGTAATAATATGGAAACAGGCCGCCCTGGCGCCGTTTGTAAGCAAGCACGGCATAGGTCTGTGCGTAGACTCGCTGAAAGAGCTAGACACCATTCTGCCCAACATCACACAGGGACAGTATGCCTGCATGAAGATGAACGCCGAGCGCATAGGCAACCTCATAGCCCAAGGCCACTTCTTCAATACAGCATTTGAGGAGGCAATAAAACGGCTCGACGAAAAAGACAAGGAAAAATAAACACAGCAATATGACAAACAGAAAGATAACAACGCTGCTGGCACTAATCATCATGCTGGCAACAACAGCCGTAAAGGCCGCCAAGGTTGACACGCTAAGCGTGTACAGCCAGAAGATGAAGCGCAGCCTCAGCACCATAGTATACACACCCGACGCCGCAGGCGAAGCCAAATATCCCGTGATTTACCTGCTGCACGGCTACAGCGGCAACAGCACCACATGGCCGGGAATAACCGACGTGGCGCGCCTGGCCGACACCTACCGCACCATCATCGTCTGCCCCGACGGACAGAACAGCTGGTATGTCGACTCGCCTGTTGACCCGTCGATGCAGTTTGAGACGTTCATATCGAAGGAGCTGCCCGAGTATATCGACGCCCACTACCCCACCCACGCGCGCCGCGAGCTGAGAGCCATAACGGGCCTGAGCATGGGCGGACACGGAGCCATGTGGAACGGACTGCAGCATCCCGACGTGTTCGGCAACATAGGCACCACGAGCGGATGCATGGACATCTGCCAGTATCCCAACTGCTGGCAGATAGAGAAGGTGCTGGGCAACAAGTTTCAGAACGAAGCAGTGTGGAAGTCTCACTCCGTTTATTACTCGCTCGACCGCCTGCTCGGCTCGCGCCAGAACATAATCATCGACTGCGGCTACAGCGACTTCTTCTATCCCGTTAACCTTCAGACCCACAAGCGCCTGCGCGAACTCAACGTGAAGCACGACTTCTATGTGCGCCCCGGCGGCCACACGGGCGACTACTGGCACAACTCGATAGACTATCAGATAATGTTCTTCGCCAAGCAGTTTGACAAGGTGCTGAACGAGAAATAACTCTTTATCCTGCCTACATGAGCGCGCGGCGCAGGCATAAACGCTAACGACAACACGCGGCAGGGACATCTTTACGACATAAAATATAAATGAAGGTGCATCAGAACATGTATGATAAGATACATTCTGACGCACCTTCTTTTTTTATATAAAACCTGATAATTTCCTTGTGGCTAATTCATAGCACAATGCAAAATAATCAAGATTATCTCGTAACAGTCTTATTTACGCAATTCGCCTAAATTGGATTTGTTTTTCTGTCAAACAATCCTTTCACAACATATTTCTCCTTGTCGGTTAATTCTCTCATTATACAGAATTAAAATACTAACGATAATTGTTTCACCATTAAGCCTAACAATGTGGCAATGCCAAAACTCAACAATGTTCCGGCTAACACATATTCTGTCTTGGCTGTATCTGTGTCCTTAAATCGAAGTAAAGATTTTGCAGCTATGATAAATCCCACAGCTTCATATTGGCCGATTAGAACAAATACCAATGTCAAGATTCTTTCTAAATTTCCAATGAGTGCCCCTGCATTTTTCATATTTTCGCAAGATTCGGTTTCTCCTATTTTATACCGTTCCAATATCAGCTTTATCAAAATATTTGTCGGTTTCAGACAACATAATACGGCAAATATAAATACCGGAATGGATATATTGTCACGAAAGTTTAAACATTGAATTGGCAAATGGCACTGCAATACATATTGGTGTGCAATAAAACACAAAACTAAGATATGCACAATCTGGTCTATTAAAAATTGCCACAGTCCTTTGCGCATGTATGATTTCACTGCATCAATCAAAAAATGTGTTACAACTATGATCAACGCATAAAGCCAAAAACCAATGGTTGGAACAAATACCCATGAAAGCAGCCCCATGATTATTGCATGAATATATAAAAAGGAGCTTTTAAGTTTTGATTCTTCTTTCCTCTTACAGTATTTGTTGCTTTGCAGATAGAAATCTCCAATTACATGAGCCGTCAATAGACTTAACAACAACCAGCTGTTCATATATTTTCAAAATTTAGTTGTTCAAAATAATTCAATGCCTCTTCTATGCAATACCATTTGGCTGAAGTTGAATGTTGATTTATTCCAGACTGCTTTACACCTAATATATTTGCTATTTCCTGCTCACTTTTAGACAAAAGTTTATAATAAACAACCTCACTCTGCCGTCTTGTAGTATTATTGAGCAAGGCATCGGTCAGCATTCCGACCGTTTGTAATGCTGGTTTAAGTTGCCTGTCAGCAGGTTCAATAATGAATGTACCGTTTTTGTTTGGAGCGCCCATTCCGCTTAATGTCCGGCCTGATAAATAAATTGCCTCTCCATCCATGATGCCGTGTTCCTTATCTACAATACGCATATCACCTATTCCCAAAGCTATACGTATCCCGTATGTTTGGAACAATTTTTTCTTTTTTGATTCTGCAACAGGAAAAGACTTAATGCAACTCTTAATAATTAGAGCTACCCTAAAGCTGTCCTTGACCGAAGGCAAAAGGCACTCTATGTAATCTCCTTTTATTATCCTTCCCCAAAATCCCGGAAATCTGTTTTCGAGGACAGAAAATAAATCTTCTATCCTTTGCTTCAAGGCAATGGTTTCTTCGATACATAAAGATGTGGAAGAAACTATATCGGCAGAAATGGCTGCATACATAGATTTAATACGTTAACTACTATTTAATGCAAAGGTATGAATAATATCTCTACCATCCAAAATATTATAAGTTAATTAGCTTATAAAAATAAAAAATAAGCTATTTAGCTTATTACAATACGTTATAAGTCCTAACACTTATTCTCATCTGGCTTATATTTCTAATTCTTCGCCAAGCAGTTTGACAAGGTGCTGAACGAGAAATAACTCTTTATCCTGCCGCTATGAGCGCACGGCATGGCCATAAACACGAACGACGACACACGGCAGAAATATCTTTACGACATAAAATATAAATGAAGGTGCATCAGAACATGTATGCTAAAATACATTCTGACGCACCTTTTTTTTTGGTTACAAATGCGGGCATTTGTCCAATTGCGGGCATTTGTTATGTGCTAAAAACAAACTGTCTAAAAAAATCAAGACATACACACCGAAAAAGCCTATGACTTACGACCAAAAAGTGGGCCGGTTTTGCATTAAAAGTGGCCCGTTTACGGGTCGTAAACAGGCCATTAACAGTCTGAAAGCAAATGAGTGTGATTTACTTAACGTACAGCCATACAACGCGTGGAAAATATTTAGACTGTAAGAAAAATATATAAAATGGTTACGGTTTTCGGCGTGTTTTTGATTTGCTTGCCGACACAGGGCGGCATGGCGGACATAAAGAAGCTGAAAATATGTATATCAAAAAGCCGAGGACATTGGTCGTAAAGTTTTAAAAAGCAATAAAAAACAACGGTTTATTGCGCCATGTATAATAAAAAAGCTAATTTTGCACGACGACACGCAGTTGTTATCATAACAACATTCTGACCTACATGGCAAGTATCCTTATAGTTGAAGACGACCTTACATACGCAACCATGATGCAGACATGGCTGCGCAAAAAGGGTTTCACGGTTGAGAGAGCAAGCTCCGTAAGCGCCGCGGCACGGGCAGTGACCGACAGCACGGGCTTCGACCTCATACTGTCTGACCTCCGTCTGCCCGACCACGACGGTCTGTTTCTGCTCAACTGGCTGCGCAAGAAGAACATGCAGACGCCCTTCATCGTGATGACGAGCTATGCCGAAGTGCAGAACGCCGTGCTGGCAATGAAGTCGGGAGCGTGCGACTATATAGCCAAACCCGTGCAGCCCGACATCCTGCTGCAAAAGATAAACGATGCGCTCGACAGCCACAACGCCGATGCAGTAGCCACGGCAGGAGCTACGCCGACGACAGCAACAACACAAGCAGCCGACAAAAACGCCGCGGCGGCAGAACATAAGACGCACACGGCAGCCAAGAAATACATAGAAGGCACGAGCGAAGCCTCGCGCCAGCTCTACGACTACGTAAACCTCGTTGCGCCAACACCCATGTCGGTGCTCATTCTCGGAGCCAGTGGCACGGGCAAGGAGTATGTGGCGCGCCGCATTCACAGCCAGAGCAGCCGCGCCGGCAAGCCCTTCTTTGCGCTCGACTGCGGAGCCATACCCAAGGACGTGGCAGCCTCTGAGTTCTTCGGATACACCAAGGGAGCCTTCACAGGCGCCACGACCGACAAGCGCGGAGCCTTTGAGGAGGCCAACGGCGGAACGCTGTTCCTCGACGAGGTGGGCAACCTGACCTACGACGTGCAGGTGCAGCTGCTGCGTGCCCTTCAGGAGCGCAAGGTGCGCCCGTTAGGCTCGCCCAAGGAGATAAGCGTGGACATCCGGCTGGTGTGCGCCACCAACGGCAACCTGGCGCAGCTCGTTGCCGACGGAAAGTTCCGCGAAGACCTTTATCACCGCATCAACGAGTTCACCATATACATGCCCGAACTTAAAGACCGCGGCGCCGACCTGTTTCTGTTTGCCGACCTCTTTGTCAGTCAGGCCAACGAGGAGCTGGGACGCAACGTGGCTGGATTCGACGACAAGGCGTCGGAGATGCTTGCTCGATACAGCTGGCCGGGCAACCTGCGCGAGCTTAACAACGTGGTGAAGCGTGCCACCCTGCTTACGCGCGGCTCATACATCGGCACCGAAGAGCTGTCGAAGGCCATGACGCGCCCCATGAGACAGGAGCCCACGGCCCTGCACGACGAGCAGACCGAACGACAGCGCATAATAGACGCCCTGCGCGCCACGGGCGGCAACAAGACCAAGACGGCCCAACTGCTCGCCATAGACCGCAAGACGCTGTATAACAAGATTCAGAAATACAACATCGAGGCGTAACGGGCATTTGCCAATTGAGAATGGAGAATTGAGAATGGAAAAACAAAGTTCGGCGTCAGCCAATTGTGATTACTCTTGTGGCGGTTAAAACGGGGATGCTTTAAGGCTGCAAGTTTCACATATTAGTCAGCATAATTCATACTGAAGATTTGCATAGTCAACTTAACTCTATACATTCAGCAAAAACATCGTAACATGATCAGGAGAATAATTATTGCGGCTTTGGCCTTAATGTGCACCGTGCCATACACGGCCAAAGCGGACACTACTCTGAGCGAAAGAATATATATACTTTCTTCTATATGGAAAGAAATAAGCAACAACTTTGCATTTCCTGAGAAATTCAAGGAGACTAATCCTGACAGTCTTTACAGATGCTATCTTACTAAGGTCTTGAATGCCGAAAGCGAACAGGAGTTTTCGGACTTAATGACACAGTTCATGGCTCACTTCAACGAGGGACACACGCGATTTAACGACAGCAACATCATACGCTACAGGGTGCCGCTGATACTTACGTGGGCTGGAGACAAACTGCTGATAACCAACACTACAAGGCAGCTAAAACCGCTGTTGCCTGTTGGCAGCGAGATTAAGAAGGTGGACGGCCTGACGCTCGACGAATATCTGCAAAGGCATGTCTATCCGTATGTTTCGGCTCCCAACATGGAATGGAGAAAGAGAAAGGCTCTCGACATATTCCTTACAGGCAAGGAAGGTGCGGAATATCATATTGAGATAACGACTCCTCAGGGCAAGACCATAAACACAAAGCTCATGACAAGCATAAGGAACTACGACGACACTGACGACTGGAGCATCAGGCGCGACACGGCAAAATGCCGCATAAAGAAGCTGCCAGGCAACATCATGTATATGAAGATGAACACGTTCACGTTGCCCGGCACAATAAAAAGCACTTTTGAGAATAACCTCTCTGATTTCTTGTCTGCCAAAGGCGTGATATTCGACATACGCGGAAACCGAGGAGGAACAGACGAGTCATGGCACAACATAATAAGACATATCGCCGACAGAAACACTAACATATTCGACGGCTTAAAGATTATGACAAGAGTGGCTAACACGGCTTACGAGATGTACGGCAAAAATGTCAGCCAACTGGCCGACTACTATAACGGCGTGGCCATGCAGCCCGTTCAGGAAGGCTGGTTCGTGATGAAGAACAACACGCCCGACTCGTTGAGAATAACCGCCCCCGTTATAATTCTTGTTGACGGATTTACGGCATCGGCAGCCGAAGACTTTGCCGCAACAATGAAGAACCTGTCGCTCGGCAAGATTGTAGGCACACCGACAGCGGGCGTGATAAGCAGTCCTAAATTCTGCAACTGGGGACACGGCTACTCGTCGCTGATAGCAGAATGCCGCTTCACCAATCCCGACGGTTCCGATATTATCAACACCGGCATACAGCCTGACGTCTGCGTAGAATATACCGAAAGCGACGCACTGGGCAAGACAGACTCGGCACTAACGGCTGCGCTGAAGATGCTGAAAGGCAAAAAATAGAACAAGACATCATCCCCAATCAAAACAAAATCATGATTATGTCCGTTTTGCTCAGTCATTATATGGCATAGCAAAACGGACATAATGCAATATATAAAGAACATTTATTTTATTATATGGCGCTAAGCATGCCGCTCTTTTTGCCGCTGCGGCCTGAGCATCAGCCACACCCCCGACATACATAACAGTCCTACGCCCAGCAGCGTAAACCATATGCAGCGCTCATTGCCCGGAATACGCACGTCGTAGGGGTTATCCGGATTATACAGCACCTCGATGCTGTCGCCTTCACTACAGAATGGCAGATAGCACTTCTCCGATATATACGTCTTGCCGTAGCGCTCTGTCCCGTAGCTTATGCGCATCTCCCGGTACGTACGCATCTTCCGGTGCCGGTATTCTCTCTTCGAGGTGAGCTTGTCTATCACGCCGGTGGCATGGCCAAAAGCGCCTGAAGCCTTCGACAGCGACACAAACCCATAGACGCCTCCGCCGAGCATGAGCAGTCCTACGACAAACAGCAAAAGACAAATAATCTTATTGCGAGACGATACCGCACATCTCTCTTCCGTGCCCTGCTCCGAATATCGTTTATCCGTCGTGTATTTCATAATCTAATCATTTCTGCTACAAAGATAGCGCAAGGCGAGAGTAACGGCAAATAAAAAACAACAAAAGTTTTTTGATTTGGCTTTGCCGAGCCGCATCCTATCTTATTTAAAGATACCCAAAGGCGAAAACAACGGCAAATAAAAACTGTATTATATGATTTGACCGAGCAGATTAATGAATTTTTTGTCATGTTTTTACCTATATCCACAAAGCCACTGTCAAACTACAGAGACTCCACACGAACAATGACGAGCATCAACTCACAGACATGCCAAGAATACAATGGCATAATAAAGCATAAGCATTAAAAAAAGGCATGGACACTGCTCTGATGGGAAACCAATATAAAGCAAGACAACATGATATAACTTAAAAAATTTTTCATTATTTTGCATTTTCTTTTGTTTATCTTTATATTTTTATTTAATTTTGCCAACGAACTAATATATCTGTTATATCCCGGTTGTTACAGTTTAGACTCAGTTCACCCTAAGCCGCCGACAGCAAATTCGGCGGCATGACAAGTGTAATGAAGCCGTTAACTGACTGATTTATACAAAAGTACATCGGGTGGGGTATATATAGAAAATGACATTTTGAAGACAAACTTACCTGCTATCTGTTCAAATCTTTGCAAACCGTAAAAGCACAGTCATGTGCCTGATTGATTATCTGAGAACCGAACAAAAATCCCGACAGGTATGTCTTAAAGAAACAATGTCCGTATCGCTTAACCGCAATACACCAGAACGATATGTGCTCGTTGTCTAATGAGAACACCCGACGAGGCGGGAACTCCTCACACACCGGATTTGCCTCCGATGTCTCCCCCGAAACTTATAATTCGGCCAAAGGGGTGTCCCCCGATAGTGTTCGTAAGCAAGAGTACCCTCCGCCAGAGCACAACGACAAGGATGAGAAAGAAAAGCCGGCATGGTTCCTGATGCGGGCCGCATACGGCCAGGAGAAAAAAGCAAAAGACATACTTGAGGCGGACAACATCGAAGTGTTTCTGCCTGTGACGAGCAAGATGCGCCTCGTGGACGGAAAGCGCAAATTTATAACAGAATCCCTTATTCCCAACCTGCTGTTCGTTCACAGCACCGAAAAGACGATGAAAAATTATGTAGGCAGTCCGGCACTGAGTTTTTTTCATCACTATTATATCCCAAACAAAGACGACAACGGCTGCCCGATAGGCAAAAACGGCATAAAGCCCCTCATTATTCCCGACGAACAGATGGAAGCCTTCTTAAAATGGTATGAGACAAAAGACGACAACAAAATGTTCATATCAAACCCTATGGCCAACATAGTCAAAGGCGACAAGGTAAAGATAATTAGCGGAAAATTCATGGGATTCAGCGGTTTTGTCTGCCGCGTAAAAAGACAGACAAGGGTCGGAGTGACCATCAATGGCTTTGGCACAATAGTGACTGCATACATACCAAAGGCATTTTTATCTAAAGTCACAGAATAAGAAAATAGCAAAAAACATCTACAGAAAAATAAATAAACAATATGGACATTCTTATCGGTAAATTTGGCAATCAGCCATTTAAGCTGACCGAACCAAGCATAAGCCGCGAGCATGCCTTGTTTCATCTTGACGAGGCCACCGGCAAAATGACTCTCAGGGACAACAACTCGACCAACGGCACGTGGATAATGGCGGCCAGCGGCAGCTTCAAACGGCTTACAGGCGAGGTTCCCGTAAGCCTTAACACGCTTGTGCGGCTGGGAGCCAAACACACATTCAGAATAAAAGACCTCATGGTCAAGCTGCAGCCGGAGCCAGAGACAGTGGACATAAGCGGACTACGCAACATATACGAGACCTACAACCGCAACAAAATGTCGCTCGAGGCCAAGACGTCGAACATAATGATGATGAGGATGGCATCGCTCTCGTTAGGAAGTATCTTTGCCATACTGCTCACCATGTTTCTGCCCAAGGACTTTGCCGGCGACACCACGGCCAGCGCTGCCATAAAGGTGGCGGGCAGCATCATAGCCATAGGTTTCTCGTGGATTATCGTAGACGTTAAGAACAAAAGCCTGATACGCCGTAAAGACCAGAACGAGCGCTTTTTCAGAAAGAAATACTGCTGCCCCAAGTGCGGCTACCACTTCGGCACAAAACTCTATGAAAACATCCTGGCCGAAGGCAAATGCCCCAACAGCAGCTGCAAATGCAAGTTTACGGGAAAATAAAGAAACCATTAAATACATTATATCATGAAACACGCAAGCACCATCAAACAGGCTACGCTCCTCCTGCTGATTTTATTTTTAGGTTTAAGCTCATACGCACAGAAAACCTACGTGGTGTCGGTAGGAATAGGAAATTATAAATATCCAGAGGTGGCTCCGCCTCTGCCCTGCTCGGTAGGCGACGCCCGCGCCATGTCGCGCTTCTTCTACAGCTACAACGGCAGCAGCGTGTTCATGCTGCTCAACGAGAACGCCACACGCGACCACATACTGAGAGTGCTGAAGTCGGAATTTTCAAAATCTACGCCCAACGACGAGATTATATTTGTCTACAGCGGACACGGAGTGCAGGGAGGGCTCACCACCTACGAAACCAAAGACGCGGCAAGCCTTATCACCTACAACGAAATTCAGAACATAATGAAATCGGCCAGGGCCCGCCGCAAGGTAATCATAGCCATGGCCTGCTATTCAGGCGGACTGACGCTGAGGAACAACAGCAACAGGGCACAACGCCGCAGCACGCAGAAGACAAGCGTGATGCTCTACACGTCGAGCCGCGCCAACGAGTCGTCGTGGGAGAGCGCCGGCATGACAAACTCATACTTCATAAGCCATGTGCTCGAGGCATTCAGGGGAGCCGCCGACAAGAACGGCGACAGAAAGATAACGGCCAGAGAGCTGTTCAACTACGTGAACCCAAGAGTGATAAGCGACACCGACGGCAAACAGCATCCACAGATGTGGGGAAAATTCGACGACAGCATGGTCGTTGTATATGTCAAATAAAAAACAAGAGCAACCATGATAATAAAATGCCCTTACTGCGGCCGCCGCTTCGAGCTTCAGCGACGCCCGCCCAAAACATTCTGCTGTCCCAAATGCTCCTACAAGGTGCCGTTCAGCGTGATATTGGAAGAGCAGCATTCAGAGGAACATAAAAACACCGACAAAACACAGTCGGCCACGGACAACGCACAAGCACATAGCATGCCCACGTCAGTAAACAGCGGACACAACAACACGGTGGTTGTTGAAGGCCTCAACGGCAACATGAAAACACAGCTGATACCTGAGCTGCAATCAAACAAGAAAGGCATACTCAGCGTAACCTATCGGGGCATGAGCTTCGGAACGATAAAACTTCCCTACGGAAACTACTACAACCTGGGACGCAAAAGCTCTGACAGCAATGCACAGATAAAGATAACACCCGACATAGCAATGAGCCGCATACATGCGGGAATGAGAACCGTGAAGACACCATCAGGACAGATAGTATATCAAATAACATCTGTAAAAAACGACAATCCGGTTTATGTCAACGGACAGCCTATAGGCAAGGGAAAGGCATACAATCTGAAACCGGGCGACTCGATAAAGATGGGAGAAACCGTCATGATATTTCAAATGGTGTAAATCTTGAAGATTATAACTTATGTCACAAAATAAAACAATAGTTCCCGGAGTCGACTACGACGGCCTCGGAAACAACGAATACGACGAGGAACTGTACGGAAAACTGTACAGCCGCTCGGGCACTGACGACAACCGCACCTGCATAGCAGGCTCGCCGGGCATGCTGCAGGCACCTCACCAAGACATGACTGCTGCCGGAGCAAACGCCGCAGGAACAGCAACCGCGGAACACGGGCCAAGGCACATAGCCATGCAGGAGAGAGTTGTGGTGGGATGCCTGTTCTCAATATCACGCGGACTGCTTGGAGAGATATTCCCGCTGTATCTCGGCCGCAACATCATAGGCTATACACCCAACTGCGACGTGTGCCTGAAAGAAAAAACCGTGTCGTCTGAGCACGCAATACTCTACATACGCAAAGAGGGACAGCAGGCAGACTACAGCATGACAATAACAGACTACAACTCGGAATACGGAACAACAGTGAACGACTGCGACGGAAGATACGAAACCTTGACCGTAAGGGAAAACGACGTGATAACCATCGGCAGGCACTACAGGCTGATTGTAAAGATATTCAATGCCGAAGCGGCAGGACTTTACGAAGACAATGAGTTTGAAGAAATGTATGTCCAGCCGGGCACCGGCACGGCCGAAGGAGAAAGCACAGTGCCGCCGGCAGTGTCGAACGACTTCTATACACCCACACGCAACAACGAAGAATCTGCAAGGACAGTGATATACTAAAAAATGGTAAGAACCATCACCATATACAATAACAAATATTATGGCAATTATAAAACTACAAGGAGAAAAAGAAAAAGAACAAGGAATATATTACGAGTTTGACAACTGTTCCACCCCGCTCGGCGAAGGAGGAATGGGAAAAGTTTATCGAGGCCGACGCGTAAACTTATACACACACGAAACACGTGACGTGGCTATCAAATTCATGTTTGCAGGACTGCCTCCCAACGTAATCCAAAGAGCCGAAGACGAGGCCAGCATAAGGATTCTGCACGACAACTTAGTAGAGATGATGGGCTTTCTCGCCGTCGAGACACGCATGCCCAACGGAGCCTTGTCGGTTCGCTACCACGTTGTAAGCGAGTTGCTTATAGGCGTGTCGCTCACAGACCTTATCCAAGGAGTGGTGACAGACCAGAACGGAGCCGTGATACCTTACGCCCAGTCGCTATACAAACTATACAACACCGCACCCGAACAGTTTGCCGTCACAGTAATAAAGAAAGTATTGTCGGGCATCATGGCCCTGCACGACGCCGGATACATACACCGCGACATCGACCCCTCAAACATAATGATTACGCGCGACGGAAAAATTAAACTCATCGACTTCGGAATAGCCAAGAAAGTGGACGGACTGAAAACCCACGACCGCAACCTGACCACGGCAGGACAGTTTATGGGCAAGCCACAATACGCCGCACCCGAACTGATAATCGGCGACCTGAAAAACCAGAACAAGCCGACAGACATTTACGCCGTGGGAGTGCTGCTCTTTCAGCTCATAGTAGGACATCTGCCATACGAAGGACCGTCGAACATGGTTCTCAACGCTCACCTTAGAAGCAAAATGCCGCTGAAACTGATACAAAACAGAGGTCTAAGAAACATCGTTGAACATGCCACAGACAAAGACTGCTCAAAACGCTATCAGACGGCAGCCGAATTCAGGGCAGCTCTCGATTCGTTTACCTCAGGGCGCTCAGGCAACAGTTTCGACATAAAAGAAAAGCTGCCGCTAATTGGAGTAACAGCAGCTGTGATAATAGCAATAATCATAGGTACCGTCATATTCACAAAAAGCGATGACGCTTCACCCGAAAAAAACACGGCACAAGTTGAGGCAAACACAGGCAACACAACTTCTGGAGGACATGTTTCAATGGTAAACGTACGCAAACAGCTCCTTAACCCAAGCGAAGCAAAGGCCGGATTCGCCAAACTGAAAGAAATGTCTGACAAAGGCAACATCAGAGCGAAATACATCTTGAGCCGTCTTTACGCCGTATCGTCGGGACCGTTCACCCTTAACGACGAGTTTGTTACAATGCAGGCCAACCTGAAAGGCGAAGTAACACAGAATCCGGCTAAAGCACACAATCTGCTTGGCGAGATAATAAAGGCCAAGCCCGACCACTATCAGGCTCTTTATGATCTGGCATGCGACTACTATGAAGGAGAAGCCCTGACCGGAGGCGAAGCGCGCAACCTGCGCTATGCCAAAGACTTGCTCGACAAGGCTTACAAATATGCTTCAGAGGCAGAAGACCCCGTTTTCATCAACAAGATATCGGCCCTGCTCAGAAAATACTAACCACCTATATACTGTTATATTTATGAACGAAGATATCAGCACAACTTCAGCCCACGTTCTTGAAGACATAACACTCTTAGCCTCTACTGACCTGTGTGAGGCATACGGACGAACAGGCATCGGAGGGCGCAAGGAAAACCAGGACATGTATGGCGGAACACATACGGGCGCAGCAACAATACTCACCGTATGCGACGGTATGGGTGGGATGAACGGCGGACAAACCGCATCGCACATTGCCGTAACCGAAATAGTGCAGACACTTGCCGAAACTCCTGAAAAGAACTTGGGAACCGACGCTATACGCAATGCTGTAGAAACCGCCAACGCAGCTATTTACCGCAGGGCACTAAACACCCCTCCACTGCGCGGAATGGGAACAACAGCCACAATTCTTGTCATCACTCCCGAAGCTGCCTACCTGACACATATCGGCGACAGCCGGATATACCAGCTGCGCAAGGGAGCCAAGATTTTCAGGACATTTGACCATTCAAAAGTATTCGAAATGGTGGAAAGAAAAATGATGACAGAAGAACAGGCACGGCAATCAAGTTTCTCAAACATCATAACACGCGCACTCGGCATACGCCCGCAGGTTGAAATGACGGTAGAGAAAATACCATACAAGAAAGGCGACCGGTTTGTGCTTTGTTGTGACGGCATATGGAACTGCGAACCGGAGCCTGAAATCATAAAAATGTTCAACGCTGACAAACGGGCTGACACTACACTATACAGACTGACCGAAAGAGTGAACGACATAGGCGTGCAACGAGGAGGCGACCATGATAACCTGACGGCAATAATCGCCGACATGAAAAAAGACTCAAAATACCAGTTTGGATGCCTGAAAATCATGATGAATGCCCTGTCGAGACAGCTGCGGAGCATGAAGTCGGCACGCAGCAGAAAAAAATAACAACATGATTATTATTACTTGAAGGTATGAAAAGAATATTAGTAGGACGAGGTAACGACTGTGACATCGTAATACCCGACGAAAAAGACAACGTAAGCCGCCACCACATGGTGATTACGTTCAGCCTTTTCGGAAAAATGACCATAAGCGACACCAGCAGCAACGGAACTTTTATAAACGGAAAAAGAATGCTGAAGGGAACATCAATTCCTGTCACGGCTAACGACCGGATAAGGCTCGGAGACAACTGGGACTTTGACTGGAAACTGGTGGAAGACCCGTACAAGTATCCACGCAGAAACATTATTTTCATAATATCGCTGTTTGTAATCGCCATGGCCGGCATCATAATATGGCACACATTCAGCAACACGGAACCCACTGACAGCCCTGCTTCAATTGCAGTTCCAAAAAACAGCGCGCAGCAGAACGACGGCAGCTGGAACAAAGACTCAACCCAAAAAGTGGCTCCGACAGAAATGTCGATACCTGTGAACAACAAGGAAACATCCAAGAAAAACACTACTGCCAATAAAAAACCGGCCGGCAAAAAGGCATACAGCAATACGAAAAAGACAAAGAAGGACGAAATCAGAAAACCCGAGGAACGTTCTGCCAACACATCAGGAAACATGCCTGTAATCAACTAAAGGCATTGCATCAACGAGAATGAAACAATGAAGAAGTTACTTACTTTGATTTTTATATGCGCTTTGCCCGCAATGGCAATGGCACAAACAGCCGAATGGCTTGTTGCTCCTCAATATTCAGAAATAAAGTATTTTGGACCTGAGATGTACAAGGTGACAAAGAACGGCAAAGTGGGTGTTATCGGAGCCGACGGAAGAACCATACTTGAACCTGAATACGATGCCATAAATCTGTTTTATGAAGGCAGGACGGTCTTCGTAAACCGCACCCCGCAGGGATGGCAGGTAAAGGGACTGCTGACCGAAGACGGCACGGTGGTATATACGGAGGGCACATATTATCTTCTGCCTGACTACATGTTTTTTTCGGAAGGACTTCTGCCCGTGCGCGACTCGAACGGCGACTATGGCTTCCTTGACGAAAAGTGCAAGCCGGCATTCGCCTTCACCGCCGACGAGGTTCACCCTTTCAGCGAGGGATTTGCGGCGGTAGGCTCAGGCGAGACATTCCACTGGATAAACACCTACGGCGAGCAGATACTCCCGACACTTAAAAACGGAGGCACGCCCTATGGCGGAACAAACTTTTACAACGGCAAGGCTTACTTGTGGGACGAAGACGGCGTGTTCTTTGTACTGAACGAAAACGGACAGACAGAAAGGACACCTTCGCGCGAACTTGTAGTCGACTATCTTTACCGGACAGACACGGGCGAAGGCGGAAATGTAACATACACGACATACAGTCAGGACTACGACAAATACTGGATGCCGGAGGAACGCGACGGACAATGGACATATATCTCAAGCAGCGGAAAGCTGCTCACACCGTTCCAATACGGCAAGGTGGAATATTTTTCCGACGGCGCGGCTATAGCTGAGCTTGAAGGTAAATACGGCCTGCTGCACGTTGTTGAAGAGAAAGCCACATTCTTTACGCGCATACCCAACAGACGGCATATATTCTCGGCCGGAGATGCCTGCACATGCAAGTTCAAGCTCTCTGTTCCCGACAAGTGGAAGGGAGAGTCGCTCAACGTATCGCTGAAAGACATGGACACAGGCAACCTGCTGTCGCTGAGAAACGCAGGCAACTACAACTACTCGTTTACATACAGGCCGCGCACGTCTACGTCAACAGAAAAGAAAAGATTTCTCGTAGAGGTGAAAAACTTTGACATCAAAATATGGCAGGGAGAAGAGAGCTTCACCTTCACGCCGCTCGTAAAGAAACTTACATCGAGCATACGTGTAAACAATGCCGACGCTAACGCCAGCAACCGCTGCTATGTCACGGCAACGATAAAAAACCCCTCGCCCGTAGCCATTACAACAACCGTCACGCTGTCGGGCGGTGGAAAGAACGCCCAGTTTGCCAACAAAACAGTGTCGATTACCATACCGGCATACGGAAGCAGGTCGGTAACAAGCTCGTTCCTTGTAAAGAAAGTTGTGCTCGACGGATGGTGCTCGGTAACGACGAGCAACGGCACATCGGCACGCCGCAGCAACCTGGAGCTGAAACCTTTTTAATTGCCGCAACAATTTCAAAAACATAGTATTAACAAAATCAACATTGTATGAAAAAAAGTATTTTCATCTTTTCACTAATGGCATTTGCACTGACTGCAACAGCCCAGATTGAAGGTGGCGACGAAGGGTTCACCCAGAAATCCACACGCCAGGCCACCACACAGAGAACAGGAAAAAGGCTCAACGTGCAGACCAAGAACTACAACTACGAGTTGTCTATAGGACCGCGCATCGGCGCCGGCATGTCAACGATGAGCGAGGGAGACGACCTTAAAGTTTACGACGGAAGCGGACTGGCCTTTGGCGGTGGCCTTGCAGCCAACATACGCTTCGGAGGCAAAGACTCAAGAGGGCGTGCCCTCAACGGCCAGGGACTCTTTGGCTTGGGATTAGAACTTAACTACAAAAGTCTTTCTGTAAAGACGGTGGCTGAAGACGACTTGAAACTCGGCTATTTTGAGGTACCCATAATGCTGCAGTTCTATCCGATGTACACAAGCAAGCACCTGAAAAACCTTTACATAGAAGCAGGACCGACAATTGCCGGAACTCTGTCTGCAAGCCCCGAGCGCATGAGTGTAGGCGATATGATTTACAAAACGGGCGACCTGAAGGGATTCGACATCAAAGCCACATTCGGCCTTGGATACCGTTTCAACAAGACATCCGCAAACGACGGGCTTTATCTCAACGCACGCTATTATCTGGGCACGAGCGAGCTTGCAGGAAACTTTCCGGGCAAAATAAGCTCCTTTGAGTTTACGTTAGGCTATCTTTTCAAATGTATCGGCACAAAGAAATAGCCACACACAGCCCCGAGGGCATTTATCACATATTTTTTACTTGCACTAAAGCAACAACAATAAACTATTATTAATATGAGAAAATTTGCATACCTTATAGCACTGACGGCAAGTTTTATACTTGCGTCATGCAGCAACGACGACATACCCGTAGAGAAGCAGACTGTTGTACGTGTCAACCCGTCTACAATAATGACACCTTTTTCTTACCAGATAAGCCCTGGTGACCTCGACGGCGTTGACGCAACACAGAACGTGAGGATACGCCTCTTTGTTTATGACGAAAACGGAGACCTTTACACCTCGGAGCAACAGGACGTGAAGAACTACCTGACGTCGGCAGCGTTCAACCTGAACCTCGACAACGAAAAGAACTATACCGTAATAGCCATATCTGACGTTACCGACACCAACGACGGCTCTGTGGCCGAATACTGGACCGTAAGCGACCAGAAAGACATCAACACGCTAAAGATAACTTATGCCGGTTCTGACACCAACTATGGCGACCAGGAAATACTTGGCGTGTCGTCTGCAACTGTGTCGAGCGGCGACAACGCCACAATAAACCTGCAGGCAGCAGGCGCGCTGGTATGCACGCATGTAAGCAACATACACGCTTACTCTAACATAGAAAAGATTCTTATCTGGGGAAGCCGCGGCAACGGATTCTTCGACTTTGAAAGCAACGGAACACTAAACTCTAACCCCGACCTCGACATTCTGCCCGACTTTCTCGACATTGACGTGCCTAACACATCATATTCAGGCATATATTCATACAAATTCCTCATGCCGCAGACCAACTACGAGCTGGCACTGCGCTTCTTTGACGGAAACGGCGAAAGCCTGGGAACAGGATTTAAAGAGGGGCTAAGACTGGAAAAGGGACACGAATACCTGTTCTACGTGGAACTCGACCCCAACGGGCTTGGCGACAACACATATTCGTCAGACTTTGTCGACGTCACCAACAAGCAGGCAAATGCCCCTGCCGCAAGAGGCGCTGCCAACGCGGGCAGCATAAAGACTGTAATAGAATGCAAGTCTGCAAGCCCGTCGAAGAACAACACGTCATATAAAGTGAAAGACCTTCTGTAATTTAATGAACAGGAATATACTCGCAGGCTTATTATTCCTGACACTGCTGATAGGCTGTTCTTCACCGGACGACTATACCGGTGAAGAACAGCCGGATGATGAGCTGTCACTGGCGGAGAGAACAAACATATGGATTTATAACCACATGAACCATTACTATCTCTGGCGTGACGACCTGCCCGACTCGCTGTCGTGTGACTTCACACTTACTCCCACGCAGTTTTTCGAGACTCTCTTGTCCGACAAAGACCGCTTTTCTTACGTAGGCTTTGCGTCGCACCGGGGCCTTGACGACATTGCGCCCGACTACGGCTTTGCCTACCAACGCATGACAGGCACCGACCATAAAGAATATCTGTGCGTATTGTACGTCACATCCGGCCAGGCCAGGCAAGCCGGCATTTCGCGCGGCGACCTGCTCCTTCCGCGCCGTGCGGGCAGCGGCACGGCCACGTTTGACGTGATGGAGATTTCCGGCTCAGGGCTTGTGCCACAACGCACGGTTGAGCTCAGCCTTAATGATATGTCGCGAGCAGCTGATACAGGCGGAACCGTATATATGGACTCTGTCTACAACGTAAACGGCAAAAAGGTCGGATATATGTGCTATCTCGAGTTCGACAAGGCGAAAGACTTCTACGGAACGATGAACAGGTTTGCCGGCGCAGGCATCGACGAGATGGTGCTCGACCTGAGATATAACCCCGGCGGATACGAAAGGACATGCAAGACATTGTGCAACTCGATAGTCAGCCCGTCGGCGTATGAAAAGATTTTCGTAAAACACTCATACAACGACATAGTTGCCGCCGAAAACCTGTCGAGATACGGCGACGAGCTTACTTACACCTACTTCACCACCCCGCGCGACTACGGCGACAACGTAATGGGCGAGACATGCCCGCCGCTCGGCCTGAAGCGCGTGTTCGTGCTTACATCCAGACACTCGGCATCGAGCAGCGAGCTGGCAATAATATCGCTCAGGCCATATATGGACGTGGTGGTTATCGGAGAAAACTCTACCGGAAAAGGAGTGGGCATGGAGGTAGTGTCAATACCAAACTTCAATTACGCCCTCGCACCCATAACCTTCCGCTTCTACAACGCCCTGGGCGAAACTGTGCCTGAAACAGGCATCGTGCCCGACTATAACGTGCCCGACGGATATCTGACAAACAAGCGCGACCTGGGCGACACGGAGGAGCCCATGCTGAAATATGCACTGAGCATAATTGCGGGGCAAAGCCACGACAACCCCGCGGCACGCCACGGCAGAAACACAAACACAAAAATCCCAAGGCTGACCCCTGCAGGAGAGCCGTCGTTTGTAACAAGATTCAACCATAAGCAGCAACGCAGAAAGGCAGAACAGCCGACCGCCGGAAACGCAACACCTGAAACGTAGCGCAGCTACTTACAAGACACCCGGACATGAAAAATCCGGACATCAGAACAAGGCAGACTTGGAACATGGCACCACATGCCCGCCAAGACATGCCAAAACGTGGTACAAAAGGCCACGTTTTGCAGTATGAAAGGCCATGTTTTAGAAGGCAAAAGGCCACGTTTTGCAAAGTATTGTAAATCAGCATATTACACAATGTAAAAACAAGCATAGGCTGCACCGCCCGTATGCCGCAGGAAACAAAGACACGGCCGGGACACAAACATAAGATAAACATAACAATAAAAACATCCAGCAAATGACAACACTCGTTAACAGAATAGCATCGGCAGTTGCTTTTCTCTTGTCGGTAATACCCTCATACGCCCAGCAGGAAACAACCATAATAATGAAAAACGGCTCAAAGATTACAGGCGACATCATTGTACAGCGGCCGGGCAACGACATAACCATGTCGGCTACAAAGGCCGTGCTGGTGATAAAAGACGCTGACATAAAATCGAAAAAAGACAAAAGCATAAGATATGAAAACCTTGAACGCGAGTGGAAACGGTGGTCGCTCGAAAACAAGGCGCTCAAAGGCAACGCCGACGGACGCTACCTGATAATGAGCAGTATAGTGACAAAAGACTATATATATAACGGCATTGTAATGACCGGAAAAAGCAGCACACACGGCAACTCATACGTGCAGGCCGAGCCGGCCACGTTCACCGTGAAATGGAAAGACCTGCTCGAGATAAGGCGCTCCGTGCCGGCAAAGGGCACGGCCGAGGGCGTTGACGACGAAGTTGTGACGACAACGGGCAAAACCCTGCGCGGCACCATTGTATCGCAGAAAATAGGACAGACGCTGACTGTAAGGACAAGCACGTCGGACATAAGCCTCAGCATGGGCAACGTCAGCGAGATACGCAAGGTGGCACGCTCGCTCTCGCGGCCGCTGTTCCAGCAGGCCGGATTCGTAAACACACTTGTGTTGAACGACGGGACACTGAAAGAGGGCATAATGACGGCGCAGCACTACGGGCCAAAGGCCAAGGACCAGTATGTGACACTTACCCGCGAAAACGGCGATAAAGAGAAAATCATGGCAGCCGACGTGGCCGAATACAGAACATCGTATACAGACACTGAAGACAGGACATACGTGCCCGGAAAGGTGTATGTCAACGAATTTGCCATACCGCAGGCCAGAACAGCCACAGAAAACGGCGTTACGGCCTATGTGGACAAAAGCGTGTTTCCGTTTCCCGAAGGCATCGTAACCACGTTCAAGGCCGCTGGCACCAAATTCCAAGACAGCTGGCACCTGATAGCCCTCGACAATGTTGAGCTTGCAGACGGCATACACACACAGGGCTACACAGCCGAGACAAGAACCGCAAACAGCATAACGCCATCGGCATCAGACATGTCTGGCGGCATAAGCAGCATTTCGTTCGTCTATCTCTCGCCCGGATTCTATGCCCTGGTAAACGACAACGACAACGAGACATACATCATCAAGATAACCAAATAAAACAAATATGCTGCACTAAATAACTTTATCCTAAATCAGCACAGGCCATAACACTTGCAACAGCCTCCACCACCGTGACCGCAGCCCGCACATGGCCGGCCGGCAAAAGACTATACGGCAAGAAACGGCAGCAACACCCTGTGCACACTCACCGCAAAGCGGGAGACAAACCTTTAACACCACCCGAAACACAGAAAATGACAAAAAAAAACGGGCCAACCGTAAGAAATACATCCTAAACGGGTCTATACAATCAGAAGGACAAGGCAAAGAAAAGCCACAAAGCCCAAGAGAACAGAAAACGAAAAAATAACCATTAAACTGTAAGATTATGAATACTAACGGAACTAACCCAGGAATGAACGTTGAGGATTACGAGGACAAGGCTATCCAGAAAAGCAACGCAGCAAAGAGAATGGCAGTAGGCGGCGCGGCATTTTTAGGCGGCGCGGCAGTGGCAGGAGGAGCCGCATATGCAGCAGGCCAGCCCGAAGAGACTACAGCCGACGAGACACTGACAACCGAAGACATAATAGGCGGAGCCGAAGCCGGAGGCGAATATCAGCAGGAAGAACCGCAGGAGCCGCAAGAAACACATACGTCAACACATACAGTAACCGAGCATGTGGTAGTGATTGAGAAACCCGCGGCCGAAGTTTACCATGAGGAGGTGCAGGAAGTTGAAGAGCCAAACATAACATGGGACGAAACCACAAACTTCTATGTGGGCGACACAAAGATAGGCTCGGTAGAAGAAGGCACAATCAACGGACACAAATTCGCAATAGCCGACGGCGACAACGACGGCGTAGCCGACTTGCTCGCCGTAGACTCTAACGGAAACAACCGCTTTGACGAAGACGAGTTCATGCAGCTCAGCGAATCGGACAACATACGCATGGGGCACGAAACGGCTCAGGTAACAAACGAGCAGTTCAACCCAGAAGAGATAAACGGATACGATGTGAATCACACAAATGATAACTACATCGCACAGAACGAAGAACCAATATACAACAACTTTGAGGACGAAAAGACAGGAGAGTCATATCACGGCGACTTTGCCGAAAACAACCCTGACTATAACCCCGACGGCCTGACAGACGGATACAACTCTAACCAGTATCTGGCAGAAAACAACAACTATGCAGAAAACAACAACTATAACTATTCTGCCGACATCAACAGCCATGACACTGCAAACGACAACTTCGTTACGGGAAACAGCATGGCCGAAACAGAAACCTATACCGACGACAACATATATACCCCCGAAGTGGACGACCCGGCCTTGGCACATAACGAAGCATACGGTGATGCAGACAATATCGAATACGACCACGACGTGGCAGAAAACTATACAGAGGCTGACACAGAAAGCTTCGAGTACGACAATGACCTGGCAGAAAACAATGCAGATGCCGAGGCAAGCGACAACAGCGAATCGTTCGACTCGATGATGGAGAACGAGGAGTTTTTAGGATAAGATAAAACCATACATACAATAAACAACAAAACAATTAAGAATATGCCAAAGAAAACTTGTCCAAACGGACACATATACGACTCAAACATCTATGGTGACGAATGCCCGCTATGCCCGAAAGACGGCAACAGCACACAGTTTAACTCAAAAAAAGATTTCGGCATGCCACCGTTCAATCAGGCTCCAGACCAGGAATACAAAACCCACGTTGGCTCTCCGGCAGGAATGCCGCAATTTGGGGCAATGGGTTCACCAATGATGGGCGCAATGGACGCTGCCGGCGAAACACAATTTCTGGGACAGCAGCCGTCGGCACAGAAGCCTGTCAACGGCACAATAATAAAACAGCCCAAAGGCGCACCCGTGGCACAGGGCCGCAAGCTTGTGGGCTTCCTCGTTACATACAACCGCAACCCGCTCGGCAAGGCTTACAACATATATGAAGGCAAAAACTTCATCGGACGCGACCACTCGTGCGACATCTGCGTGCCTGAAGACAAACAGATGTCGGGCCGCCACATGTCGCTC
This sequence comes from uncultured bacterium, assembly GCA_905214625.1. Lineage (GTDB taxonomy): Bacteria > Bacteroidota > Bacteroidia > Bacteroidales > Bacteroidaceae > Prevotella. The sequence goes on from CAJMMQ010000002.1 coordinate 153,174, forward strand.
CTGTACAGAAACGTGGACAACAAGTTCAAGTATCGCGACGAACAGTCGAGCAACGGCACATTTGTAAACAAGGAACTCTCAGACGAAGGTGAACTGAAGAACTACGACATAATACGCCTCGGCAGCACTGTGTTCATTTTCATCGCAATACCACAAATTGGATAAATATGGAAAATTATATTATAGCCAACTGCACCGACACCGGCAAGGTGCGCAGCGTTAACGAAGACAGCATGACCACGTTCGACTCTCCTAACGGAAGGGTTGTAGTGGTGTGCGACGGCATGGGAGGACAAAAAGCCGGCGACGTGGCATCACAGCTGGCAGTGGCCGTGATACAGGACATACTCACAGACAACACCTTCCCAACCCCGGAAGACGCCATAAGCAGCTCTATCATAGCAGCAAACCAGGCCATACTGCGCAGGGCTTCGCAAAACGAAGGACTAAGCGGAATGGGCTCTACATGCGTTATGCTTATCATAAAAGACGGACAGGTGTACTACGGCTCAGTAGGAGACAGCCGCATATATTATGTGGCCAACCGCACCATACACCAGATAACCAAAGACCAGTCGTATGTACAGACACTGGTAGACGCCGGACAGATAACCAAAGAGGCTGCAGAGCATCATCAGGACAAGAACCAGATAACCAACGCCCTGGGACTTGAAAACATGACACCGCCCGTAATAGGACAGATGCCCATCACGCCCGAGCCCGGCAGCATTTTCGTGCTTTGCTCCGACGGGCTTAGCGGCATGATTCACAACAACGCCATTCTTAACACCGTGATGCGCTACGACCTGCCGCTGAAAGAACGTGCCGACATACTGGTAAGTCAGGCTAATGAAGCAGGAGGACTCGACAACATAACAGTGCAGCTGGTGGAATTTCCCGCAGGAGGAATTGACTCAAGACACGCCGGCATACCAACGGCACACTATTCGTCGGGAAACGTAAAAAAGAAAAGCCACACGCTGCTTTACTCAATCATAGGCGTGCTCATGGTGGCCATAGCCGGCGGAGGCACTTACTGGTATATCAACAAAGAAAAACAACCAGAGAAAAAACCGGAAGTTACAATAAAGAAAACACAGACAAAGCCGCAAAAACAGGCAGAACAGACAGAGCCGGCTGCACCTGAGGCAACCACTACAACCACAAAAGAGGTGAAAGAGGTAAAAAAGGTGATAACCGTAAAGGAGAGCGAGCCAAGCAAGACAACCAAGCCAAAGGCAAGCAACAACAAGACATCTGCCAAAAAAGCCATTACGAAAGACGCTCCTAAATCAACCGGCAATACAGAAAACTCAAAAAAAGAAGAAATAAAAAAGAAAATTGTTGAAGAAAAGAAAGGAGACAACACCAAGAAAGAAAAAGATGGCATTGTGTATGAAAATCTAAAAGATCAAAAATAATTATCTCGATGAGACAAATTGCTAACTATATCATTGAAGACGAGCCTATTGCCCGTGGAGGCATGGGGAGAATATTCCGTGCACGCGACCCTAAAGGGAACATCGTGGCCATAAAGGAGATTCTTCCGGAGTTTGCCACCGACTGGTCGATAATAAACAGGATAGAAAAGGAGGTGGAGTTTCTGGTAAAAATAGACCACCCCTCTATCGTAAAGCTCTATTCGGCCTTCCGCGACGAGCACACACAGTGCTACTATATAGTTATGGAACTTGTTGAAGGACTGAACATAGAGCAGTATGTGACAAGACACGGACCGATACCGGAACAGCAGGCCGCAGAAATGATGCTGAAAATACTCGATGCGCTGCAATGCGTGCACGACGCACACATAGTGCACCGCGACATCAAGCCGTCGAACATTATGATACGCCCCGACGGCAGCATCTGCCTGCTCGACTTCGGCATAGCCAAAGACCTTGAAAACAACAGTGGCAGCACCATACCAGGCTCAATACTCGGAACCAACGGATACATGAGCCCGGAACAGGCCGCAGGCTACTCTATAAACTACCGGTCGGACATATACGCCGTAGGCTGCGTGTTCTTCTACATGCTCACCGGACACCATGCCTTCAACACGCTGTCGAACGAGTTTGAGACAAAAGACTCGATAATCAACAACGAATTTCCAAAACTGTCAAAATACAAGAAAGGCATTTCAGACGTGCTGCAGAAAGTGCTCGACAAGGCTACGGCAAAAAACATGATGCAGCGTTACCAGAACTGCTATGAATTTATGTCGGCACTGAGCAACGGCACAAACGTTAGCCACACGTCATCGCACAACATGCCGATAAAGATTTCGGTAGGACGCGAGATGTGCGACATAATAATTAACGACTCAGCCCGTAAGATAAGCCGCCACCACGCTGACATAGAGCTGAAGGAGTTTACAGGAGGAAAATATTATGTCTTCACCGACTGCAGCTCTAACGGAACAATAGTAAATCAGAAATCTGTCTGCAAAACTTCGGTTGACATACCGGCTAATGCCCCTGCTCCCGAAATTTATCTTGCAGGAGTGGTGGAGGGACATCTTGACTGGAACAAGGTGGTTGAGGAACTTGACAAGCGCGCACGGGCAATGCAAGATACAGAAGAAACAAAAGAGAAAGAAACAGAAACACCCGGAAAAACAACCACAGCCGGAGTGAATGAAGAACCGGCATCAGGATATATTGAGAAAGACGGCACAGGATGGCTTATTGCAGCCTACATCTTTGCTGTGCTCGGCGGATTGTTAGGCGTAATATTCGGCATGATAGTGGCCACGGGAAAGGTTGAAATGATAAGTGGCGAAAAAATATTTAAATACAAGTCTGCCCACCGCAAGCTGGGATGGGGCGCGGCAATTCTTTCCATAATATCAATGATTGTATGGAAATTCTTCATCCTTGTGTAAGCAACGGACACATCTTTATTTATGAAGTTCTGTTTTATGAAGCTATAGCAGGCACCCGTTACAGACAACACAGCTACTTACCCTAGTAACATAACGCCCTCACAACAAAATGTTTCAGCTTAATCTTAATGTCTATCTTGAAAAATTCTCATTGAAACAGTATGATACCTACAGATATTCTTAACTATAGAATTGTGCGCCACTTGGGTTCAGGCGGCATGGGCAGCGTTTATCTCGCCGTAAACACAAACATAGACCAGCAGGTGGCAATAAAGGCTTTGCACCCCGGTATTGCCAAGAATCCTGTACTGCGCGCACGCTTCAAGCAGGAGGCCGAGCTACTCTGCTCGCTCGACCATCAAGGCATAGTGAAATTTCTGAATTATGTTGAAACTGCAGACGGCGTGTTCCTTATCATGGAATATGTTAAGGGAATTACGCTCGAGGACTTCATCAACAAGAAAAACGGCCTGATTGTAGAAAAGAAAGCATATCCAATGATATGCGAAATTCTCGATGCCTTTGCCTATGCCCATTCAAAAGGCATTGTGCACCGCGACATCAAGCCGTCGAACATAATCATACAGGAAGACGGACACATAAAAATAATGGACTTTGGTATAGCGCAGATTGTATCAGAGTCGAACGTAACTGACAGCAAGTATATCATGGGTACACCCACATACATGAGCCCTGAACAGATATACGGAAAAAACGTTGACGCCCGCTCGGACATATATTCCATCGGAGTGCTGATTTACAACATGCTGACAGGCCGTGCCCCGTATGACTCTACCCTGCTTACCGCGCAGGAGATAAGACAGAAAGTGGTAAGGGAAAACATGCCCCGCATGGCTGAATACTACCCCTACATATCAAACAAGATACAGAATGTTGTGGACAAAGCCACACAGAAGGTTCCCGAAGCGCGCTACCAGTCGTGTGTGGAGATGAAGGCCGCCGTAAAAAAGGCTATAGCCCCCGACCCCATCCCGCGTCCGCTGATTTACGGCGGAGCGGCCGTAGCCGTGATATTGATGCTTGTGGGATTCTTTACATGGGACTACTATCGCACGAAAATAATATACTATCGCGATTATGTGGAGGTTTACGGCATACCCAAAGGAATTGGCAAACTTAGCAGCAACGAGATGTCACACCGCGAAGCATCCTACCGTTTCGAGTACTCAAGACACAAGCTCCGCCGTGTGTCATACGTAAACAGCAAGGGCAACCTTGTTGACCATCACGACTCGGAAGACAAAGACCGCATAGTTGACATGACGCTGCTTTACACCGAAGGAAGCGGCAAAGTTGACTCAGAGAAATTTATGAACCGCAGCGGCAAGGTGCTATATGTAAAGGATTATGACAGCAACATGAAGACATGCACCTTCAAGCTTGACGACGAACTCGGCACCGAGATGACCCTAAATGCGCAAGTCAACTTATTTCAAAGCGCTTTCGATGTATCTTTAGACGGAAAAGGAAAAATATCAAAGTATATTCTTGAATACGATGACGAGGGATATTTGGTAAAGGTCGAATATGCCGGATTCGGAAATGTGAGGGTGCCTGACGGACAAGGAATCTTCGGACGTAAATACGTACTCGACGACGAAGGGCGAATAATCGAGGAACATTATCTGGGCAAAGACGGCAAGCCCAAGGCCACACAGTTTGGCCTGGGAGTAAAAAAATTCACATACGATGACGACGGCAACCTTTCTAAAATAGTTTACCTCACCGTTGACGGCAAACCGAGCAGCGACGGCAACAACTGCCCGGTAGTATTGCTGACATACGACAAGTGGGGCAACCGCACCTCGGAGAAATACACAGACATAAACGGCCAGCCGATGATACGCAAGGACGATGCGTTTGCAGGCATCCTGTATGAATACAATGATGACGGAACATGCAAAAAAAGACAGTACCTCGGAGTTGACGGCCGGCTGACATACGTTAAAGGCGTTAGCGGATATGTGAACGAATACGATGACAACGGATACCTGTCGGGCATTTCGTATATCGATGCCAAAGGAAATGCGGCATACTTCAACGACACGGATAACGAAGCGACATATTCAAAACAGAAATTTGTAAACGACGACAAAGGAAACATTATCGACCATAAACGGCTCGACGCGTCGGGCGAACTCGTAGAGACAGCGTACTTCGCCCACAATAAATGCACATACGACTCGCAAGGCAACATGCTCACAGAATATTACTTCGACAAAAAAGGCAAGATATACGCACCGGCCAAATTGGGATACGCCGGTCTGGAGGCAAAATACGACAAGCAGGGACGCCTGGCAAGACTTACCTACATGGGCGCGACTAAGGAGCGCATAATGCTATCAGACATGCACTTCTGCTATTTCACCAAAGAATATGACGCCCGTGGAAACTGCACGAAGTTCTCTTACTTCGACGACAAGGACAAGCCTGCCATGACATCACAGGGAGCGTCAACGGTGTGCTATGAATATGATGACAACGGAAACGAGACAGCGCGCTATTTCCTCGACACAGAAGGGCGTCCGTGCGTGCTCAACAATTTCTGCTCACGCGTGGAATACGAGTACGACAACCAGGGCAACTGCATATCAGAAAGGCACAAGAACACCGACGGAAAACTGATGCCGGTGTCGGGAGTGGCATACTATGAGTGGGAGTTCGACCAGAAAGGCAACGTAACGGCCGAACGCTCCATGGGCACCAACGGAAGACTTGCCGCCGGAAAATATGAGATCAGATACAAATATGACGGACGCGACAACGTAACCGAACGCTCCTACTTCAGCAGCGGAAACAAGCCGGCACTGTGTGACGGAGGATATCACAAAGAAGTGATGAAATACAACTCCAACAACATGTGCGTGCAACAGGAATACTACGGAACCGACGGCAGGCTGAAAAACATCAGCGGACAAAACCTCGCTGTCATCAAGCGCGAATATGACGAGCGCGGAAACAAGACCTCGGAAGTGTTCTTCACGCAGAACGGCACACGAGGATGCGACAACGAGAAGGTGCACAAATACTACAACCAATACGACAGAATTGCCAACAAGGTAAGCCATCAGATTTCATTCGGCATTGACGGCAAGCCCGTGGTAGCCAACAACATCGCGGCAGAAGGCCGCACCGTCTACGACAAGCGGGGCAACATGACAAAGATAATGTGCTATGACGGATACGGAAAAAGCATAAACGGCAGACAGGGATGGAGCGAATGCAGGTTCACATACAACGAAGCCGGCGACGTCACCTCAAGAGCCTACTTTGACATCAACGGTAAAGCCGTTGCCGACAGGAGCGAAAAGATACACAAGTATACATACACATACAACAACATGCGCATGGTAAGCAGCGAATCTTATTACGGCGCCGACGGCAAGCCGGCAAACACGGCAAGCGGATACAGCACCGTGAAATACAAATACAACAAGCAGAACCAGCTTACGGAAACGGCATGCTACGGAGCCGGAGGCCGCCCCGTGGACAACAGTCAGGGATGGCACCGCCTGGTTTACTCATACAGGGCCGGCACACAGTATAAATGCGTCTTCTACGACAAGAACAACCGCAAGCTGGGCACAGCCACAAACACGGACGGCAAATGGAGCCTGCAGGTGGAGCAACGGCAGAACATGACCGGAGGCTCCGGCTGGCAGGCAGCCTGGAGGCAAGCGGCAAGAGAGTGCCCCACGAGAATAGCCGACGGACTGACAATAGAAAGCGTAACCGTAGGCAACGACGCCATTACATTGGCAGTATACATCGAGAATTTTTCATCTGAACAGATAACAAGCGAAATGCTCAACACACTGCGACAGTTAGGGTCAACATTAAGAAAGTCGACGGCAACGCCTTCGTATGTAGACATACGCATGATAGTATACGATATGAATCACGAAAGGACAGCCATAATATAAAAAAATAAAAACAAAACACCTATAAGACAATGAAAACATTAAAAATCATTATTTGCCTGCTTTTAGCATTCACGGCATCAGCATCGGCAGACAATCTGACTCCGGCTCAGAAAGACGCACAGCTAAAGCTTTACTCCTATTTACAGAAAAATAAGTACGAACCGTCTGTAGACACATCAGACAACAGTGTATGTTTCCGCCGCGGAGGAGTGCTCTATTGGATAACGTTTGAAGAAAACTCACCTATCCTTTACACTTTCCACAGAAAGGCATTTAAAGTTGGCACCGACGAATCTTCATATAAACGCAGACCAAGCATCATTGCAGCCAACGAGGTAAACCGAAGGCACAAAACCGTAAAACTGACGGTAGAAGACAAAAAGGTTGATATTGCCATACAGGTGTATGCAGCCAAGACCGAAGATTTTACAGCAGTGTTCTCAAGCTATTTCTCAAGATTCGACAATGTCGACTCAGACTTCAGAAACGAATACCAGATAGCCCTGAAGGCAGAGCGCGAGTCTGCCGACAGAATAGAAGAAGAGGCCCGCAAGAATCTTCCCCCAAGCGTGCTGGCCAACCAGATTGTCAACGCTTCGTTCCGCCTGCTCGATGCCGACGGCGTGGAGAAGACGGCTTACGACCAGCCGTTGCGCAGCTTCAACGCAAGATACATACAAGTGCGCCTGGAATTTGCACCGTGGAAAGAAAAAGACCAGGAATTCGACTTGCAGATAAAGGTGACAAGGCCCAACGGCAAGCCTATCTACCTGCCGGGTAAAAAAGTTACGGCAGAAATGACCGTGACACTGGAAAAGTCGAGAAAGAACCAAATGATAGAGTTCGACCAGTTTGGCTCACCCAAAGAAGGATTCTGGAAAGCCGGCGAATACAAAGTTGAAGTCATGGAGGCCGGCGATGTCATCTACACCACAACGTTCAACATTCTATAATAAAAAACCGATATGAAAAGATTTCTTATATTGACAGCCATACCGTTTCTGGCAGCATCGCTGTTTTTCAGCTGCAAACAAAAAAACAGCGACATGGAACAGCTGCAAAGCTTTGTTGAAAAGATAAATGAACAGCCTAACAGAGACATGGAAAACGGAACCGTACTGCTGAAATGCGAATACAAACAGGGCGACAGCCTGTTGACATACAGGATAAAGGTTAACGACAGCCGTTTCAGCAATGCACCTGCCGACTCGGTGAAAAGCACGCTGACCAAGAAGCTGGCGGCTCCAGGCATGCAGAAACTTGTAAAGCTGCTGTCACGCAACTCCATCGGACTACAGTACATTTACGAGATGGAAGACAACGATATGACAATAGTATTTACTCCTTCCGAGCTTAGCTCGCAAAATAATCAATAATGTTTAATCACTGATGTGCCACAAGCTCACATGCCTGACCGCAAGACAATTCAGCCATAGGCTAATACATCGGCATACTGAGTTGTGGCACGTCACCATACACAATGTTTGTTATGACGTTTACAGATTCTGTCAGTTCCTGTCTGAATAAATACGCTACATTCAGAGGCCGTGCGCCACGTTCAGAGTTTTGGTGGTTCTGGCTGTTCAATTTTTTGTTACAAATAGTTTCCAATATAGTTTTCGCTTTCATCGGATACATATTCGGCGGCTACAACGGATGCGTCATCTCTCTGATGATAGGATCTTTCTTATGCCTCGCATTGCTGATAGTACCCTATCTGTCAGTCCTGGTGCGCCGCCTGCACGACACCAGCCACAGCGGCTGGTGGTTCTTCATCATACTCATTCCGCTGATAGGCTCTATATGGCTGCTTATACTTCTTGTAACCGACAGCGACGAGGAAAACAAATACGGCCTGCCAGTATATTAAGAAAAAGAGTGTAACCAAAAAGCGAAAAAACTGATAAACAACAAATAAAAATGGCAAAGATAAGATTACAGGGAGAAGAAGAAAAAAAAGAGAATATCTATTTTGAAGTAGATACGGCCGACCCTACAATCGGCGAGGGAGGCATGGGCAAGGTTATGAAGGGTGTCTGCGTTGACATAGCAACAAACATATCACGCCCCGTTGCCATAAAGTTTCTCTATGAAGACCTGCCTGCACATGCAATAGAAAGGGCAAGGCGAGAGGCATCTATCAGGCTGAGAAACGACAACCTGATAGAGATGCTCGGATTCATCGAAACCGAAACAAAACACGGAACGGCCATACACAAGCACTATCATGTGGTAAGCGAGCTGCTCCATGGCATACCACTGTCATATATATTCGAAGGCAAGTGCACCGACAACAACGGCAACGAAATTCCCTTTGCCAAGAAACTGCTAAACGATTTTCAGGCAGATTCTGTACACTTTGCCAAAACAATAATACTAAATGTACTTTCCGGACTGATAGCGCTTCACGATGCAGGATATGTCCACCGCGACATTGACCCCTCGAACATCATGCTCACCGAGGACGGACACATCAAGCTGATTGACTTCGGTATTGCAAAACAGGTTAACAAGCTGACAACCAACGACCGCGGACTTACTACGGCAGGAGTGTTTATGGGCAAGGCTGAATATGCCGCTCCCGAGCTTGCCATAGGCGACCTGAAGCACCAGAACCAGACCACAGACATATATGCCATGGGCATTCTGCTCTATCAGTGCATCGTAGGCCACGTGCCGTTTGAGGGCGCATCGCATGTTGTACTTGAAAAGCAGCTGCACAAAAAAATTCCACTATCACAGATTAAAGACCGCGGCATGCGCAAGATAATAGAATGCGCCACGGATAAAGACCAGAACGTGCGCTATCAGACTGCGGCACAGATGCGCGTGGCCATAGAAAACCTCGACGGAAAGAAGAGACAGCTGAAAAAGTCTACCAAAATAACCATAGCCGCCGCATGCGCAGCCATAGCGGTTGCCATAATAGCCATAGGAGGCGTGTCATATCACAACAAGAAGGTGGAACAGGAGCAGATAGCGCTCGAGATAAAAGCCACCAACGACTCGCTGCGCACCAAGACCGAAACTCTCACTCTCACGGCCGACAAGAGCCTCGCCACGGGCGACAGGCACGACGAGGGATACGAACGCCACTATATCGACGCCTACAAGAAATACATGGAGGCACTGGCCATTGCCAAAAAGATAACAGAGAACAAGCCTGACACCAAGAACATAAGCCTCAACCGCGACAAGGCCAAGGACGCCCTGCTGAAGGCAAAGGCCGAACTGGAAGCCAAGGCTAAAGACTTTGAGGCCAGCGACATGCAGGATATAGCCAAAGAATTCCACACCAGAGTTAAGAACATTACAGACGCATTAAGTTATAATCCATAATCTTTTTTTGAACTATGAGTACAATTGCCAAATTTCTTTTAACTGTTGTCATAGCCGTGTTATCACTCCAGGTTAATGCACAGACCGCCGGCGACCGCCTGTTTGCACAGGGCCAGAAGCTGCAGCTGAAACAGACCATAAGCTCGCAGAAACAGGCCATTGCAAAATTCAGCGCAGCCAAAAAAGCCTACGACTCGACTACCAAGAAAGCTATGTGCGACAACCAGATAGCAATTTGCAGAAGCAATATAAAATTGATATCGCAAAAAACAAGAACCGTAACTAAAAAAGAAACCGTGGTACTTGAAAAAAGCGAAACACCTGTCCCTCCCGAAGTGGCCAAGAACCCTGTAAAACTCAGCCTGTCGGTATCATCCGTGGAATTTAAGTCATCAGGAAAAAAAAGCGACAACCATGAGGTTACGGTAAACTGCAACTACGACGACTGGACCTACACTTACCCCAAATGGGTCGACGTTACCAAAAACGGCAACAAACTGACACTGACAGCCGACCCTAACAAGACAGAAGAGGAACGCTCGGGAGTGCTCACCGTAAAATGCTACGATGAAAAAGCCGAACTGATGATTTACCAGAAAAAACCATTCTCACTGAAATCACTGATAGGCGGCAAGAAGTCAAAATAAGACAAGCTGAAATGAATATCACTGACCAAGAGATAGTTCAGGCATTACTGCGGCGCGACACCGTAACAACAAGGGATTTCTTTTACCGTAAATGCTATCCCTTGTTCAAGTCTGTGTACGACAATTATCATACCGACTGCTCGTCATGTATGGAATTTATTAACGAAATATACATCCATATAATGACACCCGACAAGGAAAAAAGACAATGCAAGCTTGAAGGATTCAGATTTCAAAGCACCCTGTTCACATGGATAAAGGCCGTATGCCTGTTCTACTGCTATAAAAAGTATGAACGCAAGACCAAAATGCCCACCGAACATATTTCTGAAAATTATGACGGGGAAGGTGTAAGAATCGACATCATTCCGGGGTCTATAGAATTAGACGACTCATCACTGCAGAATCACGACACCGAGACAATACTGCGGCTGATGCCCAACAGAAGATACAGCAGGCTGATAAGGCTGAGATATCTATGCGGACACACCAACGAAGAAACCGCAATGCTGATGGGAATGAACATGAACACATTCTACAACAAGCACAAGATGGCTAAGGAACAATTTTTAAAGACACTAAGAACGGAGGAAATGCGACATGGATGACTACGGCAACTTTACCCTTGACGAGAACATGTTTTCGGCATGGCTCGACGGAAATATGACGCCCGACGAGGAAGAGGCTTTCATGGACATGTGTGCCGACGACCCCGCCATGGGCGAAATACTCGACGCCAACGACCAGGTGGACGACTACTACGAAAGTCTTGTAGACGGAGGATACGAGATACCCGAAGAGCTCGACACCGACTTCGACCTGCCTTACATATCCCCGGCATACGAAGACGACGACATTTACAGCTATGAAGACATCGAACCGTATGACGACAGCAGCGACAGCCATGACATGACTGACGAAAACGACGACACGGCAGGCAGCGACGGCTTCGACGACGACAACACAACGGACCACTTCGGCAGCGACAGCGACACTTATCAGGATATTGACTTAATGTAGCCCATACAGACACATACGGCGGGCCGCCACGCCAACAGCGGCCGCATGGCCATCTGAATAAATACTATCCGCAGCCCTCTCCCATTGAGGTGCTGCGGATATTTTTATGGCAAGTAATATAAACCCAAATCGGTCCTCAACAGTTTTTTGATTTTCCGGTGACTGGCTTTTTGAATCTGCCATATTTATCCCAAATTGTCATCAGAAAAATTCACTATCATTTTGCTCGATAATGCCTACTGCTCCGTCAATAAGAAAGTGAAGATTATTAATAATATACATTATGGCTTGGCGTTCTTGCACATTGACGACGAAATATTCTAAAAACCAATTGGGATTTAAAGACTGTGAAATGTGAGTGTAAATATAAAAATTTAAAACAAAGTTTTTAAAATTTTGGCTCTGCGCTTACCTTTGCTTACCTTTGCATTATAACAAAAAGAATTTTATAATGAACAAGCTTATTAATACGAAAAAAAATATTAAATTCATATACTTATTTTTTCTATTTATAATTTATACTTGCAGTGTTTCTGCTGTCGGTGACAATTTTGAAATATTAAATAGTCGTCCCTTAAAAAGCCCATTTTGGGGAGATGTTGTTCAGACACAGTATCTCGCAATTTTTTTGAAACATGCAACAAAGAGCTTTCATGGCTCTTTTGAAGTTATAGGCCGCAGCCGCCAAAAGCACGTT
>CAJMMQ010000003.1 GCA_905214625.1 uncultured bacterium
GTGAGCTTCACGCTGGTGCCGTCTGAAAGCTTTCTCAAATCTGCTATGTTGGCAACCTCTGTAACTGCTGCGGCAGATTCTGCCTCGAATGCAGGATTGCCTATCGGGTTGAACCAGAACTTGCCGTCGCCGATGCTCACAACGATACCCTTGATGTACTTCAGATTGTTATAAACTATCATGCGGTATTCATCATCGTAGTCCATCTTCCGGTATGAGTCGATAAGGGTTATCTTACCATCGCCCTGGACGATGCTGTACTCGTATGCAGCCTCGTCGTAAACCATGTTAACGTCACGGAACTCAACATAGCGGCAGTCGTTAGATTCGTCGCAGGCCTCAGACACGGTCATAACAGTAGGCTCTATCTCAGCCTGGGTGACTTCTATCTCTGACTCGGAAGTCTTGTCGCTGGTGGTCAGGCCAATCGTACCGTAACCATCGTTCATGTAAGTGCAATACAGATAGCCGTTCAGAACCACGCCGGCGCAGCCGAAGGCATCGGGAAGGACGTCGGCTATGCCCGGCTCGAACATGCTGCTTACAAGGCCGATTGCGCCAGACTCGTCCTCTATCAGGATTGTCTTGCCGCGCATGTTAAGCTCGTTAACAGTAACCTTAGTGCCCTTGAGGGTGAGCTTCACGCTGGTGCCGTCTGAAAGCTTTCTCAAATCTGCTATGTTGGCAATTTCTGTAATTGCTGCAGCAGAAGCGTCTGCAACCGTAGCACTTATTGATGTAATTCGACACTGTTTTGTCACAGTGAACACAACTGTCTCGGCTTCACCAGTCCATGTCTGACCATCAAGCACTCCGGCATCAGCAGTCATAGTACCCCATTGCGTCTGGCCAAATACAACTTTATTCAGCATCTTGCCGGCAGCAGCTTTCACTGTAATTGTTCCATTATAAACACGAAGTTCCGGACCATTTTCTGTTGCCCAAAAGCGAGTATTCGTACTACCTGAAAGCTTAGGAGAAATAATCACAGAAAAGTTATCTGATTCAAGCGTTTTATCTTCTGTGATATCTCCGGCCGTAGAAGAATTGCTTGACGTCTCGACATCAAGCTCATTAATGTTAATTGTTTCCGTTATACCTTCGTCAGCCGAAGCATCATCTGCATTCACCTCTGCAAAAGCAATTGGCTTCGACACAAAACTTCCAGCCGACACGTTAATGCAAAAGCCAAATATAAAAAGTACACAGGCAAAAATTGTGAGTAGTTTTTTATCCATTTGCTATTAGTTTGATTATTTTACGCCTGCCGGTCCGTTGGCGTATATTATTTTTTTAATCACGTTTTCAGTTGCTGCGGACCGTTCAATTCTCCCAGTCTTAGTGGTAAGAACAGCAGCTATTATTTATCACCAATCAGTTTGTTATTTTTTTGATTTTATACTTTTATTATAGCATCTTTTATCATTCATCGCTTTTTCAGCTTTCTAAATTACAATATTTTTATTAATTAATAAAGCGGGAACATCTATTTTTAACGTTTTTTATCAGAAAAAACATTGCATCACAACACTCTCATACATACAAAACCGACATAACTTCCGCCCTTATTCCGGGAATCTTATATACTATTTACAATATTTTATATACAGATTAAATTGGTCACATTTCTTTAATAATGAGAAAAATTTACAATTATAACACGTATTTCAGATAAATCCATATATGAAATTAAACCCCAACAAGTCTAATGACCAATTGGGGATAAAGCTGTCAAAATCCAGAATATAACAAAAAAGCGGCAGGTATGGCATTATAAATGCAGTAACACACTATAATGCCAACCTGCCGCGTATACGAATAAAAATATATTAATCCCTGCTGTTTCCGAATATCCTGAGCAGATAGAGGAACAGGTTGATAAAGTCGAGATATAGTGAAAGAGAACCTAAGAGAGCTATCTTTTGCGTCTCTTCGGTAACGTCATCTGCCATAATCAGCATCTGCTTAATTTTCTGTGTATCGTAAGCCGTAAGCCCGACAAAGATGAGCACGCCAACATAGCTAAGTATAAGGCTGAAGCCGCCGCTCTTTAGCAGGAAGGCATTAACCACCGTGGCAATGATAAGGCCGATAAGGGCCATCATGAGAATTTTGCCCAACGACGAGAGGTCGGCCTTTGTGAAATATCCTATGGCTGCCATCGCAGCAAACGTGCCGGCCGTGATAAAGAACACGCTGGCTATCGACTCCATCGTGTAGACAAGCAGAATCATCGACAAGGTGGCACCGTTGAGGGCCGAATAAAGGATAAACAGCAGGGTGGCCGTGGTCAGCGACAGACGGTTAATGCGCGCCGAAACAGTCCATACCAGAGCCAGCTCGGCTATGAACAATCCCCAGAACAGCAGCTTGTTAGACACCAGGGCCGTTATTATGCCAGGGCTTGAAGCCACTCCGTAGGCAACAAAGCCTGTTATTACAAGGGCCAGAGTCATCCACACGTAAACCTTGCGCATAAGCGACGGGAAGGCTACCGACGCGATGTTTTCTTTCTCGCGTATGAGATCATACAATCTTTCTTCGTTCATTTTTTCTTTTTTGTTTTGTTGTTTTTATGATTTCTTTTTATTTATCTGCTGCGTTTACTTATGCCATATACAGCAGTACATACGTCGTGCAAACATAAGCAAAAAAAGCGACAAACGCCTTTGTTTTAATAAAAATCATTGATTATTCACAAATATTCCGTATATATAGACACAATGTCAGACATAAACGCCACTAAACATGACAGTAAGACGCATGACAGACTTACACCGGCTTCACTGCCACACATTCTATCATGACAGGCCGCAGGCAGTCGGCCCCCTTGGCACCTATTATGGCATGCGGCACATAAGGGAAGGCCATGGAGAGCAGACGGTCGACATCGGAATAGTCGGAGAAGTCACGCAGGTAGGCCACAAAGCAGCGCACGTGGTTCATCGTCAGCCCATAGCTCTTTAATCTTACACCCATGTCGCCGAGCAACTGTCCTGTATATTGTCGCACATCGAGCTGGCTCATGTCGGCACCGCTGGCAGCTGAAGGCACAAACGCCGGAAGGTCGACACGCAACCCGTAGCCAAGGTCAATCCCGATGCCGTAGGTGCAGGCATGAATCCGGCTTCCGCCGCCACTGTTTCCGCTATCGATATGGAGCGGCACGACAGCCTTGGCCTGTCTGCAGAACGATATATAGTCGAGTGCCACCAACACCCCGTCCATATGAGTGGTTCCGCCAACACACGTAACGGCTACACGACGCTCGTCTATCTCTATGCCGTAACGCATAAAAACGTCGTCGCGTGCCTTTTCTACGACACTGAGACTGCCGTCGACATCGGCCACATAAACCCATACACGCATACCCGCGGGCTTAGAAGCTCCACCGGTCAGATGCGCATGGGTTACAAACTTCTCAAAAAGCATTACACTCTGTACGTATATATCCATGCCTGCCACATCATCGCCGCTTAGCCGCACACGACAAAGCGCATGACTGTCGGCCGAATCAGACGTACATACAAGAACATTTATCTTCGAGCCGTCGAGAGGCGCCTGCCCAATAACCGAGCACGTTACCTGCGAAAGATAGTCTTGCCACAGCTGCGACTCGAGCAGCGCGGCATACTGATTTCGGATGTCGCTAAGAAACACCTTGGCATAAACCACATGGCGGTTTTCAAGGTTTTCCATATCAATATAATCACCGGTCTTCATGTACAGATGACACAGACGTTCCCAGAAAGAGCCTCTGTTAACGGCTGACAGCACGGCATATTTTTCCATAAGCAGATATTCTTTTTTAGCGCAAAAATAATGTATTAAAGTCTAAATCCCATTCAATCCGTCAGGTAATGTTTCAATTATTATCGTTAAAAAACATTATAGAAGCAGGCACATGCCGCGTAAGAGGCTGAACATAAAAACGTTTTAAACCAAAAATCGCATTAGTCTTAATATGTTTTAATTCTACAAGCAGATTGATGCTTCAATCCGTATGTTTGTTTTCTATTTGCCGGCTTGCCGTCAGCTTTTTCCCGACATGGTCCGCTATCCCTACAAAAAAGCAGACGACAATATGCTTAATATAAAACTAAAATACAGCAGAATATTAATGACAGATTTGGATTTAAAAATATTTTTCACCCTAAACGCCAACCCGGCATCATACCGTTTCGGCAGACTTCTGCAACAGGCTGAAAACCAACGCAATACAAAAGGTGCCCTTTTGCATTGCGTTTTGCCGTGTTTTACAATGCAAAAGGACACCTTTTATAGGTCAAAACACCACATATTGCAAAGTGGTATCAGGCTACAGCATATATCACTGCTCTGATTACAGAGCCTCGAGCATGCGCTTGATTACCACAGAAGCCGAAATCTCGCGGTTGGCGGCCTCAGGAATCACCAGCGAATTGGGACTTTCGATAACGTCGTCGGTTACGATAAGTCCGCGGCGCACGGGCAGACAGTGCATAAACTTGCCGTTGTCGGTAACGGCCATGTGGGCATCGTCTATTGTCCACGACATATCCTTGCTCAATATCTTGCCATAGTCGGCCGGATTGGTCACGCCCGGACAGCTCCAGTTCTTGGCATAAACAAAGTCGGCTCCCTCAAGAGCTTTCATCTGGTCGTACTCCACACGGGAGTTGCCTACAAACTTCGGGTCGAGTTCATAGCCCTCGGGGTGAGTAACAACAAAGTCTACGTCGGCAGCATTCATCCACTGCGCAAACGAGTTGGGAACGGCCTGCGGCAGGGCGCGGCAATGTGGTGCCCACGACATAACCACCTTAGGGCGTGCCTTTGTCTTGTGTTCCTCAATGGTAATGAGGTCGGCAAACGCCTGAAGCGGATGCACCGTGGCCGTCTCCATGGCAAAAACGGGGCGGCCGCTGTACTTGATAAACTGGTTGAGCACGGTTTCGGCATAGTCGTACTCACGGTCGGTAAGACCGGCAAACGAGCGCACGCCGATAAGGTCGCAATAGCAGCCCATAACCGGAATGGCCTCCAACAGGTGCTCGCTCTTGTCGCCGTCCATGATAACTCCACGCTCGGTTTCAAGTTTCCATGCTCCGGCGTTCACATCGAGCACTATCACATTCATGCCCAGGTTCATCGCAGCCTTCTGCGTGCTGAGACGTGTGCGCAGACTGTTGTTGAAGAAAATCATCATCAGCGTCTTGTTCTTGCCAAGATGCTGATACTTAAAGCGGTCGTTCTTTATCTCCTGCGCTTCGGCAAGTGCCTGCTGCAGGCTGCCGATGTCTTCTACGTTTATAAATGTATTCATATCTTTTTATTTAAATTTTTACTAACACCCAGTATATATATAAATGATGAAAGGCCCTGTCGCCGGCAAGAAGCGGCAGCCATCAGGCGCCTTACGGCATCGTCGCTTTACGGCGACGCCCAACCGCAGGCCTTGCCTTCAGCTTAATGCCGGATGCATGGCTGCTCACGGCCTACTGCCTTATCTGTCCTTCTCCGTCAATGAGCCATTTGTATGTGGTTATCTCCTCAAGTCCCATAGGCCCGCGCGGCCCTAACTTCTGTGTGCTTATGCCTATCTCGGCACCAAGCCCGAACTGCGCCCCGTCGGTGAAGCTGGTGGGAGCGTTCCAATATACGCACGCCGCGTCGACTCTCGACTGAAACTCGGCCGCGCGCCTTTCGTCAGAAGTTATTATGCACTCGCTGTGGCCCGAACCGTATGTGGCGATATGGCTCAGAGCCTCATCGGGCGACGCAACAGTCTTGACGGCCATGGCATAGTCCATAAACTCCGTGCCGAAACTCTCATCGGAAGCATGGCAGAGCAAGCTGCAGGGATAGCCGCCGGCAAGGGCTGCGTATGCCTTATCGTCGGCATAAATCACTACATTGCTGCCGGCCAGCGGCTCACAAAGGGAGCAAAGCTCCTTCAGACGCGACTCATGCACTATAAGGCAGTCGAGAGCATTGCACACGCTTACACGCCTCGTTTTGGCGTTATTAATAATCCTGCGCCCCATGTCAACGTCGCCAAACTCATCGAAATATGTGTTCACCACGCCGGCCCCGGTCTCAATTACCGGCACTTTTGCCGTATCGCGCACAAAGTTGATGAGACTCTTTCCTCCGCGCGGTATGCACAGGTCGACATAGCCCACTGCCGAAAGCAGCGCCGCGGTGGCATCATGCGTGGCAGGCATCAGGCAAACAGTGTCAGGAGTTAGCCCATTATTCCTCAGCACGTCGTGAATAAGCGCCACTATAGCCCGGTTTGAGCTGTCGGCATCCTTGCCGCCCTTTAGCAGACAGGCGTTGCCGCTCTTGAAACAGAGCGAAAACACGTCGAAACTTACATTGGGGCGTGCCTCGTATATCATGCCTATAACGCCAAAGGGCACGCTGACACGGCGCAGGCGCAGGCCGTTGGGCAGGGTGCGCTCCATGAGCACACGCCCGAGAGGCGACGGCAGCGCAGCCACATGACGCATGTCAGACGCAATGTCGTCGAGCCGCTGCCCTGTCAGCCTAAGCCTGTCGTATAGCGGATTGTCACTGTCCATGCGCTCCAAGTCGGCAGCGTTTGCGTTCAGAAGTTCTTCCTTACGCTCCGAAATGGCATCGACCACACTGAGCAGCACACTGTTTTTTACATCGTCGCCAACCACGGCAAGCTCTGATGCGGCATGCCTGACTCTGGCAAATATTTCTGAATAGTCCATATTCTCTCTGATATAACGATATAAACAATATTTTATTTTGCCGCAGATGCAATGCAAAACAAATCATTCCATATACATATAGTCATAATGCACGAGCGGGCGCAGGTCGTGGCGGCCCACATTACGGCGTGCCTCGGCACTGCCGAAGCCGGCCTTACCCACAGCTATGCGCACGCCGTCTTCGTCAACAATGTTTATTATGTCGCCCTCCTCAAAGTCGCCGTTAACAGCCGTAACCCCCACAAACAACAGGCTAACGGCGCACTCGCCGCGCAGCAAGTCGGCCGCCTTTCGGTTAACAACGACAGAACCTTTGGCAAAGCTGTCGCTGTGGGCAATCCACTTCTTCACCTTTGACACGGGTTCCGTGGCCGGAACAAACTCGGTGTGAGGCGTGGCGTCGGGATGCCTAATCAGGTCAACAAGAATGTTGTCGCGCTTGCCGTTGGCTATTATCACGCGTATGCCTTCGTCGGCCACCTTCTGCGCAATGGCGCATTTGGTAATCATGCCGCCGCGCCCAAAGCCGCTCTTCTCCTGACTGATATACTGACTGAGGTCTTTTCCGCGCTCAACGCGCGATATAATCTTAGAAGCAGCGTCGCCCGGCCGGCCGTCGTAAATGCCGTCAATATTGCTGAGAATTATCAATTCAGAGGCATCCATCATCGACGCGATAAGTCCTGAAAGCTCATCGTTGTCGGTAAACATAAGCTCAGTAACGCTCACCGTGTCGTTCTCGTTGACAATGGGTATCACGCCGTTGTCGAGCATCACCGTCATACAGGCACGCTGATTGAGATACTCGCGGCGCGAGGAAAAATTCTCCTTCATAGTAAGCACCTGTCCCACGGGTATTCTGTATTCACGAAAAAGGTCGTAATAAAGATTTATGAGCTTGGCCTGACCGAGAGCCGAATAAAGCTGACGCTGCTCCACGCTGTCGAGCTTGCGGCTGACCTTAATCTCGCCACGGCCGCTGGCCATGGCACCGCTCGACACGAGTATAACCTCATAGCCCTCAGAGCGGAGCCATGCCAGCTGGTCGGTCAGGGACGACATGCGCGTGATGTCGAGCTTGCCGTCGTCGCGCGTGAGCACATTGCTGCCCACCTTAATAACCAATCTGCGGTTCATCGGAATATCTTTTTATGTAAAATAAAAACGCGCAAACAAGCCCATTACTGCCCAACATAAAAGGGGCGGAACTACAGACGGGCCTGTTTGCGCATTTTATTAAATAGTAGGATTAGTCTGCCGTCAGGCCTTCTGACTGTCTTTGTCCCTTATCTCAACGCGGCGAATCTTTCCGCTGATAGTCTTGGGCAACTCGTCGACAAACTCGATTATACGCGGATATTTGTAAGGAGCAGTCTCGCGCTTAACGTGGTCCTGCAGCTCCTTAATCAGCTCAGGACTTTCTTTGCCTTTCCAGTCTTTGCCGAGTACAACGGTTGCCTTAACCACCATGCCGCGAATGTCATCGGGCACACCGGTTATGGCACACTCCACAACAGCCGGATGGGTCATCAGCGCACTCTCAACCTCAAACGGCCCGATGCGGTATCCGCTGCTCTTTATAACGTCGTCTATGCGGCCTTCAAACCAGTAATAGCCGTCCTCGTCGCGCCATGCCACGTCGCCCGTGTGATAAACGCCGTCGCGCCACACCCTTGCCGTAAGCTCAGGGGCACGGTAATAGCCGTTGAACAGGCCGATAGGCTTGCCTTTATCAACACGTATCACAATTTCGCCTTTCTCACCGTCCTCACACGACGTTCCGTCAGGGCGCACAAGGTCGATGTCATACTGCGGATTTGGCATGCCCATGCTTCCGGGCTTCGGCTCCATCCACGGCATGGTGCCGAGGGTCATGGTTGTCTCGGTCTGCCCGAATCCTTCCATCAGCTTTATGCCCGTAAGTTCATAAAAGCGGTTGTAGACGGCAGGATTAAGGGCCTCACCGGCTGTGCAGCAATAGCGCAGCGACGACAAGTCGTATTTTGAGAAGTCCTCGTGTATCATAAAGCGGTAAACCGTAGGAGGAGCGCAGAACGATGTTATCTTGTATTCTTCTATCTTGCGCAATATCTTGTCGGCGGTAAACTTCTGATGATCGAAGACAAACACGGCCGCACCTGCGAACCACTGGCCGTAGAGCTTACCCCATGCAGCCTTTCCCCAGCCCGTGTCTGCCACAGTGAGGTGGATGCTGTCCGCCGAAAGGTTATGCCAAAACGCACCCGTAGTAAGATGTCCTAAGGCATAAAGGAAATCGTGAGCCACCATCTTAGGCTTGCCGCTCGTGCCGCTCGTAAAATACATCAGCATGGTGTCGCCGTTATCGTTTACATGCTCCGGACGAACAAACGCCGGCACATCGTCCCATTCAGAATGCCAGTCGTGGAAACCTTCAGCGCTCTCCGGACCTACACTTACAAGCACCTTCAGCGACGGGCTGTCGTCTTTCGACTCTTTTACCTGTTTAAGTACATATTCCTCGCCTACACATATAATGGCCTTAACATCGGCACAGTTGTTCCTGTAAATTATGTCTTGCGTGGTAAGCATGTGAGTGGCGGGTATGGCCACTGCTCCCAGCTTGTGCAAAGCCAGCATTGAAAGCCAAAATTCATACCTGCGCTTCAGGATAAGCATTACAGGGTCTCCCTTGCCAATGCCGAGTGTCTGAAAATAAGACGCCGTGCGGTCTGTCTGTTCCTTGATGTCTTTAAAAGAAAAACGCTTGCAGTGTCCATCGTCGTCTGTCCACAGCAAGGCCAGCTTTCCGGGCTCTTCCTCAGCCCAGACATCCATCACGTCGTAAGCAAAATTAAAATTGTCAGGAACTATAAAGTGCAGATTCTCCTTATAGTCTTCAACAGACGAAAAATGAGTCTGCGTTAAAAATCTCTCAATCATTTTCACTTCACCTTTCTTTTCTTTTAGAATATTATTGCCAAGAATTTAACGGCCTTGCCGTTGAGCGCGCGCATACAATGCGGCTGCGTGGCGTCGAAATACATACTGTCGCCCTCGTTTAGCACAAAAGTCTTCTTTCCTATCGTAATTTCAAGAGTTCCCTCGGTCACCATGTTGAACTCCTGCCCCTGATGGCTGTTCTTTTTTAGTGGCGCGTCATCGGGCTTTGGCTCAACCAAGACCATGAACGGCTCGGCCGTGCGGCCACGGAAACCACTGGCCAGACTCTGATATTTGTATGCGCTGCGGCGCTCTACACTCATGCCTTGCCCCTTACGGGTAAGAAAATATGAGCTCATGTGAGGCTCTTCGCCAAACAACAGCACGTCAAGCGCTACGCCATATTCTTTTGATATCTTCTGCAGACTGCTTATCGAGAGCTCACCGTCGCCTTCCTCCATTTTTGTATATGCCTCCAGCGACACGCCGCAAAGGTCGGCCACCTCTTGTGCCGGAATGTCAAGCACATCGCGAAGGCCCTTAAGACGCTCGCCAATTTGTTTTATTGCTTCTTCCATTTATCCTTGTTTTAGTTATACTTTTGCCAAAAGTACTAATTAAATCCGAAAAACCGAAACTTAAAAGGCAAAATATTTTTTAATCGCTAAATATAAGTCAAAAACCTGCACACAAGAAAAGCGAGTGTGCAGGTTTTTGATGCAAAATGGAAGAATTACGGCCGTTAGACGTTCATTTTGTCATTCCGGCCTTTAGTCCCCGTATCACGGCGCTTGTAAATCCGGCATGCTCCATTTCATTAAGTCCGCGTATAGTCAAGCCGCCCGGCGTTGTAACCTTATCTATCTCGGCTTCAGGGTGACTGCCGTTTGCCTGCAACAGGTCTACAGCCCCCTTGACGGTCTGAAGCACTATCCGCTGGGCGTCACGCGCCTTAAACCCAAGCTCCACGCCGCCTTCGGCCGAAGCCCTGACATACCGCATGGCATAGGCTATGCCGCACGACGCAAGCGTTGTGGCAGCTCCGAGCAGCCGTTCCTCGGTAACCATCTGCCCGCCCGTAGCGTCAAACAGAGACGCCATGACTGCCGTGTCTCCTTCGCCGGCATTAACCGGCACGATAAACGTCATTGAACTTTTCACGGCAATGGCAATGTTAGGCATAACGATGAACAGCCGCGGCAGCTCTCCGTCAGTTCCGCCAAGCCATTCTTTAAGCTTACTGCCGCTTACGCCAGCCATAACCGACACTATGGTCTGCCGGCTATAATCAACCACCGGCTTTATCTCGCCTATCACCTGCTCTGCCAGCCAGGGCTTAACCACGACAAACACCACGTCGCCTGCGGCTGCCGCCACCCTGTTGTCCGTTGTAACACTCACTCCCAGCTGCTTAAACCGCCCGAGAGTTGCCTCGTGAGGAGATGAAACTGTAATATCGGCAGCAGCAAACATGCCACACTTAACAAAACCCTCAACCATGGCACCACCCATGGCACCAGCGCCAATAACTGATATTTTCATAACAAACAATTTTTTATTATGTCCGTACAGACCGCATCACGTCAGCCGTCAGCAACGCAGCCCGAATCTACTATTATTCTTAAAAGAAACTCATGCACATCTCATCGGCCTCTACACCACACGCACTTTCAACAAAGCCGTCAGCATATATTAATTATGTACAGAAAAGATGCAACGAGAACACAAAGATACACAATTATTGTTTTTTTATCGCCAAAGTGTCTTACTTTTCTGTCACCTAATAAAACGACTATGGGCCAACATGCTGTACTACAACATATTGACCCACATTTGGTCGGGATTACTGGACTCGAACCAGCGACCCCTACGTCCCGAACGTAGTGCGCTACCAACTGCGCTAAATCCCGAAACCTTAAAAGCGAGTGCAAAGGTACAGCATTTTTTTGAAACTCGTGCACTTTTTTCAAAAAAAATGCTCAAAAATTTGTGCAGTTAACAAAAAACGCCTATCTTTGCACCCGCAAACAAGCAATAACAATGGTGCCATAGCTCAGTTGGTAGAGCAAAGGACTGAAAATCCTTGTGTCCCCGGTTCGATTCCTGGTGGTACCACTTCCAACAAAAATCCTGATTTCCAATGGAAGTCAGGATTTTTTGTTTTTTCAAGAAAAACACAAAAAGCGGCAATAACAAATGCATAAATCCATGCCCGGCAATGCAAATACCCGATGAAAGACCAACAAAATACCTTGTACAAACAACAGATACAAATCACATTTTACACAAGAAAATCATTAAAATTATCGTTCTTTGCGGAGAATAAGCCGCAAAATATGCGGTTAATTGTCCGCAAAACTGTATATTTGCAAAAACAATTCTGCCTATGTATATATATAAACATAAAGAATGGCCCCACTTTTCGTGGAACAAAGAATGTGTTGGCGAGGAACTAAACAAAGTACACAAGGCTGTGGGCTATCTGATGGGGCGTCTTAGCGTAATAGGCTTTAACGACAAGATGTCTGCCGTGGTGGAATCAATCTCCCATGACATCATTGCATCATCAGAAATTGAAGGAGTGGAATTGAACAACGAACAGGTGCGTTCTTCGGTAGCCCGCAGACTTGGAGTACAAATACAGAATCCTACAGAATCTTCACGCTATATAGACGGAGTGGTGGAAATGGCGCTTGATGCGACCGTTAATTTCAACGTACCCCTCACCAACGAAAGACTCTTCGGCTGGCATAACTGCCTGTTCCCGACAGGCTGGAGCGGCCCAACGAAAATAGACGTGGCAAAATATCGAAGCGGAGAAATGAAAGTAATATCAGGAATGTTCGGCCGTGAAAAGGTGCATTATGTAGCACCTGCTCCTGAAAAGATAAGCGAGGATATGAATTTGTTTCTTGAATGGTTCAATTCAGATACCAATAACGGATATGTAAAATCGGCGATAGCCCATTTATGGTTTGTCTGCATACACCCTTTCGATGACGGAAACGGACGAATCGGGCGAGCCATCGCCGACATGGCACTTTCACAGGCAGAAAACTCAAAAATGCGTTTCTTCAGTATCTCCCATCAGATAAACAAGGATAAAAAACAGTATTACGACATACTGGAGAAAACGCAAAAAGGAGACTGCGATATTACAGAATGGATTATCTGGTATCTTGACTGTCTGCTACGTTCTGTCGAGCAATCTGATGAAACGTTGTCGAAAGTGCTAAATAAGGCAATATTCTGGCAAAACCATGCCGAAACCATTTTTTCAGAGAGACAACGTGAAGTTCTTAATATGTATTTAGACGGTTATCACGGCAAACTGACGGCCAAGAACTGGGCAAAGCGCGCAAAGGTATCGCCTGACACGGCTGCGCGCGACATTAAAGACCTTATAGAGAAAGGTATTCTGATTCCACAACAGGGCCGTGTTCGCGACGTATTTTATGGAATACAATGCAGCGACTCTATTATTGTCATCCCTACGCCTGAAGATTTATGATTTTTATGATATAATATTTTAATCAAAATACGGTAAAATACCGCATTTTGATTAAAGCCCCAATACACCAACAATCATCTAACTTTTGCTCACAAAGACTTTATACTATCTCTGTATTTTCGCATTTCCGTCTCATCCATCATTTTTATCGCGCTGTCGAATTCTGCGATAAGACGTATTCTATCATTCGGCAACATACCGATAAACGAAATTATATTTGAAACAGTATTTCCAAGAAGCGTTGTTCTAATTTTGAGATTTGACACCAGAGTTCTCAATTCCAAAAGTCTTTCATGCTCGGTTGCCTCAGTAAACCTACCCTCCTGTATTTCTTTATAAAGTTCTGACTCAGGAAACACTGTCAACGATACGAAGTTTATTGTAAACGGATTTATCCGGTTAAACACAGCGGCCGTATTTTCTGCATTCTGCTGTCCTCTGCCCATTCCTGCCAGTCCGGTTAAATACACAATGTTATATTTTATTCCTGCTTCGTCAAGTTTATTGCATTGTTCAATTATATCTACCGATTTATAGCCCTTATTCATCCTTTCCAATGTCCAGTCATCACCCGATTCCGTACCTATGCTTATGCTGTTAAACTTCATATGTCGCAGATTTCTAAGCTCATCAGTTGTCTTGCTCATAATATCTGTTATCCTCGCAAATGCACCTATTGATTCACAATATGGAAGATACTTCCGTATAAGTAAAGCCAAATCAAACAAACGGTTATAGCTAAGTGCAAAAGGATTTGCTCCTGTAAGAAACACGCGATGTGCCCTCGGCTGATAAATACTTATTGTTTTCAGGTCATCTTCTATCTCTGAGACAGGCGACATTCTGAAATTTGTACCATGATAAAGACTACAAAATTTGCATTTGTGCCATGTGCATCCTGATGTAACCTGCAGCAGTTGTGCTGTTGCCTCATAAGGCGGTCTCCATACTTGTCCCGTAAAATGTAACAATTCCATTATCTTGTGTTTAAATCGAATTTATTTTTATTAAATTTGCACGTGCAAAATTAATAAAATAACAAGCAAGCACAAAGAACTATCCTGAAACTCAGGTACTTACATTTAAGTTAGTTTTTCTGAAAATCATAAAGTTACGACATAAAAAAATGGGAAAAAAATTCGACTACGAATACTGTAAGGCGGCTCCAATACTTGAATTATTTAGTAACAAGTGGGCTTTTGTTGTGCTGCTAACCTTGCATGAGCATCAAATAATGCGGTTCAATGAACTATTCAGGTTAATACCTTCAATTTCTGAGAAAATGCTTTCCAACATTTTACATTCTTTAGCAACAGACGGGCTGATAAGCCGCAAAGCATATCCAGAAATCCCTCCGCGTGTAGAATACTGCGTATCCGAATTTGGAGAGACACTGATACCACATCTGATACCAATAATAGAATGGGGAAAAACTAACCATAACAAGATATTATTTAACAGAAGAATAAACTCAAGAAAATAAAATAACATTAATTTAAATCATTCTTGTATATCAACCAATACATTTATATTAAATGTAAAAGCCGAAATAAACCATACATCACAAACATCTGAATACAAAACGGCAATACACAATACAAACTTTTGTGATAATAAACATAGCACTTATCTTGTATTGAATCCCCATCCGTTTAATAGAAAATAATCATGACAAAATATTTTTTCAATATAGAAAATCAAATTATAACGAAAGTTAAAATTGTTCTCTTTATAAAGTAGATATATTAACCTTTATTTACTTTTATACCATAAAACCGAGCTGAAACAGGCGTTTTTTGATGCAAAGACGGCTGCTTTTGATGCGAAAAGCGATGAGTAACGCATCGTAAATGGGCCACTTTTGAGTGGTAAACGGCAGAGTAATATTTTTTAACTATTGCTATTTGGATTGCATTTTCACGTAAGCATCTGTAGGACAACGACTTAACAGAAATGGGCAAAATATGGCGATTTTCAAGGCAAAAAGTTGATTGAGAACAGACATCGCCATTCTGAGAGCGTCAAACGGACGGGAAATGTCATAAATGTATACAAACTCCGTTTGATTTATTTATCAAAAACACCAAACGCAGAACATGACAGGAGATGTATTTTTCGACGTTACCAAGCCACAATATTTCATTAAGCTAATGACGGTTTTATCTATTTCTATTCATGCTTTCGGCCGTCTTATTGTTTCATTTTGTCGCCGTCTTATGTCTCACGTTGTTTGTTCCATATATCACATATTATCTACCAAACTTCCGTTTGTTTTCATTTTTAAGTTAATTTTAATTAAAGTATTTCATTTTGCAACCACACATAACGATTCTTTTACTATATTTATAATCTAAACATTTTATCAGGCCAACTTTCGTAAGGTTAAAGGGGGGTCAGCCTTGCGGGTGTTCAGGCTTTGTTTTCAAATGAGCCCCAACATTATATTATTATGAGGAAGATATCTACGTTTTTACTTTTACTTTTCCTTCTGCTGTCGGTTTTTTCTGCACATGCAGACGCAATCTATTCCACAGCATTTGATACGGCTGACGAGTTCAACGCATGGACCGTGGTTGATGCCAACAGCGACGGCGCCACATGGCTCTTCAACGAAGAAGGCACCCCGTCGAAAGTGGCTTATAAGTACGACTACTTCAACAACGGCGACGACTGGCTGATTTCGCCTGCCATAACGCCTGCCGAAACAGGCACGCTGATAGTGAAATACACTTTCAGCGGAAGCATGTATGGCGAGAGCATGGAGGTGTACTCGGGCAAGGGCGGCACCGTGGAAGACATGACCAGCAAGGAGGCTACATACGACAAGATACTGAAAGACGAGCAGTCGGGCTATTTTCTCGTTGACGCCAAGGCCGGCGAGCCTTTCCACATAGCGTTCCGCGCCACATCTACGGCTTACAAGGACTATCTTTATCTCTGTTCGGTTACGGTTGAGCCTATTGCCAACCCGACAGACATAAAAGTTGCGGAGATACTGAGTCCTGTTTCTGGTTTCGATCTCGGGCAGGAGACCGTGAAGGTGGCTATAAAGAACAGCGGACGCGTTGACATCAACACATTCGACGTGGCGTTTTCCGTTGACGGAAAGGAGATTGCCAAGGAAACCGTGAACAAAACGCTGTCAGCAGGCGCAACGGTTGAATATACATTCAATGCCAAGGCCGACCTCTCTGCCCCGCTGACCACATACGAAATAAAGGCATGGGCCACTCATCCCGACGACTTCGACCACACGAACGACACATGCTACACCTCGGTAAGGCACAAGGCACCGCTGAACGCTCCTTACACAATGGGCTTCGAGGCTTCGGAGAACACGCAGGACTTCACCTTCTACAACCTCAACAACGACGAGGGCACATGGGACGTAAGCATCGAATCGGGCTTCTTCAACATGGCGCACACCGGCAACGGCTGTCTGGCTTACGGCTATGACTCAAACAACAACGGCGACGACTGGGCCATGCTCGACCCGATAAACGTTGAACCGGGCTATTACGTGCTGAAGTTCTGGTATTCTAACCTCGACTCTTATCCAGAGAAGATGGCCGTATACTGGGGCAACGAGGCCAAGCCTGAGGCCATGACCAACAAGATTGTGGAGTTCAACCCGATTATGAACAACAAATACGAGGAGTCTGTCAACGTTGTTCATTTCGACGAGGCGCAGACCATCTATTTAGGTTTCTATGCGTTCAGCGACAAGAACCAGAACCTAATTCTCGTTGACGACGTTTCGTTCGAGAAAGCAGACCCAGAGGAAAACGACCTGGAAGTAGCTAACCTGCAGAGCCCTTACGACTTTGTACGCGAAAGTAACCTCAAGGATGTTACATTTGACCTGAGTAACATCGGCGTGATAAGCATCGACGCCAATATTAAGGTAAGCATTGATGATGTTACGGTAAAAGAGGATATCATTACACTACCGGCAATGAAAAGCGAAACAATTACATTCAGCAACTTGCTTGCCGGCCTTAACGACGGTAAACACTCGCTGAAGGTGGAGGTTATAAGCGACAAAGACAATAACGCCGACAACAACGTGCTGACAAAAGACTTCACTGTTGTAAGCAATCCTGTAAAATTCTGGGACTTTGAAAGTGGCGAGATACCTACTGACCTGACATTCCGCGCTGAAGACGGCGGTACGGTAAGTTCAGCGGCCGGCGAAGAGTTTAACGAAGACGGATGGGGACTCTTCAACATCGTAAAACATAACGTACTCGGCGAATATCTGCTGGCAGGAACTTCATGGCTAAGCGGCACCGACCAGGCCGACCGCTGGCTCATACTGCCCAATGTTCACATCGAAGGCGCTGAAAGTTATTTGGTTTGGGACGCTTATTCATACAATGAGCAATATCTTGAGGATTATCAGATTATGGTGTCTGCCACCGACGACAACACATCAAGCTTTACTGAACTGCTCAACGTTGAAGACGAAACACCTATACTGAAGACACGAGGAATAAGTCTGGCCGAATATGACGGAAAGGACGTATATATCGCAATACGCCTGAGAACAAAGAACGGCGACTGCCTGCTGCTCGACAACATAGGTGTATATACAAAGACTTCAAGCGGCATTAATGCCGTAACAGGCTCTGGCGAAGGCATTGTAATTTCAGGTAACGAACTTCGTGCAGCCGAAAGCACAAAGAGCATCGTAATCAGCGACACGGCAGGCCGCGTAACATTGTCTGCCGACACCAACGTTGTAAGCCTGTCGGCACTTCCGTCAGGAATCTATATTGCCACGGTAAAAGCTGCCGACGGCACAGCAAAGAGCTATAAGTTCATGAAGAAATAACGACAGCATTAAAATATTTGATGCAATACAATTAAATATATAATGCCATTACGGCCGGAAGCAGTATTTTGCCTCCGGCCGTTTTTTTGTAGTATCTCAAATTCATCAGACATTCCTTAACCTCACTCACTTTATCTGAACATATAAAAAGAAACTGCGGCACGACCAATCATATAACGATTGTCATGCCGCAGGAAGATTATGGAAAATAAAAGAATATCAAATATCCATGCAAACGTTACTTAATCTCGCTCCATGCAGGAGGAGTCTTTTTAAGCAGGTTTCTCACAAAGAAATCATAACGCTTGTGCTCGCCGAAATCTTCGCCCATGGTGTGGTGAGCACCGGGAACAACAACGAGTTCAAAATCTTTTCCGGCCTTAACCAGCGCATTTACAACCTGCATTGTCGACGCCGGGTCAACGTTATCGTCAAGCTCTCCCACTACAAGCATCAGCGGACGGCTAAGCAGATGAGCGTTCTCAACATTAGAACACTCCTTATACTGCTCGCCAACGGGATAGCCCATCCACAGCTCGTTCCACCAAATTTTGTCCATTCTGTTGTCGTGACATCCGCAGGCAGAATAGGCAGCCTTGTAGAACTCCGGATGAAACAGCACCGCTCCCATGGCCTCCTGTCCGCCGGCCGAACATCCGAAGATGCCCACATTGTCGGCATCCATATAAGGATATTTCTGAGCGGCAGCCTTTATCCATGCTATATGGTCGGGCAGTCCGGCATCTTTAAGATTCTTGTAGCACATATTCTCAAACTCGCGTGAACGGAACGAAGTGCCCATGCCGTCGACCATCACAACAATAAAGCCCAGCTCGGCAATAGAAGTCATATACCAGTTGTAAGGTATAAAAGTCTTGGGCACATACTGATTGCCCGGTCCCTGATAGATATACTCAAGCACAGGATACTTCTTTGACGGGTCGAAGTTAGACGGACGGATTATTATTCCCCACATGTCGGTCTTGCCGTCGCGTCCCTTTGCGGTGAACACCTCGGGAGCTTTCCATCCTTCTGCCAGCAGAGCACTGATGTCCGCCGTCTCAAGCGGCATTATTTCCTTGCCCGTGGCAGCGTCGCGCAATACGGCAACAGGAGCCTTGTCCACCATAGAATATGTGTCTACAATATAGCGGGCGTCGTCAGACAGCCATGCCTCGTGCATACCTTCATCAGGCGTAAGACACGTCATGTTCTTTCCGTCGAAGCCGATGCGGTAATAACGTATCAGATAAGGGTCTTCGTCAGGTTCAACGCCGTTTGCAGAGAAATAAACTTGCCGGTTCTTCTCGTCCACCTTTATCACGCTGCGCACATACCATTTGCCTTTGGTTATCTGCCATGCCGCCTTGCCCTTGGTACGGTCGTACATATAAAGATGATTCCAGTTGTCGCGCTCGCTCGCCCATATTATGTGGCGTCCGTCGCTAAGGTCGTACCGGTAGCGCATGGGATAGTTCACATACGTTTTGCTTGTCTCCTCGATTACAGGTCTTACCTCACCTGTCTCTGCCGACATTTCGAGCACACGGTAAACCTGATGGCCACGCTGATTGTACTCAAACGTCACGCTGCGGCTGTCGGCCGACCAGTCGGGTCCCCACAAGTCATACTGCCGGGCAAACAGTTCCGTGCAGGGTATAACGGCCTTACCTGTCTCTACATCAAAGATGCAGGGCACCTTAAAACGGAGTTCGTCGCCGGGCTTTGCATATTCCTGCTTATGCAGCTTTGGCTGAAGCTGGTCTGAAGGCGACGACTCCACATAATACACATAACGTTTTTCGGCCGGACGTATCCTGCATGCGGCAACCTTCTTGCCGTCGGGCGACCATCTGATATATGCCGAATAATAGTTGCCTATCGTGCCGTCAATGCTCAGCTGGCGTTCCTTGCCTGTAGCCGTCTCACGCACCCAGATGTTATTTTCCTTTATATAGGCCGTATAGCGTCCGTCGGGCGATGCCACAGGAGCGGCCTCTTTCTCGTCGTCCACCTCCATCCAGTGGCGCTGTTTAACCTTTGGCAGCTCGCCACAGTCGTCGAGCTTGCTTCCGCCTGCCAATGAATAACGCCAGTTGTGACTGTTGAACACAAAGCTGATACAGTCTGTAGCCTTGTCAACCGACAGCCGGTCGAGATACAGCGCACCGGGCTTAACGTCCTTACCCGTGGCCTTTGCCAGTGCAGTGGCCAAGGCATTATGGTCGAACAGGTCGGTACGTTGGCGCGTGCCTGCGTCAACAACCACATAAACACGCCCCTCCGGCGTGTTACGCACATACCAGAAGCTGTCGGTCTGTGCAATCCATGACGGACGTACACCCGAATAATACACTTTAGAAGCACTGTATTTATCCCTCAACTCAAATGCGCGGCGATAGTCGTCGGCCGTGCCCTGGGCAACAGTCTGTCCGCAGACACATGCCAAAGCCACAGCCGCCGCAAGTTTTAAATTCATATATTTCATTTCGTAATGTATTTACATATAGAGCCTTACATCATTTGTCAAAAAACTCATTGTTGCCAACTTTAAGCGCAGGTCCCAGATGCATGGCTCCGGCTTCATAGGGCAGCCATACCGACATCTTGCCCTGTCCGCGGTTAGCCCAGGCATAATACGGTATAAGCCGCAGCATTGCGTCGGACGTCTGCATGCGTCCGTCGGGAGCATAAGTAACCTTCTGCACGGCGGTTTCTATAACGCTGCCCCCGCCCGGAGCCTTGTCTGCCGTAACGTTGAGCACGGCCTTGCGCGGCAGCAGTACAGAAAAGATGTCAACTTCGGGGTTGTCTTTCCATTCGGCGCAGTAAACCAGCGGACCACGCTCTACGGCAAGCATGCCCCTGTCGGCCTCAACATTGGCGTTGGCTGCCACAAGCCGCGGCTCCATGTCGAGCTGAAGTTCAACCACATCGCCCTTTTTCCATTTACGGTTAATGGTAAAATATCCATTGTCGATAGTGCTTTCAACAGTCTTTCCGTTCACCTTCACGGTATATCCGCCCTGTTTTCCGTCAATAAAACTATAAAGGTCGCCCGGCACAACCTGTCCGCGCGCCCATCCGGGTATGCGCAGCTTCATTGCAAAACTGCCGCTGCCTTTAGCTACGGTTATGTCTATCGTACCGTCAAACGGATAAGATGTGCGCTGACTTAAAGAAATATTGCGCTTGCCTACCTTAACATCAGAGTTGCCCTCGATAAACATGTTTACATAAAGGCTGTCGGCGCGCGTGGCGTAAATATAGCCCGGCACAGAGGGGAGAAAGCGGCAGAGGTTGGACGGACAGCATGCGCAGCCAAACCAAGCCTGACGCTCATAGCCTCCGACCGACTCCAAGGGATTGGGATAGAAGAAGCGTCCGCCGTCGAGAGATATGCCTGAAAGCACTCCATTATAGAGCGCGCGCTCAAGCACGTCGTAATATTTGGCATCGCCATGAAGCAGGAACAGGCGGTGGTTTACATAAACATTGCCTATGGCAGCGCACGTCTCGCAGTAGGCCGTGGCGTTTGGCAAATAATAGTTAGGACCGAAAGCCTCGCCGTTCGACGTGGCACCGATGCCGCCGGTAAGATAAAGTTTCTTGCCTACGATGTTGTCCCAGATACGGTCTACGGCATGAATATAAGCCGTGTCGCCGGTTATGGCTGCCACATCGGCCATGCCCGAATACATGTATGTGGCACGCACGGCATGGCCTACGGCCTCATCCTGCTCCACAACGGGCTTGTGAGCCTGACTGTAGGCATCGCGGCGCGATGTGTATCCGCGCTTGTCGAGAAAGAATTTAGCCTCATCCAGATACTTCTTGTCGCCTGTGGTGAGATACAGTTTCACGAGTGCCATCTCCGCAATCTGATGCCCCGGCACCAGCACAAGCTGCCCCTTGCCGGGACCAATGGCGCGGCACACGCAGTCGGCATAACGCATGGCAATGTCGAGAAAGTTGCGCTTGCCGGTAGCATTGTAGTGGGCAACGGCGCCCTCTATCATGTGACCAAGATTGTAGAACTCATGACTGAGATTTTCTACCGTCTCCCAACGCTGCGAGCCCGACCACGAATGTGGGTGCTTCGGATTCATTGTGCGTGCCGTATAGAGATAGCCGTCAGGCTCCTGAGCCTTTGCCACAACAGCCAGCACACTGTCGATGTAAGCCTCCAGGCGCTTGTCGGGATAGGTCTGGAGCAGATAGCTCGCTCCCTCGATAGTCTTATACACGTCTGTATCGTCAAAAGGAAAGCCCCCGACCTTGAACGTGTCGCAGGGATTAGCCGCCTTGACAAAGTTGGCATATCGCCCCGACTCTTCACATTTGCTGAACGCCAGCGGTATGGTTACGTCGCGACATGCGTCGAGACGCTGTTTCCAGAAACCGCCACTTACATGCGTTGCCGTAAACGGAACGGGCGTAATGGGATAGCCCGTATTCTGAGCTGAAGCCGTAACGGATACGAGCATGAACGTTGAAAATAGCTTTAAAATCTTCATTTGTAGTTGTATTGAATGTTTATTTTATTATTGTCTTTACATGATTACGACCAACACACGGCACAAAACTACTGCCTGCAGAACGGCAATTAAGCCCAAACGGCAATACGCTCAATATAAGAGCAACAATCAGGCCGAATACTACAGACCGGCTCTGACTAACCCATGCCATGCAAAAGGTGGCCTTTCGGCCTGCAAAAGGCCACCTTTCAGGCTGCAATTTGCCGTCTTTCACGATTCAAAAGACGGCCTTTTGCAACGCAGATTGTAACAATCTGGATATCAGACGGTTACAAACAGCCGATAAAGTCATTACCGCTATTTTGTCTTTCCGCTTATACGGATAACGCTGAACGAGTAAGGCGGCATGTCATAATTGAATTTTCCGCCGAGTGTTATGCTGCTTTCTACGGGCTTTGCGTCAACATCTGAAGGACTGCCCGACAGCACAGTAAGCGAGGCACGGCCGCCAGAGGTGAGCGACGAGAGGTCGGCTGTGGTCTTAACTTCAACGGGCAGCATGTTTACAAGCTTCAGTATTACGTCGCCGGTATTGCTGTCGCGCACAACCGATGATGCCACACGGAGGCCAATATCGGTGCGACTGTTGTCTAACGCGCGGTCGACGGGAACGTAGCTGTCGCCCGAATTGTTGCCAAACATCTTCTGAACATAATATCCCACTGTAGGATTTACGCCGCCGTTGTCGAAGTAAATCATGTCGGTATTCCACTGCGTGTGACCTTTCTTTGCCAGCAGCGGCGCATAAGAGGCCATGTCAACCACGTCGCCGTTGCGTTCAACAGCCGTGAGATAAAGAGCCTCAGACAGTGCTGTCTCTATGTTGTTGGGACGTCCGGGCAGATGTGCCGCGTATTCGCCCAGATAAACTTTAGACTTTGACCTATCGTAGCGGTCGTAAAAGTCCTGATTATGTATAAACCAGCCCGGCGACACATAATAGTGCTCGTCAACCACGGGCACACCCAGCTTGTCGGCCAGCGCCCAGCCTTCCTCATAGTCGGAGCCTTCATAGAAAGGCCCCACGGTGCCAACTACGGTGATGCCCGGACGGCGCTGCTTTATGGATTCGTATATCATCGTGAATCGCTGCTCGAACACATCGGTAATCTGGTCTTCGTTGCCAATGCCTATATACTTTAGGTTGAAAGGCTCCGGATGTCCGGCTTCGGCGCGCATACGTGCCCATTTGTTGGTCTTCGGGTCGGCGTTGGCATAGTCTATCAGGTCGATAATGTCCTGTATGTAGGCTTCCATGCTGTCAAGAGGTATGCCTCCCTGCTGACCACCGCCGAGCAGACGGCCGGGTATGCAGGCCGAATTCTGGCACGGCACGCCGGCTGCCACCACCGGCAGGGGCATCGCGCCGATATCCTCGCAAAACTGGAAATACTCAAAATAGCCAAGTCCCATGGTCTGATGATAGCCCCAAAGATTACTCATGGGCTTGCGGCTCTCAAGCGGCCCGATGGAGTTTTTCCAACGGTAAATGTTGTCTATGCCCTGTCCGTGGGCAACGCATCCGCCCGGAAAGCGCACAAAGCGCGGCCTTATGTCGGCTATAGTCTGGGCGAGGTCGGCACGAAGACCGTTGGCGCGGCCCTTGAATGTATTTTTGGGGAAGAGCGAAACCATGTCAAAATTGTATTTGCCGGCGGCTTCAGGAGCCAGCACCAGCGACGCCGCAGCGTCTGATTCAGCGGCAGTGAGCGTGGCCGTGAGCTTTTTCCAGCCTCCGGGAGCTGCCTTCAGCGTGGCAGAAGCAAGCTCGTTGCCGTTGTTTCCGCGCAGACTAACGCGAATTTTCGCCGTCTTTGTCTGTGCGCCGGCAAGGCGGACAAACAGCGAAAGGTTGTATTTTTCGCCCTTTCTCACGGTTATTCCGTCGTAGCCCGAATTAACGAGGGCTGCTCCGGCAGAACCTGCTGTAAGAATTGCATAATGGGGATTGTTAGGATGTATAGGCGACAAAGTTCCTATTGTCATTGACGCGCCGCTGCCTTCAGCAGTCCACGCATAGGCAGGCCCCCACTCCTCAATGCCTCCGTTTTCGCCCTCGGCATACTCAAAGTCGCGGTTCTGCACCAGTTCGGCATAGAGTCCGCCGTCGGCACCATAGTTTATGTCTTCAAAGAACACTCCGATAAGATGGCTGCTTATGGGCTTTGCCTCGTCGGGACGTGCCGTTAGAGTAAATTTCACAGGCTCAAGTCCGGCAAAGCGCACGCCGTCCTGGGCGGCACTCTCATTATATAGCGACTGGCGATAGTCGCAATATCCTGAATAACGTATGAGCCGCTCAACGTCGGCCCATGCCACTTTGGCCACCGTTCCGCTGTGAACAGCTCCGCCTACAACGGCCTCACTGCGCGGATACCGTGTCCACGACGACGGCACAAACTCATTAAATCTGTCATAGGTGAAATATGTCTGGCGGCGCCATTCGGCAAGGTTGGCCGATGCCGCATGCCCAAACTCACGGCCTCCGGCATGCAGCTGCCACACACAGTGCCACCGCCCTTCGGCATCACGATATATTTCGGGCTCCAGCATGCGCTTCTCGCTGCCCCACAAAGAATAGTCGCACCTTAGAAAGCTGCGCCCGCCGCCTATGGATGTCCAATGCCGGCCGTCGCCGCTCCACGCAAAGCGCAAGCCGCTGCGGCCGTCGTCGTCAGCCGTGGCATACGAGAAAAGACACACCGAATCAGGTTCGGCCGTAACTTTCAGAACATGAGCCTTAGCCGGAAACATGCCGGCCAAGGCTAAAAATGCTGCAATATATTTTAAGACATTCATTTCAAACTGTTGTTTTTATCATAAATATAATATCCGCGGCATGCCCTTTGACCGGCTTGCCACGGATATAGCTTCATTCAAAATATCATTTCATCGCCGCGTCGGCACGTCCTTTAATCTGACGGCCAAGCACGAGTTTGTCGCCCGAAAGGTCTACTTCAAACAGCTGCGGCACACGTATGTACTGCCCGTCAACCACCTTATGGCTGTGGAGCGACATGAGCCAACGGCCGTTAAGGTCTTTAAAGAGCATGCCGTGACCGTGGTTTGGGGGCGTTATAGGCTGAGGCTCCTGTACCCACGGGCCGTCGAGCGTACCGCTTGCCGAATAGGCCACGCCCTGCGTATATACATCGTAAATCCAGCTTGTCCACAACA
This sequence comes from uncultured bacterium, assembly GCA_905214625.1. Lineage (GTDB taxonomy): Bacteria > Bacteroidota > Bacteroidia > Bacteroidales > Bacteroidaceae > Prevotella. The sequence continues at coordinate 25,708 of CAJMMQ010000003.1, forward strand.
TTCCAAGTCGCCCTGTGCCTGTGCGGAACAGCCACGGGCCGTCGGTAACACGGTTAGGACCTTTCTTTCCCTCTACAATCTCGCGGCTCCAAGGCGAATCGCTGGCGCTGAAAAGCAGTTTGCCCTGCCCCACCGAGCCGCTGAGGTCGGGTTTCAGCTCCATCTTCTCCACCGTTCCGTTCCAGTTCTGTATCCACTCCCAGCAGTAAACCATATAGGGTTTGCCGTCGGAGTCTTCCCAAAACGTGCCGTCGAGCGTGCATTTGTCGGCCGGAAGATAAGATGCCCCTTTCAGCGGAAGATAAGGGCCGCCGGGCTTGTCGCTGACAAACACGTGTGATGCGCGGCGCGGAATGTCCATTCCCTTAAATTTGCCAATTATCACAGAGTCGTTGGTAAAGGTGGCAAAATAATAATATTTGCCTTTGTAGGGATGTATCTCTGCCGCCCAGATTTGCGGCTTTGCACCGGTCCATGAGTCGGGGTCGGGATATGCAACAACATATGGCCCGTCCCACGTGTCGAGGTCTTTGCTCGTCCACATAAGACCGCCTGTGCCGGTCATATAATATGTCTTGGTGGCCTTGTCGGCAAGTATGCACGGGTCGCTCAGCAATATGGAGTCGCGCGGAACAGACGTCCTGAAGCCGGGATGTTTCTCTGTCTGTGCCGCCACGGACATAAACGACATTACCGCGAGCATTAAAACAAACGTTTTCTTAAAACTTTTCATACACTTGTCTCTTGTTGTTTACGTGTTACGTCTTACGCAAATATGCTGCCTTCGTGGCTTACTTGGTGAGAGAAACGCGGCGTATCGTGCCGTCGGCGTTGAACTCCAGGCGGTCAACGCAAACCTCGCGGTGTATGCCGGGCTGCTTGTCCTTGCCTATATAGTTCTTGTTTATGCGGTGATACACGATATACCACTCGTCTGTTCCGGGCTTGCGCACAACCGAATTGTGGGCCGGGCCGTAGATTTGCCTGTCAGGGTCTTGTATTGTAACTATCGGATCTTTTGCAACCTTTATTTTTCCGAGCGGACTGTCAGCCGTTCCGTAGGCCACGTGATAGTTGGCCGAGCCGGTGTCGTCGACCGACCACATGAAATAATACTTGCCGTTGCGATAGAACACATAGGGTGCCTCGCGATACTGATAGTCATTAAGCGAGCCGCCTTTTGGCGTAAGCACCTTAACGGTTTCTTTCTTTATAGACACCATGTCGCTGTTAAGCTCGGCTCCGGCCATATAGCCGTTGCCCCAATAGAGGTATGACTTGCCCGACATCGGGTCGGTAAACACGTCTACGTCAATCTGCTGTCCGCCTCCGGCCGGCGACTTTGTAACTATCGGCGCGCCCATATCCTTGAACGGTCCGACGGGAGTTTCGCCCACAGCTACGCCAATCTGCTTGCCCGAGTTGTCGTTGGGGTTGCCGCTGTAATAGAAGAAATATTTGTATTTTCCGTCTATCAGTTTCTCCTCAATGGCCGGTGCCCAGGCGTTGCCGTTGGCCCATGCCACCTGCGGGGAACGGATGTCGAGCACAACGCCCTCGTAAGTCCAGTTCTTGAGGTCGGCCGAAGAGAAGGCCGTAAAGTACCATCCGCCCCAGCCCGGCTGCCCGTCGGTGGTAGAATAGATGTAATAGCGGCCTGTGTTGTGTGAGTAGAGTATCTCCGGGTCGGCATGAAATCCGGGCAGCACCGGGTTCTGCGCAAGCTCACCTATAGCCTCGGGCTTGCCCCATTTGGCCGTGAGGTTTCTCAGTTCTGCGGCAGTTATTGGAATAACTGTGCCATGACGGGGATGAAAATTCATCTTTACGTCGCTGTCAATAACTTTAAAATGTTCAAGGTCTGAAGTCTCGGTGAACTGATAGCGGCCGTTCATGTACACATCATACATCAGTATGTACTTGTCTTGTCCTATCAGCTTGAATGTTCCGGCACCTTCAACGGCTTCCTTGGTCTGCTGCTTGTAGTCGGGACTTTCTTTCCACTGCCCCGATGTAAGTGAGCGTGTTGTGGCCACCTTGATGCCGTTGCCGTGGCCTTCTGTCTTGTAGAAAAGATGATAAACGCCGTCTTTATACACTATGTCGCCGTCGATGCACGACTTTTTGTCCTGTGGAATGAAGAGCGGTTTTGGCTCGCCCACAAGGTCGGTAAAATCGTTGTTGGCATAGGCATAATATATTATGTCGGGGCCTGAGCCATGCTGCATAGACCAATAAACCATGTACAGGCCGGCCTCACGGTCGTAAATGGTCTGCGGAGCCCATACCCTCTTCAGCTGTTCCTGACCCGGATAGCGTTTCTGTATGTTTATCACGGAGTGTGTCCAATTAACAAGGTCGTCCGACTTTAGCAGCACCATTGCGCGGTTAGAATCCCAGCCGTTGGCCGAAACCATGTCGGTTGCCACCATGTAGAAGGTATGGCCGTCCTCACAACGCAGTATGTGGGGGTCGCGCACGCCTCCGGTAGAGCTTATCACTTTTGAGTCAATCACCGGATTGTTGCCGTTAAGCGCCCAATACTCATATCCGTCGGTGCTCACGGCAAAGCGGATGGCTTCCTCGTCTATGCTGTTGCCGGTGAAATAAACAAACAGATAGGCGGCATAATCCTTCTCTTCAACCAAAGAGGCAGATGCCGGTTTTACGGCCATGGCAAGCAGCGCAAAAAATGTCAAAATACGATATTTCATCTTATTTTCAGGTTATCAGGTTATTATTGTCAGTAATGTTAACGTTTTCACATGCAAAGTTAGCTGTTTTTCGCAGAATACTAATGTGCTTTTTCGTACAAAATAAGGAATAATCCATACGACATTGCACTTTCAGGCATGCAAAAGGAGGGAACCCTATATACAGATTCCCTCCATAGTTTCGAGTTAATATATATATATCTTATAACCTTTTATTCCGCTGACAGACGTCTGCGTTGTACAAGGAAGATATTCAATGGCACCTACGGTCTGTATCTTACCCATGTCGATTACGAGCAAATGAGGCAGCGACACGCCGCTGACCGTGCTCCAATAGGTTGACTCCTGAAGGTCGAAAGCTTTGTCGCCGGTATGGTTACCGCCCGCAGCGTCCTCACTGTCGGCATACTTCACCGTCCATGAGTTGCGGTCGATGCGCTTGCCGGCGGCATCCTGGGCATAAATCTCTGCCATAGAAACAACATCGCCTCCATCCTGAGCGCCGAGACATTCAATGGCAATGTAGCGACCTTTGACTGCAGAACCGAGTTTCACGGTCTGCCACTCACGAGCTGACGAGAAATTACCCGTTGCCGAAGGCTTGGCCGAATTGAGGTCGGGGCGGTCACCGGGATTGTTGTGCAGGTTGCTCTTTTCAAGCTGGAGTTTGTCTAACTCTGGCTTATTCTGGCACCACACTTCTGTTTCCTGCGGGCCTACGACATCAAGAACAACAACCTCGTTTGAGCCTTTCTTCAGCCAGCATCCGGGCACAAACAGGGTCTGCTGCGGACCAATCCGCCAGAAACGGCCAATGGCATGACCGTTAACATAAACCTGACCTTTGCCCCATTTCTCCATATTGAGGAAAGTGTCGCCAACCTTCTTCAGATTGAATGTTCCTCTGTAATATCCGGCACGTGTAGAAAGTTTCAGTTCTGAAGGAACATCGCCATGTCCGCCGGCAAGCGCCTTTACGGCATTTTCATAACTGTCGGGGATGGTGCGCATTGTCCAGTCTTTAAGATTCCATGTAACGTCGTCGCCGTCAATATCTGCACTTATGGCGACATCACCCGTAAGTCCCTTGAAATCCTTTATCGCACGACCAAAATTGATGCGGCCCATGCCTTCTACCACTATTGTCATAACACTGCCTTTCTTTACCGGAGGCAGAGCAATGGTTGTCTCGTTGCGTACACGGTCGGTCCTGCCTACACAGCGTCCGTCGATATATACCTGTGCATAATCATGTGCGCCGTTGAGTGTCAGCACGCCAGATTTTGCCACTTCGGGAAGCGTTGTGCTGTAAACTACAGTTCCCCAGCCCATATCAAGTTCCTCAAAAGTGAGCGGAGTGCGCGCTGAACATACGCTGTCGATGCCGAATGAAAGGGGCACATACTCTTTAAGCTCAAACTTAGGAACGCTTATAAGCTGTGCGGGTGCTTTCGGAACAGACGGCAGCTTTCCGTCGGCATACTTCTGCATGGTTTCACGCAAGGTGTAATATTTAGGAGTGGCAGCGCCATACTCGTTGATAGGCGCGTCATAATCATAAGAAGTAACGTCGGGAGCAAATCCGGGAGAGTTGGCTCCTGCCCAATGTCCGAACGATGTTCCGCCGTGAGTCATATACAAAGAGAATGAAATACCCTTAGAGAGCATCTCGTCGATGTTTGCCACCATGTCGGCTGCCGGACGTGTCTCGTGGCGTGCTCCCCACTTGTCGAACCATCCGCTCCAGAACTCGGAACACATCAGCGGAGCATCGGGACGCAGCTCGCGCAGATGGCGGAACTGGTCGTCGATATTAGAACCGGTACCGAAGTTCATCGTCCACATAAGGTCGTCAAGACCGTTACGCGTGAAATTGCTGGCCCAGTCGCACTGGAACAGGGCAACATCAGTGAAGCCTGACTTGCGCACAATGTCGCGTATTGCAGCAACGTAAGGCTTGTCTTCGCCATACGAGCCGTATTCGTTCTCTACCTGAACCATGATTATAGGACCGCCTCGCTGTATTGTAAGCGGCGCAAGCTGTTCGCCGACCTTGGCCATAAACTTCTCAACACGCTCCATGAAGTAAGGGTCTTGCTCGCGCAGGCGAATGTCTTTTTTCTTTAACAGCCACCAGGGCAGTCCGCCCATTTCCCATTCAGCACAAACGTATGGACCGGGACGTACAATAACATACATGCCGTTTTTTTGTGCAAGGCGGCAGAATTCTGCGATGTCGTTCTGGCCTGTAAAGTCAAACTGGTCTTCACGCTGCTCATGGATGTTCCAAAACACATAAAGACATACGGTGTTCATGCCCAATGCCTTGCACATTTTGATACGGTGTTCCCAATATGGGCGCGGTATGCGCGGATAATGCAACTCAGCCGCCTTAACCACGAAAGGCTTGCCATTAAGCAGGAATGTCTTGTTGCCGGTGGTGAATGTGCCGCCATCGGATGCGGCAGACGCTCCGGCCGTTCCTGCAAGAAGTGCCAATGAAAGCACTAATGTACGGAAAATCGATGATTTCTGCATAATAATTTATTTTATTTATTGTTGTTCCTAATATTTTCAATTGTCATGGCTTACTTGGCGACAAACGTGGTGACAGAACGCGGAGCCAGTTCTGTGCGGCAATCCGTAACGCCTACGGGCGCAAGGCTCTCGCCCGATACATCTGAAGTACGATACATCACCCATGTAAGTGTTTTGCCGTCAGACAATGATATATTAAATGGTTTCACGGCTTCAGAATAATTGATAGCTACAACAACCCACTTGCCGTCTTTGTTCTGATATGCCGAACACATCACGCCTTTCATGTCATTGGCACCGTCGGGAACAACACGGCCATCAGCATCAAAAGCCTCAACGTCATAGCGCACAGCACCCGGACGTATGAAACGGCTATAATTGCCAAGAGTCCACATCAGCTTAGAATCAACGGGATAGCCGGTCTTCATGTCATCAACGGTATAAGCACGTATCAGTCCGTCTTTATAGTCACCGCCGACAGCCCGCCACCATGACCAGCTGCGGGCGTTTCCGTCTACAAGGTCGCTGTGTATGACACGGGCAACATAAAGGGCTGTCTTCATGCCAAAATCATAACCGCCTCCTCCGCCAATCTCTTCATCATTGCCCATTATACATATCTCCGTCTGCCAGAAGCCAATGCCGTGCTTGGAAACAGAATCGCGCAGCGCATGACGTATGTCACGCATAAAACGGAGCGGAGTGTTTGTCCAATAGCTGTGACCTGCAATGGCCGGAACCACATTACGGCATTTCCCTATGTAAGTTTCTGTACTGTCTGGCGTAAAAAGAGCCGCAAGTTCGTTTGCCCTTTGCCAGTCGGTCATGTGTTGTCCCAACAGACAGCGAAGGTCGCTGCTCTCGTTTACTATTATTTTTGTTGACAGACGGCGCTTGTTTATCTGCTTGTCGAGTTCACGGGTAACACGTGCCACCTCGCGTGTTGTGGCCGGTGTGCCTTCCTGCTTAGGTCCAAGCCAGTTCCAATGGCCGTCAGGCTCGTTGAGAGGACTTATGTAGTCTATGTGTATTCCATGATGTTTCTCAAGTCCTTCCAATGACGTGGCCATGAATTTGGCAAAGTCATCATAACAGTCGGAACGCAGATTGAGAGTACCGCCACGTCCGGTGTTGGTGGCCAGACCATTCTGAGTAAAATATACCGGAGGCGAATTGAGAAACGCCAGCAGATAAGGCACTCCACGCTCTTTGGCCAACTCGAGGAAACGACGCTGCCCTTTCTGCTTAGACCAGTCGTAAGTGCCGTCGGCATTAAGGAAACATTCCGTGCGTGTTCCGGGCTGTATCTGAGCCTTGTCGCCTTGTTCCTCACTGCCTGCGCCTAAATTAAAGCGCCATATAGACAAGCCGATTCCCTTGGGCTTGCCCGTAGCATCGTTATCGGTAGAAAACAGCCAGTCGGCAACCTGATTCTGCTGTTCTTCATGCCATAGACCAATGTATTTCATGCTCCAGGCGTCAGACGCGCCGAAATGTTCCACAGTTTGTTCCGGTTTGTCTGTGTCTATCTTGAAACTTGTTGCCACGGCAGCTGTATCAGCCGCCATTGCCGCAGCCATAAGCAAAGTGAATATCGTCGTCATTGATTTGAGAAAGTTAAAACTTTTGGTATTATTTGAAACTCCACACAGTATTCAGCAGAATGTTATCAACATGGCAGAATCTCGCAGAGCAGCATTAAACGGTCTATTTATTTTCATAATAACGCGCTATTTCACATGCTGCAAGCAGAAAAGCACCAACGCCAAAATCTGCCGTAGACTCTGCACCGACTACCTGACCGGGAATTGCTCTCTCGCCTATCGGCTGAACATATCCCACAGAGCCGTCGGCCTGTAATGCAACCTCAGAGAGATACTTCCAGCCTTTAAGAGCTACAGGAGCGTAAGTCTCGGCATCAAGTAACCCGCTGTTTATGCCCCACATCAGAGCGTATGTAAAAAAGGCAGTACCACTGGTTTCATATCCGGGGGCAAAGTCGGCATCAAGCATGCTGCGTGTCCAGTAACCGCCGTCTTGCTGACTTTTTGCTATTGCTTCAGCCATTGCCTTATAGCGGTCGATATATGCCTGACGGTGGGCGTTGTCTTTAGGCAAATCCTGCAATACTTTTGCCAGTGCCGCCAAAACCCATCCGTTGCCGCGGGCCCAAAAATCCTTTTTCCCCGAATTGGTTTTATGCTTAGGATAGATGTATTTGGCATCGCGATAATACAGATGCGAATCATTGTCGTACATCAGCTTGTCGGCGTATGTCCAATATTCATAAAGTTTGTCAAGATAAAGCGTGTTGCCCGTTATCTTGTAAAGTTTTGTCATTACGGGCATCACCATGTAGAGGCCGTCGGCCCACCACCAATAATCATTGTTAGGGGTGCTCATCTCATACTCCATAACCTGACGAGCACGGGCAATTTTATTTGCGTCAGGCTCTGCCATATACAAGTCTGCATAGGTTTGGAAGCAAACCTGCCAGTCGCCAAAGAGCACATGGTTGTCGGTCTCTCCGTAACTGTATTTCCATAAAGCAGGGTCGTTGCCGCGGGCTCCCATCCATTTGTTATGCTCTGCCCACTTCTCCGAATAATCGTAATAAGTTTTGTTTCCGGTAAGTTTCCATACCTCCATGTTACCTGTGTGGTAAGCGGCATTATGCCAAAACGGAGTACCAGGGTCGGTATGAGCCTGTTGCCAGGCATGGTTTACCTTATTGATAATTTCTATAACTTTATCGGCCTTACCTCCGGCCTTTACAGACAGTGTAGATAAAAATATAGCTGTCAACAATATGAAACGATTCAAAATATTCATAAATACTGTATTATTTAGGTTATATGATATATGTTTTCTTTCTGGCTCTGCATATTTCAGCGACACCTACCTGACAAATTACATACTTATTTAATGTAAATCCACTTCAAGTACAGACACAGGTTGCGGTGTCGTGTCAGACAGTTGCTCGCCATCGCCCTGTCCCACTTTCTGCACAAATACATTTAGTTGCCTGCTGTCAGTCCAAAGACATGTATCGAATGTAGGCTCCCAGGCATCAACGGCAAAGTCTGTCAGGTCTGCGACAGCAACTTTTCTGTCATTTACTGTATCAATCTCATAAACTGACACACGGCTGCCACGCTCCACATCCCGGAAAAGGATGTATGCCTTACTCCCGTTTACAAGTATTCTTGGACGTGATATAGGTATCATCTTTGTGCCACCTCCACTAAGTGAAAAAGGCGTTGTGCGGTCTGACACGCGGCGGCAGTGCCAGCTGCGGCCATCGTTCCACACCATGCGGTACTGCGGGATGCTGTCGGCCGCGTCGCGCCAATACGTCGCAATAAATGGTTTTCCGTCATCATCTGCAGCCATTCCGGTCTGATTAATCAGTTCTGAATTCTGTGGTATGCGCCACGCATATTCGGCATTAGCTGCCGTTATGGGCAGTTCGTAACGTTCGCCGTTAGATTTCTCCCACGTTTTTCCACCATCACGGGAACGGGCATAGCACATGTCATGGTTGGTCTCTACGCCCCATGTCTCGCGCCAGACCCACGACAGATGTATAGTTCCGGCCTTATCTGTACACAATTGCCAGTATGCGCTGCGCTGTCCTTCACCGTCTATCAGCACATCGTGCACACGGCTCCACTTACCTGTATTCAAATCGTAACGATTCATCACAAGGTTGCCTCGTCCCGACTTCCCTGACCTATAGACAAAGAGCAAGTATCCGTCTGCAAGACGGTAAAATTCAGGATAAGTAACACTGTTCTCGTCAGAGCCTGTCATCGGCTCAAGTGAACCAAGTTCGAGTGAACCGGGAGCAACACTCCTGCAATAATTAAGCGGCACATCATGATGATTAAACGCGACATGGAGATAGCCTTTTCCATCAACCATGATACTTATAATATTATGCGCATCGGCAACATTGCCCTTATACTGAGTACGCTTCACTGTCCATCTATCCGATCCGACACGTCTTTTTGCCAGCATGAGGAAACCATCTGCATCGTAAAACGAAGCATACTGACTGCGTCCAAACGTAACTACGGAATTGTTCCGGAATACAGCCGCATTTACAGATGTGGCACTATAGCCAACTGCGATTTCTGACAGCCGCGCAGCAACGCGCAGACTGTCAGCCGCCACGGCTGAAACACACGACATAAAACAGATTGCCGTCAGTGCCGTAATATATCTTAAATCACTCATGTCTCAATATAAATAATTACTCGTAAAAAGCATGGTCTTTGGGAAAGTCCTTACCTTCCCAGGCTTTCTTTGAAGTCCAATCCTGCGGTGCGTCTGTCCAGAATGGGTCATCGGCTGAAAGTCCTAAAGGCAGAAACGCCAGCGATGCCATATAGAGGCTGCCGTTGTTGGTGTACCAATCTGAAATATTAGGCTGACTGCCGTTAAATCCTAAAGTAAGGAATCCGCCTTTATTGAAATTACGGTTATCGCTGAACATACGCTTTATAACTGCTGTCATGGCAGACCTGACTTGTCCTGCCGGCAGTTCCTTAGGCAACCATCCACGCCATGACAACAGGGCTAATGGCTGTAAAGTTCCTGTCCTATATGTTATTGAACGGCCAAAAACAGGAAGTGCACCCTCGGGTGATATAAAGCGCTCGAGTATCATTCCAAAACGCTGCATACGCTTTACGGCACTTTCAAACGTACAACCCGGAGCGTTCCATATCTTATTCTTTCCGCCATTGGTGAAAACTTCAAGACACTCCACGTACATAGGATGAAGCACATAACTGCTGTAATAATCGAAAGCAAAGTCCGGACCGTCGCAATACCAGCCGTCACCGGCATACCACTCGTTAACCTTACGTAAAGCTGAAACGATACGGTAGGTGTCACTGTGCGCACCTGCCTTTCTGAGGAAGCACTCTACCGTAGCAGAAAAAAGGAGCCAGTTGGTGTAAGGCGGATCAACACGGCGCAACTGGGTGAACTCTTTTATATAGCGCTGTTTTGTAACAGAATCAAGAGGCATCCACAGCGCATCGTAAGCACGGAGAAAACTCTCTGCCACGTATGCAGCATCAACCAAAGTCTGACCTTCCTCACGCCACAACAGATAGTCAGGACTGTTGGGGTCAACGGCGTTGGCATAACTCTTCAACGCCCATTCCCTGAGCTGCTTACGCTGACGTCCTTCGGCAGTATCGTCATCAGGAAGCGACAGCCACGGTGCAAGACCGGCCATAAGACGGCCGAAACACTCCATATAAGCAACCTTACGGTTGCGCCCGTCCCATGTCGGACTAAGCTCAAGCTGCATGTTTTTCTGCAATTCGCCCTTGCTCATATTACTGAGCACAGGTTTTGCCATTTTGTAAAGCACACCACACCAAAATTCTCTCTCTGATGGAGCCTTTGCCTTATTTGTTCCGGCAAAAACAACGCCTGCAATCAACAACAGCATCACAAGCGTAGCTGACATTCTTTTATTTAGATTCATAACGGTTAATTTTTATATTTTCCAAGTAACATCAAATACAGTTAATATCTACGCAGAAACAGAGTTACGACAAACTCTGAACATATTGTTTAGGTGTCATTTTCATCTTACGTTTAAACATCTCGCGGAAATTCTTCACATCATTGAAGCCGCAGCTGTAACTTACCTTATCGACACTTACTGCTCCCTGTTTGAACATCTGCACAGCCTTATAAATTTTATATTCGTTTATAAACTCGATAAGCGACATACCTGTCATTGACTTTATCTTTTTATAAAGTGAAGAGTGACTCATGGCAAGCTTGTCGGCAAGGAAGTCTACGCTGAAATCCTCGTTTGTCAAATTGTCGTCGATTATTTCGCGGCATCTGAGCAAGAATATCTGCTCTTCCTTATTATACGACTTTTTGTCTATGGCCAGTTTGTCGGTAACATCAGCAGCGTCAGCCAGAGCAACGAGTCTGTCGATACGCATTCTCAGATATTTTAGCGATATTGGCTTTGTTACATACGCATCCACGCCATTGTCAAAAGCCTCTATCATGTCTTCTTCTGATGTCTTGGCCGTAAACATCACAATCTTTATCGTAGAAAGTTTTTTATCCTCTTTCAAAGATTTAAGAATCTGCATACCGTCCATCTTCGGCAGCATCAGGTCACACAATATTATGTCAGGTAACTGTTGTTTGGCCATTTCCAATCCCGTTTCACCATCATATGCCTTATATATTTTAAAATCCGATGAGAGGCTACGCTCAAGCAGATTTACGGTTTCATGCTCATCGTCTATTATTAATATAGTATGTAAAGCTGCCGGATTTTCCGGAACGGCAACTTTTACCGTACTGCTGCCATGTTCAACTACAAGCGGCTTAATATCATCTGACACCGAAGTTTCAACAACACCGTTCTTATTATTGAATGAAATATCTTTCACATCCAAGCCCTTAGGTATGTTGAAAATAAAAGTAGAGCCATGTTCCGGTTCACTCTCCACCCGTATTGTACCCCCGTGTAATTCAACAAGCTGTTTTACGAACGACAGGCCCACTCCGTCTCCCGCACTTTGTTTCTGACCACGCTCGGTACGGAAAAAATCCTCAAATATAGCATCCTGCATTTCTTTGAGTATTCCTATGCCATCGTCTTTCACTGTTATCACCACATCACCGGGAGTGTCTTTCACAGCAAGAGTGACGTGTCCTCCCTCTTTTGTATATTTGTAAGCGTTAGTAATGAGGTTTGACAATATGAGATCTAACTTTTCATGATCAAAGCTGACTATTATCACGGAATCTTCATGCACAAACGAGAAGGTTATATCTTTATATTCACAGAGTGCGGTAAAATCATCTATACGCTTTTGACAAAATTTTATTACATCATCTTTTACCGGCTGAAGTTTAAGTTTGCCTGAATCCATTTTCCTTATGTCGAGCACGCTTGACACCAAACGATTAAGCTTCACCGCACTGCGATACATCATCTGCAAATAAGAAAGAGGCACACTGGCCACAGACTTACCTGCTCCTATCAGCTCTTCCAATTGTCCCATAATAAGAAAGACAGGCGTGCGCAACTCATGCGTAATGTTTGAATAAAAATTAAGCTTTGCTTCAGACAGCTTTTTAGTGGCATCCCTCTCTATGTCTATAATTTTCATGCGCTGTTTAATATTCTGCGTCTTTACATAAAACAGCACTATTCCTACCACAGCAGCCAAAACCAGCAAAACCCAAAGCGTCATTGCCCATACTGTTTTCCACCAAGGTGGTGTTATTGTTATCTCTAGTACAGAAGGCTTACCCCATTTTCCTGTTGCATCGATACATCGCACATAAAGTTTATATTTTCCGGGAGGCACATTTGTGTAAGACACCTCACGGTTTGATCCAAGGTCGCGCCAATCTTCCTCCAGTCCATCAAGACGACACGAAAAACGCACACTCTCAGGCATACGCAGTTCTGGAACAGAAAAGCTTACGGTAAAGAAATTCTGATTATAGTCGAGCTTCACAATACCATTATGGCAATACAAACTTGAAACATCCTGAGTTCCTCCAAGCAGTCGCAACTCCGTAAAATCAACGTCAAAATACATTTTTGACCGCTGGACTTTTGCCGGACTAAATGTAAGCATACCTTCAATCGTGCCAAAATATACATAATCATCCAATATAGCCGCAGCCGAATAAGTGAATGTTGTCGGCATATCTGCTACGCCCTCATATTTCACAAATGTTCCTGACTTTACATCATGACAAAACAGTCCGCCGTCATTAGTTCCTATCCACATATATCCTCTGCCATCTTCAACTATAGACGTAACCAATGGATATGTAAGACCGTCTTTAGCATCATATCTTACAACGTCTCCTGTTTTCAAGTCCATTGAATAAAATCCTATATTCTCGGCCGTAAACCATAATCTGCTTCCTTTGGAGTCAACATAGGCATACTTAATATTATTAGACGGCAAACGATACTTTCCTGTTCCATGTGAATAGTGAGCCACCACCTTCATGTTACGCTTGTCTATTTTATAAACTCCTGATACATTTGACGACACCCACACATAATTCCCGAAACCCGTTATGGCACTACCCTTAAAGTCAGGTATTCCCCTGACACGAAAGAATGTATGTCTGGCCTTGTTAAAAACATAAAGGCGAGGTCCTGCCACCCATATATTGCCTGCGCCATCGTCAAAAATACACCATACATTATTTTTATCACCGTCATCACCAGGCATTTGCCATGTTCTGAAATCTCCTGAAGAAAGCGAATATTGCACTAATCCCTTCGTATATACCGCAAGCCAAAGGTTATCTGCATCTTTCACCATTGAAACGACATTATCACCGGCTATGTCACTGTTGGCTGTGTTGAATACAGTCAGCCTACGGGTTTTACGGTCATAAATATCAAGTCCGCCACCATCAAGACCTATATATATCTTATCGGCCGTAGGCACAATAGAGGTAACAATGTCAAAACTCAACATTCCGTTATCCGTATCAAACATTGTGAACAAGTTGTTGTCGCTAACATAATGATTCAGTCCTGAGCGATATGAGCCAATCCACAAATCTCCTACCCGGTCAACTAAAAGCGAATATACTACATTGCCGCTGATACTGCTGTTGGCCGTGTTCAACAATGTTATTTGTCCGTTACGCTCCATTTCAACGCCACGGCCATCTGTGCCAAACATCGTGTAGCCCTTAAATGGAACCGCACAAGTAAGATCTTTTGGAGAATATGCATTGCTGCGTGTTATAGTATTATTGCTGACAAGAAAAGCAGCTGACCCGAAGCCAATACCGCTGCCCACATAAGCCGTATGTGTGGCCGGAATGTACGACACGTTAAGGCGGTCAAGTGGGCCTGGTGTATATGGACAAAATGCCGTTACCTTACCGCTATCAGCCATAAGCAAACGCAGACCGTCTGAACAGGCAGCCAAAAGCATGTTACTCTGGTAACCGCATAATGCATAAACTTTGAATTTGTGTGAAATACGTCTGAAAGTACTCGCATCATCACGTGTGTTGGTATATATTTCACCAGCGGCATCTGCATAAAAGACAATGCCGTTGACACAGGCAATAGACAATATAGCCTGAACTATACGACTGCGGTTTTTGCCGTCATCATGGGCACAATGTATGATTTTTCCGCTTGCAAACGAATATAAATCAAGACCAGAATTGGTACCGGCATATACTCCTGCCGGAGCTACTGCAAGAGAATTAACAAAGCTGGATGACAACGAATTTTCATCCTCAGGGTCATGTCTGAACGTGGTAAACTTTACACCGTCATAACGGCACAGTCCGTTCGTTGTTCCCAACCAGACATACCCTCTGGCATCTTGAACTATCGCCTCAACCGTATTGTCGGGCAGTCCCATCCTGCTGTCTATCACCCTGAAATATTCGCGTGCCATAGTCAACATACAACCCGCTATCAGGCAAACAGTGATAAGCACAAACTTGGAAAGGTTATTCATAATATTGTTTTGCTTCTACGTGTGGTGATGACAAAAGTAGTCAAAATTTAATTAATAACAGAATAATACTAAATAAAATCTATAATTGAACGAAAGCCTAAACGCTAAAGTATTCAGAAATATGGCCTAAACAAGATGTCTAAGGCCATATTCCTTTACGAATGTATCATTAGAATCATCAATCAGAAAGCAATGACACGATATTCCATTCATCTGTCCACTCAATCACCGGCACGCCATCTCTGAACTTAATCGGCAACCAGATATAGCGTGCATCGCTGGGATGTTCCGGTCTCCATATATCAGCCATGAAGACAAACTTGCCTTGTTTGCCGTCGAGCGTTAATACATACGTGCTCTGTCCGCCAAATGTCTTATCTGCATCAGGACCTATACATGGCGTGGGCAACTGTTCCCACGGTCCCCATATACTCTTGGCCTTAAACATGCGTGCCTTGTTAGGTGCCCATCCCGTACATCCGCTGGTTATCATCCAGTATGTTCCGTTATACTTGAATATGGCAGGTGCCTCATTCTGTCCTCCGGGGGCAACGCGCACATATCTTCCGGTGTGTGCTGTATAATCATCGTTAAGCTCAGCTATCTGCAACGTGAGATTCTCCTCTGACGAGTATATGTGATATGCCTTGCCGTCATCATCAACATATACAGTTTGGTCACGAGCCATCTGTCCGCCGTCAAAGTCACGCCACGTAAACATTCCCTGCTTGATATATTCCATCCACTCGGGAGTCCACCACTGCAATTCCGGCTTGCGGTTCATGGCTTCTGTTAATGCTTTCGTGTCAGGATTGGCAAGATTTACCGGCCATATTTTCGGGTTCACGCGCCCTGAACGCACAAATGTGTAAGGCCCCTCGGTCTTGTCGGCCACTGCAACACCATAGCGTGCTGCGGCATATCCCTTACCTTTCAGTTCGAGATGAAACCACATGACATACTTTTTAGTCTTCTTATTATATATAACTTTCGGACGTTCCAATATACATCCACGCTCTATGTCGCTTCCCGGTGTGTCGCTCACCTTCAATGCCACGCCCCTGTATGTCCAATGCTCAAGGTCTTTCGACGAATAACATGTAACGCCAACCATTGCCGAGCTGGTGGTGTCCGCCTTATGTTCACCAAACCAATAGAATGTGTCACCGCAGCGGAGCACTCCTCCACCGTGCGCGTTGATATGAACACCTCTGTCGTCGGGCCATATCTCTCCCGGACGTATTTCTGCATTAACTTTCATTCCGAAAGATAACACCACACTCAGAAAAGCCGCTATAAATATTTTCTTCTTCATATATTACGTTTATCTTTATTGATGTTAATTCAATTTGACTTATTACCTCAGAATTTATAAAATGTTTTTCATCCTTATTTTTGTAAAGGCAAAATTCATTATGACGGCGCCATGAAATAACCTTTATCAATTTTGACAGCTAATGCCCCAATAGAGGAACATCCGTACATAATGAATCCTGCATGAACAATCAACTATTTAACCTTTTTATAAATTCTTACGTAATCAATCTCATATCTCATCGGCATCGCAGAATCATCTATTTTTCCACCGTTGTTTCCGCCTATAGCCAGATTAAGCAGCACATACTGCGGACGTTTAAATGGATTTGTATGATTTCCTATGGAACCGTTGACCGTTTCAGACAAGGGTATAGAGTTAAGCAGCTCATCGTCAAGATACAGTTTTATGGCTGTTTCATCCCAGTCCATACGCCATACATGAAATTTTGAGGCCCAGTCCTTATCCTTGGCCGTAAAGTGAGATAAAGGTGTGTGACTGCTGTCCCATTCAGCATCAAACCTGCGGTTTCGTCCCCATGCAGCGTTAGCCAGTATCGACGGCTCACCGTCTACAGGATAGCACTCCATAATATCTATCTCTCCGCAAGAAGGCCACTCCATGTCGTTGCCAAGAGTCCATATTGCAGGCCATGCGCCTCCACCCACCGGGATGCGTGCCCTGACTTCCAGACGGCCATAAAGAAAGTCTACCTTTCCGGCCGTATTGAGAGAAGCCGATGTATATTCGGCAAACTCCCTGCCGTGACGCCAATCATCACTTCCGGCATTGTATTCAGGATTTGCAAGGCGTTCCTTACGTCCCTCTATAACAAGCAAGCCGCCGGTCTGCCATGCGTTATCGGGCTGATACCACTGATCCTCATAGTTGCGCACAAAGCCCTGTTCATAGTTCCAGTATGCGGTGTCAGGTTTTCCATCGCGATTAAATTCATCGCTCCAAACCAGTTCCCAATTATCATTTTCAGCAACAGCAGCAACCTCTCCAGCAAAAGCAAACAACAAAAAAGCGAATACTTGTATTTTCATATATCTAAGAATTACCAATGATGATGGCTCTCGCCGGACACTCCGGCATTGCCATAATTAAAAGAGAGGGCTGTCTGAGCCCTAAAAAGTGCCAGACAGCCTCTCGAAAGAATTATCAATACTAAAAACTAATTTCGTATTGTCAGACATTAACATTTTCAAACATTAGTGTCTAAGTGCATTCACACCAACAGATTATTTCTCGGCAGGCAGGTCAGGATCAGTCGGCCAGTACGGGTTCTGATAGAGCGGGCTAAGCTCTACAGAAGCGTGGTCGCTTGCGGTGAGCAGGAACTGACGTGTAGGCATCGGCTGCAGATAGTGAGCCATATGCCATGTCAAACCGTTCTTAAAGTCGTTCTGAACCATGTTCCACTCATGAGGACGTACATATTCGCTCAAGTCAGGAGAAGATACAACTGCAGAGGTAGAACCGTCGTTGAGAAGCGTGAAATTGCCAACTCCTACGCCGTCGCCAAAGCCGTCGCCATCCTTATCCTCATAATACCAGCCCTCCATCGGAGTGTTGTAAAGGTGCATACCCTCGATGTGAACAGGAGTTGTGATGAGCTGATCAAGAGCGCGCCAGCGCTGCAGGTCCATCCAGCGGAGTCCTTCTGCGATAAGTTCGCAGCGGCGCTCACGACGTATGTTGTAAAGAACTTTATCACCAAGTTTTGTACCGGCAGAGTAAGCACCCCAGTCCTGATTCTCCTGGTTCATGTCAGTAGCATCTATTGTTGTCTGCGGGTCAGCGGCAGCGCCTGTAAATCCGGCAGCCGTGCGCACAGCTTTCCAATAAGGCAGAATGTCGCCGAGGTTATTTGTAAGCAGATACTTAGCCTCCATATAGTTGAGAAGAGCCTCGGTAGCGCGGAACACTGCGCAAGCGTTGGTAGAAGAACCGTTATCGGCCTCTGCACCGTCGAACATACCGCCCTTTCTCAAAGCGTAACCTGTAGGATATCCGTTCTCTCCGTCACCACGTGCGCCAAGGTTTGGTTTAGGCTCAACGTCAACCTCATGGTCACCTTCGCCAACGTTCTTGAATACGTTTACCTGGTTAGGCACCTTCAGGAATATAGCAAGACGCGGGTCGCGGTTTGTAGCAACGTCGGCAATTGTCTGGTCGCTGTAAGTATAGTCAGAATTGTAGATAGGCTTTCCGTCAGCCATCAGGAAGTTCTCAACGAAACCACGTGTAAGACCTACGCCATAGTTACCTTTCTGAGTAACAACTTCAACGTCGTTTACAACACCGAGTGAACGGTTATATTCACGCCACAAGAGCACTTCCTTCACGCCAGACATGTCATTTGTTCCCCAAATGCTGAAATAAGGATTCTCAGGGTCTGTAGCCGACTGAGGTATCTTGCCGGTGTTTACACGGAGGTCACCCATATACTTGTCAGCAACATCCTTGGCAGCATTAGCAGCTATCTCGAGGAAATACTTTGACTCAGCCTCAACAGAACCTGTAGGATACTGATAGTTGGCATTGTAATCCTTGGCAGCTCCCGGCCATCCCGGTCCGTTTGGAACGAACGGTGTGCCTGCGAAATATTTCAGGAATGTTCCTTCATACAGAGCCACACGAGACTTAAACAGCTTAACAGCGTCCGGAGTGATACGTGTTGTAGCGTATGTGCCCTGAGGCTGCATAAGATTCAGAGCAGAGTCAAGAGAGTTTACGATAAAGCGTGCAACTTCATTGCGCGGCATACGCTTGCTGGCAGCCACGAGTTCAGCCTCGTCGTCTGGCAGAGCCTGCCACAGTATAGGCAGGTCGCCCCACTTCTGAAGCATGTCGAAGTAACAATAAGAACGGAGGAAATACAGGTCGCCAATAAAGTTGTTAAGCTTTGCCTGGTCACCGTTGATGCTTCCGGCGTCTCTCTTCTCAACGATAGTTCTGAGCTGGTAGTTGATGTTACGGATGTTTGTCCACGACCAGTTGCCGTTAGATGTAGATGTCATCCACAGTCCTGTTCCATACTTTCCGTCAGGATTCCAGTCTGCCTGGTTGTCGGTTTCGTTGTCGTTGCCGTATGTTCCGTAGCTCCAGTTACCATGAGTAACCATAACTGTATAGAACCAGTCAACGGCGGCCTGAACCTGAGTCACGTCTGTAAAGTAAGTGTCAGGCGTAAGGTACGATGGCGGCTCCTGCTCAAGCCAGTCGGAACATGAGGCTACGCTTGCTGAAAGTGCAAGAGCTGCTATTAATGATTTATATAGTTTCATAATTCTTTTTATTTTACTTTAATTACTTTGTTTACCCTTTTTACTCTTATTACAATGTAATGTTCAAGCCGAATGACACGGTTCTTGACAGAGGATAACCGTTGTTAGAGTCATAGCCGAGGAGCTCAGGATCGAACTGCTTAGGCAGGCTTGTTGCTGTAAAGAGGTTTTCAACTGAGAAGTACAAACGCAGGTTAGAGATACCCCAGTTAGATACCACCTTCTGTGGGATTGTATAACCAATCTGGAAGTTCTTCAGACGCATATATGCTGCGTTGAGCAAGTAACGTGTCTGTGACTGTAAGTTCTTACCGCCACCGTTTACACGAGGCAGATATGCGTTAAGGTTCTCAGCCTTGTATCCGTTCTGAACAGACCAAGAGTCTTCGTTACGGAAATAATCCTCTACACCTTCGATACCAGATGCCCACCAGTTGCCGTTAGAAGCAAAACCGAACATGAACGGGTTGTCGTTGAGCATATAGTCGCGCTTCATTACGCCCTGGAAGAAGGCGCGTACGTCGAAGCCCTTCCAGCTTGCGTTGAGGTCGATACCGAAGAAATAACGCGGAGTAGAGTTACCGATAAGTTTCAGGTCGCCGTGGTCGTCGATAGTATAGTTACCGCTTGAGATACGTCCGTCATTGTTTTGGTCTTTATACATAATGTCACCAGCAGCCCAGTTGCTTCCGAGAGAACTCTGGTCAACCTTTGCTATGTGGGCAGCCATTTCCTCGTCAGTCTTGGCAAGTCCTACAGTTTCATAACCCCAGATTTCGTTGATGTAACGGCCTGTGATATATGTGCCGAGGTCGCCTGTCGGGTTGTTCGGGTAACGTGTAATCTTAGTGCGTGCATCAGAAATGTTGAATCCTACGCCGTAGCTCAGACCGTTCTGCAGTCTGTCGCGCCAAGAAACCTGCAATTCCCATCCCTGTGTGCGGAGGTCGGTGTTGTTTGTAACAGGAACGCCAGTACCAAGTATAGCAGGAAGCTCAGGAGCATTACCCACCATGTCGTTGGTATTACGGATATACCAGTCGAAAGATGCTGTCAGTCGGTTATTAAATGCAGCAATGTCAAGACCGATGTCGTAGCTCTCTATTGTCTCCCATGTCAGCAAAGCAGAGATAAGGCCCGGCGTTGTCACCGTGTTTGTCAAAGCGCCGTTCTGAAGCCATGTTCCGGCTGAAGGAGAATAAGTTATTGTCAGGTAAGTAGGATACCAGTTGTCGAGATTGGTGTTACCCAGCGTACCATAAGAAGCACGGAGTTTCAACATGTTGATATCTTTCTGCAACGGAGCGAAGAATTTCTCGTTGGCGATGTTCCAACCAATAGATGCAGACGGGAATGTCTTCCACATCTTGTTGCGGCGGAAACGTGAAGTACCATCATGACGGAGGTTGAACTCCAAGAGGTAACGGTCAGCGTAGTTATAGTTCAGACGACCGAAGAAACCGGCAGTCTGCCACTGGTTACGTGCTCCGTTTGTACTCGGAACAATCGGGTCACCGTTGCCGCCGAGACCTGTTGTAAGGTCAATTTCAGGCTTAGACGGGTCAATGATTCCATTACGCTGCAGACCGAATACGAGCTGCTTCAGCTGCTCAGCCTGGAAACCGGCCATCACATGGAAGTTATGTTTCTCTGCAATAGAGAAGTCATACTCTGTATATGCCTGGAAGTTGAGGTAATTCTCTTTTTTCAGATCCTCATGCACATTGGTTGTTCCGTCTCCATAGAGTACAGGGTTGCCGTTAACGTCGTGGTTATAGTCAGCAAAGCTGTCCCAGTGACGTGTTGACACGTCTGTACGATAGTTAAAGTCGATGTGTGTCTTCCAGTTCTTTATAGGCTCGATAACAAAGCCGAGCTGGTTGTTCAGCACGTCGCGCTGTGTTGTATCCTTACCTCCTTCGGCCAAATGGAGATACGGTGACGGGTTAGAATACCAGTAACCGTTGCGGTCAACTGTAGGCAGTGTAGGCCAGCCCTGACGTGCAAGGTCCTGATAGAAGTTGTTGGCGAGAGCAGCCGGACGACGATAGTCTGTGCGGGTGAAACGCATAGAATAGTTAACCTTCAGCCAGTTTGTAATGTCTGCGTTGATTTTGGCAGTACCTGCGTAACGGTTGTAGCTATCCTCGTTAATCTTCATGAAACCGTTGTTGTCGAGGTAGTTGAGCGACAGGTAGAAGTTAACCTTGTCTGTACCTCCGCTAACACTTGCGTTATGCTCCTGCGCAAAGGCTGTGTTCTTATAGATAACATCATAGATATCCTCATCGTTGATACCGTTTGCATAAGGTTCGTCCCATGTAACGCCGTTAGAAGAACCGATAGAGTAAAGAATCTCACCGTCTTCCGTGATACGTGAGCCTGGTCCGTAAGGTTTAGCATTATGGTACTTAACGATGTTTTCTATAGTCTGCTGCGACCACACACCGCTACCGTTGATACCATCCTGCATCCAGCACATAAAGTCGTATGAGTTCATCATGTGCTTGTCGCGTATACGGTTACTGAAACGGAAACTGTTGTTGTAGTTGATGCTTACCTTTCCGCTCTTTCCGCTCTTGGTTGTAATAAGGATTACACCGAACGGAGCGCGCGCACCGTAAATAGAAGATGCGGCAGCATCCTTGAGGACAGATATTGTCTCGATGTCTTGCGGGTTGATAGTATTGAGGTCGCCCTCAGAACCGTCAATCAAGATAAGAGGAGAACCGCTTGAGCCCTGTCCGATGGTAGCGGTACCACGGATGTTGATGCTCATGTTGTTCTCAAGAGAACCACCGGTAGAGCTGATTTGCAGACCAGGAACGGCACCCTGCAGAGCCTCCGTTGCCGTACGCACCGGACGAGCCTCAAACTGCTCGCTGTCTACAACAGACACAGCACCGGTCAAGTTGGCTTTCTTCTGAACACCGAAACCTACGACTACAACCTCGCTCAATGCCTTTGAGTCTTCAGACATTGTGATTGTAACAGGAGTTCCGGCCTTGAAATTCACTGTAGCCGTCTTATAACCAATGTAGGTAACGGTGAGCTTACCGCTTGTAACTCCACTGATGCTGAAGTTACCGTCAATGTCGGTAACAGCTCCTTTGTTGTCGCCGTCAATTTTCACCGTGGCTCCAATGACAGGCTGACCTGTATCATCAAGAACCTTACCCTTCAGCACACCTACTTGTGCAACGGCAGTAACGCCGTCAGTGCCTGCCCAGGCTTCGGGCGGACAAAATGTAAAGCTGGCGCCGAGCAATGCCGAGCAGAGGGCGGCGCGTCTTAACATTAACTTAAATTGTTGATTTCTGTCCATGTACTTATTTATTATGTTTAAGGTTTCGTTTTATCATGAAAAAGTTTTCAATAATGGTATTATCACTATAATTTGATTACTAATTCATGTTTTTCATGTTTAAATTTATTTCTATTTAGTTAATTTTTTATCTTTCTCGATTGCAAAGATATTGTGAAATAATGTAAACCTGTGGGGGAAAATTCGTAAAAAAAGGGTATTTTTTAATAAAAAAGCACTTTTTTGTGCTTAAAACACCCCTCTTTCTGCTATTCTTCCCCAAACGGGTAAGTTGAATAATTGTTTTATAAAAATAATAATAAAAAAAGAAAGAAAACGTATGGTAACAAATATTATATGTCTTTTTCTGGTTTTCATAACAAATTTCTCAGAGATAAGGCAAAAAGCATTTAAAAATGTATATCACAAACAGCATTATCCATTTTGCATAACATATTCAGCGGATAAATTCAGGAAGCTATGAAACAAAATCAACTGACAGGTGCAACATAAAAAAATCAACAGACACAAACAGCTTAAATTTTTTCGTTGATACAAATTAATCACTTATCATAATAATAAGTTACATCGCCATTAGGATTCGGCCTGATTGTCGTTTTTACGTTGAATGCAAATCGTCATTATACCGCATATAGTTTTATCTCTTTTGTGTATTCATGCTTTCAGCCGTCTTTTTATTTTCTATTGGCGTCTTTTCGTCCGCTTTCTCTTGGCATGGCGGGCCATGCCAAGAGAAAGCGGACAAGGAGACCCAACAAAAAGACGGACAAATATCCGTGGGCTGATACCCCGATATTTATCCGTCACATTTCATAAATCCATGCACAAAGTGCCTACGCTCTTTTTACCTTACCTTATTTATCAATTTAACATGCCAACCTTTATTTCAGAGGCTTCAGAACGAATGTAAACTCTTTATCTCCGTATTCAACACGGTATTTAGGAAGAGCAAATCCGTTCATGCTCCAGCTGTCGACACCTCCCACACCGGTCTGAGCCATGTCGATTATCAGGTTGGTGTATTTAGACTTGGGCACCTGCGGACTGTGACGCTGCTCCTTGTCGTCGCCGTCGTCAAGATCTTCAATATTGTAATGCAGGGCTGAAGCCGAGAACAGTCCGGCGTTGCTAACCTCCAGTCCGAAGCCGCTGGCATCGGTCTGTTTCCACCAGCGCAGGTCGCTCTTAGTGCCGTTTTCCTGCGGACGGATATACGGGAAGAACTGCTCGTCTGCCGTCTGAGAGTAAACACCTACATTCTGCGATTCCTTGCGGTCAGAGTAGTTCTCTATCGGGCCGCGTCCGTAGAATGTGCTGCGGTCAATGCCGTAAGGCATCTGCATAAGCATTCCGAAGCGGAACATGGTGGGCACTTTCTCGCCTTCAGTGGCATCCATCTTCTCTGTTATCTTCATACTGCCGTCGGCAGATATGGCATAAGTAAGGGTGAGTGTTGCCTTAACGGCCGGCATGTCATACTGAGCTATTACAACTGCCGGACATTTTTCGTCGGCTCCGTCAACCTTCTTACCTTTCTCAACGGTGAGCGATGTGAGTTTCATTTCAGGATTGTTCCACACCTTGGCACGTCTGTTCATGCCTGCGCCCATGTCGTTGTCGGTAACTGCACGCCAGAAGTTTGGCTTCAGTGTGCCACCCTCACCAAGAAGCGATTTGCCGGCATAGTCGTAGCGTGTGATAAATCCGCTTGACTTGTCGAACTCAACTGTAAACAGGTCGTTGGCAACGGTCAGCACAGCGGCGTCTTTCTTATTTATTGTCTTTGTCTTAGGCTTGTCTGTAGCGGCATAAGCAGCTTCAACATATTCTGTTACGGGCAACTGCTGATAGGCAACAGTCTGTCCCTCGGCCATCAGCGGCTCGGCATTCTTCAGCTGATACTCCACGTTGAGCATCACCTCGCCCTTAACATCAGATAGGTCGTAAGGAAGAGTTATTTCCACAGTCTGTCCGGCAGCGACTTTTATGTCGTTTACAGTTCCGCTCTGCACGGCCTTGCCGTCAGCCACAAGTTTCCAGCTCAGGCGATAGTTTGACAGGTCGCGGAATGAGTACTCGTTGCGCACGCTAATCTTTCCGGCCTTGAGGTCAACAGGTGCAGTCCAGATGTTCTGATAATAGTATGCCACCTCGTATGCGTGCGGGTTATACTCGCGGTCGGGGTTGATAATACCATTACAGTTAAAGTTGTTGTCGCTGGGGTCGTAGTTGTTCCAGTCGCCACCATATTTATATATCTTCACTCCGTTGGCGTCTGTTCCGTGCAGGGCCTGGTCAACAAAGTCCCAGATAAATCCGCCCTGGAACACCGGATACTTGCGCACGAGGTCCCAATACTCCTTGAAACCGCCGCCAGAGTTACCCATCATGTGGGCATACTCACACTGAATGAGCGGCTTGTTGAAACGAGGATTCTTTGCATAGCGCTCACAGCCGTCCTGATTGAGATACATCGGACAATATACATCGGTGTTCTCGCCGCCGTGAGCCTGCTCATACTGGACGGGACGGCTCAAATCCTGAGTCTTTATCCACTTGTATGCGGCAATAAAGTTGTCGCCGTTTACTGTCTCGTTGCCGAGCGACCAGAATATTATGCTCGGATGATTGAAGAATGTCTGCACGTGGCGCTGGTTGCGCTCCATTATCTGCTTGGCAAACATAGGTTTCTTTGCAGGGGCGTCGTCGCCGTAGCCGAAGCCGTGGCTTTCCTGGTTAGCTTCTGCACAGAGATAAATTCCGTACTCGTCGCACAAATCATACCATTCGGGATCGTCGGGATAGTGGCATGTACGCACGGCGTTGATGTTGAGCTTCTTCATTATTGTGAGGTCCTGAATCATACGCTCGCGTGTCATCACATAACCCAAATCCGGATCCATCTCATGACGGTTTGCACCTTTTATATATATATGCTTGCCGTTTACCAGCACCTGAGCATCCTTTATCTCAACCTTGCGGAAGCCCACACGCACCGGAACAACCTCGGCCACCTTGCCTTTTTTATCAGTAACCACGGCGGTAAGCGTGTAGAGATACGGTGTTTCTGCCGTCCACTTGTGAGGACTCTTAACATCCATCATCATGTCTACATTAACATTGCCTCCGTTTGCAGCCTCAGCCACCTTGTTGCCTTTAGCGTCTGTCAGCACAAAGTTTACCGTAGTGGCCTTGCTCTTCAGCGTGGCGTTTATTTTAAGCAGACCGTCGGTGTAGTTGTTGATAAGGTCGGGAGTTACGCGGATGTCGGTGAGCTGCACATTCTTGTCGCGGCTGTAAAGATAGCAGTCGCGTGCAACGCCGCTGAGACGGAAAAAGTCCTGATCCTCGCAATAAGAGCCGTCGCACCAGCGGAAAGTCTGGAAAGCTATGAGGTTCTCGCCCGGCTTGACATAGTTGGTTATGTCAAACTCGGCAGCCATCTTGCTGTCTTCTGAATATCCCACAAAGCGGCCGTTAACCCAAAGATACATGTTAGACGTAACCGAGCCGAAATGGGCTATAACCTGACGGCCTTTCCACGACGCAGGAATGTTTATCACACGGCGGTAAGAGCCAACGTGGTTGTCCTTAACAGGCACCTCGGGCGGGTTGTCTGTAAAATGGCCGCGCCATCCGAAACCGGTGTTTACATATTCGGGATCGCCATATCCGTTAAGTTCCCATATTCCCGGAACAGGCATCTCGCCCCACTTCGAGTCGTCATATCCGGCAGCAAAGAAGTCGGTCGGCCGCTGGTCGGCGTTCTCCACCCAGTTGAATTTCCACTTGCCGTTAAGTGACAGGTAGTTGGCCGAAGCCTTCTTGTCGCCGCGCGCAGCATCAACACTTTCAAAAGCGAAGTATGACGTGTGACACGGAAAACGGTTTATTTGGTTCACGTCAAGGTCGTGCCACTCGGTGAACGTAGGCTCGGACACACTTGCCGAACCGCTGTTTTGTGACACAGCAGCAGTTGCTACGCCAAACTGCATCATAGCGACAATGGCTGTGATAAGATTTTTGTTCATAAGTTAGCAGTATTTTGGTTATTAAATTATTTTAAGTGCAAAGTTAACCTTTCCATACCTAAACTAAGGCGCACTTTTCGTACAAAAAAGGGCGAAAATGGTATTTTTTCCTCAATCGGGCATTATGCCCGCATATGTTTTAATTCTGTAAGTACATTGAAGCCTTCTGC
Organism: uncultured bacterium; assembly: GCA_905214625.1. GTDB lineage: Bacteria > Bacteroidota > Bacteroidia > Bacteroidales > Bacteroidaceae > Prevotella. Next base: position 52,612 of record CAJMMQ010000003.1, read on the forward strand.
CGTCTTATTGTTTCCCATTACCGTCTTGCCGTCTGCTTTTTCTTGAAATAACCTGCTATGACGGAGAAAAGCAGACGGCAAAAGGCTTAATATATAAGACTAAAATACTGCCGAACACTGATGACTGACTTTGATTATACGATAAAATAACCATGTATGAAAAAAGCAACAAACTGCTCACCATGCCTACTAAATAAAAAACGTCATAGTATTGAGAGAAAAAGGATGTACCACAAACATACTATAAATAATAAGGCGTAAAAGAAATAAACAGGTCAAGCTTATTGTGAATTATTACATCCTATTCACAATCTTAGACAGTAACTTTCAGCTATCAATTCCACTAGCTTCAATTTATGCACTCACAACCAACAGGCAAATCATAATTGACCACGATGAATTTTGTTTCTCAATTTTAAATTCTCAACACTCAATTAACCATGATTTTTTTAGGACAAAATTTTTTCTCAATCTGGAAAATTAATGTATAACAAAAGTTAATTTACCTACTGCCGTGTTATGAATATATTAACATTAGTTTACTTTAGCACCATAAAATCTAACTGAAACAGGCTCTTATTTAGCATAAAAGGGCATTATTTACTAAGAAAAAGGGCTCATTACGAATCGCAAACGGCCCACTTTTGATGCGTAAACGGCATAGTAATATTTTTTAACCATTGCACTTTTGTCTCAAAATCCGCATAACAGCCTGTGTATCAACATATTGACAAAAACGTGCAATTTTAGCACATTTTCGCGCCGAAAGGCTGATTCGTAACGGACACCGCCACTCTGAGAGCGTCAAACGGACGGGAAACGTAATAAATATTTACAAACGCGGCCGGTATTTTCAAGAAGACAGGAACAATATTCCGGCAACACTTTCCGGCAGACCAAACCGAACGCCGTTTCAACACACGCCGCCCCATTCTGCCGTCAAAGAGCTTTAACCCAAATAGAGCCTTAACCCAAATTGCTTTAATTAAAATTCGGGGTTAAGCAAAAAAATTTCACTTTTGATGTCACGTTTTTCCGCTTCATACGTTACCTTTATGAAACGATTATGAAACCGGAAGAATTTAACCGCATAATAATACCGATGCGCGACGAGCTGAAAGGACTTGCGCGCAGGCTGACGGGAGACGACTACTGCGCCGAGGACCTGGTGCAGGAGGTTATGCTCAAGCTATGGAGCATGCGCTCAACGCTCGACCAATATGACAACAAAAGAGCGCTGGCCATGACTATGCTGCGGAACAAATTCAGCGACCAGTGGCGGCACAGCCGGTTGGAAAACGGAAAGGCCGTTGCTGCGGGCCTGACAGCCGACGACTGGCACAGGGCCGAAGCCAAAGACGAGGCCGACCTGATAAGAATAATAGTGGAACATCTGCCGGAACTGCAAAGGCAGATATTCAAGATGAAAGAGATTGAGGGCTACGAAAGCTCCGAGATAATGGAAATAACGGGATGCACGGCCGAGAACCTGAGACAAAACCTGTCGAGGGCACGCCGCAAAATACGTGAGGACTTTATAAAACTTACGGCCATAAGGACCAAGAGAAAGGATTTATTGACGCTTTGAACTATATTTACAGTGTGATGAGAAAGGAAGAATATATTAAGCAGTTGCTCGACAAATATCTCGACGGCGAGACATCGGCGCCCGAGGAAAAGGCTCTGCGGGGATATTTCGCCAACGGAGACAACAACATTCCTGAAGAATGGTTGCCATACAGGGCATTGTTTGCCTACATTGCCGAAGAGCAGGCCGCCCGCGCCCAAGACACAGGCAAGACGGACAGCAGCCGCAACGGCAGGAGCAAAGCAAAGACCGGCCGCCGCCACGGATGGATATACACGGCAATAACGGCGGCGGCAGCGATACTGATAGCGGTAGTGATGATTACGCTGCCGCGCCAGAACGACAACTATGCCGTGATAGACGGCAAGGTGTACACCAACAAGAAAGTGGTTGAGGAAGAGGCGCTGAAGGCCCTCGACATGGTGTCGGCAGACGAAGACGACAGCTTTGGCGCGCTCGAGATGATGCGCCACTGACATCTCTAACGGCTGAACGCCTGACACAGGCTCATGAAAAACTATAATACAAATAATAATGTAAAAACATTAACCCGAGATATGAAACAGCAATATTATAACCAGCAACTGCCGGCAACGCATATTAACGCCATAGGGGCTGTATGCGCAATAATGATGACGGCCATGATGCGCCTTGCCGCGGCATGCAGGCTGCCCCGCGGCCACGGCGAGACCACACGACGCAACGCCAAAGGCAACGGCACGAGCCGCGGCCGGAGCGGAACAATGTGGCAAGGGCTATGCCGCATATTGCTCATGGCTGCGCTGGCCCTGACGGCAGCCACTACGGCCACGGCGCAAGAAGGGCTAAACGTAAACAAGGTGTTTCAGCGGTTCGGCCACGCCAAGGGATGCAAGATGGTGGAGATGCACAACGCCAAGCTGAAAGGGTATGAACTGAAGGTGTATAAAAGTCTTACCTACAAGAACATCGGCGCAAGCATTGAGCCTTACCTGAAGGCCGACAGAAAGAACGCCAAGAAGATACGCGAGGTGGTTGAGAACGGCCAGATAGTGAGTGGATACTACATGATGCCGCCAAAGGGCAACGGCATCAACCGCTACATACTGTTCAGCAAGGTGCAGCCCAACCGCGGAACGGTGATATACATAGAGGGCGACCTCTCGCCCGACGACATAATGAAACTGTGCTACGCATAATAAAAACAAACAATAAATATGACTAAGATGAAAAAGACACTACTTCTGGCGGTGCTGCTGCCACTGACGGGCATGGCCGCCGAAACAGCCGACACTACATTCGTGGTGAACAACAAGAAGATTGTTGTAAACGATTCAGCCGGCAACACAAAGATATCTGTCTACGGCAACGACGGCAAGAAGTTTAACCGCACATACGAGACAAACTTTGTTGACGGACAGGAGATTGAGCGCGTGTATGTTACGTCGCCCTTCATTCCGCAAAGCTTCAGCCGCAAGAAGTGCAAGCCGAGAAGCCACTATCCGCTGTTCTTCATGGGCTTCAGCCAGCTTGCCGGAAGCGTGATGGGCACGGGAGGCAACGCCGACATGCACACGCGCGACTCAAAGTCGTGGGAATATGGCTTCACGCTGACAAGCCTGGCCTTCAGAATAACCAATCCGCTGGCGCTGACATCGGCATTTCAGATTGGTCAGGTGCATCATCACTTTCAGGACAACTACGTGCTGTCAACAACCGAAGGCATAACCTCGATGCGGCAGATTGAGGGCGAGACGCTCAAGAAGAGCTATATAAGCTACACATTCATACGCATACCGGTGATGCTTGAATGGCAGAAACGTACCGGCGGCGCTGATATGTTCGCTGCAATAGGTCCGTCTATTGAACTGCGCTGGAACGACCACTCGCGCTATTTCATCGGAAAGAAGAAGACAACAGAGACGGGCGACATAAACATGAATCCCGTTGGCCTCAACCTCGACATACGCGCCGGATACGGCTGCCTGATGATTTACGCCCGCACGGCCCTCACTCCGCTGCTAAAAACCAGCGTTGCGCCAAAATGCTATCCCGTATCGTTCGGACTGGGCATACGTATATAACAAACAATAACCCTAAAACACATTAATGATGAAACTGCTATTCTTATTTACGGCACTCATACTTTCCGCCACAGCATACGCCGAGGAAGCCAACGACACTACGTTCAACGTGAAAGACAAGAAAATAGTTGTAGACGTGCAGGACAGCAAAACAATAGTGAAAGTTTACGACAACAACGGTTTTCAGCTTCTGAAAACACGTGAAATGGAATACGTTAACGGTCAGGAAGTGGAACAGGTTTATGTAGGTTCACCGCTAATTCCTACAGAAAATCTGCAGAACCTGAAATTCCGCTCATATCTGCCGACTATATGGTATGGTTACAACTATATGGGTAACAAAATAGGTTCTACTAAAAATGACGGCATATACAGCCGCAGAAGCAAATCGTTTGAGATAGGTATAACGCCATGGTCGTTTGCCCTGCCATTCGACAAGAGCAATACATTAGGACTGGTAGGAGGCGTTCAGCTAACATGGGTGCACATGTGTTTCGACAAGAACTATGCCGTAAACATGCAGGGCGACAGGCTTGACTTTACACAACTTGACATGAAGGCATCAGGCAACAACATGAACTACGGAACTCTGCGCATACCGTTGATGCTGTCTTTACAACAAGACTATCGGTCATTTTGCATGAATCTCGGAATATCCGCAGAGGTGCGCACTAATGGTGCTTACCGTTTCTCTCCGGCAGCAGGCAGTGCCGCACAGAATGTCCCTGACGCTATAAGACTTAACCGTTTCGGACTTAACCTTGAATATTCTTTTTGTTTCATGGGCATATATATGGGAGCGTCAATGTCCTTAACTCCGTTGTATAAGACAATAACAAACAATAAGGCTTATTATACTTCCATTCAGATGGGTATTAATCTGCCGGAAATGATACGTTATTTTAAAAGCGACAAGAAGAAATGACAAATAGCAGATATGTCGTAACACATAAAACATTAAAGAGTGTTTCCGAAATACTACAAATCTAATTAAATAGGCTTATTACAGGACAATGCTTCATGTTCCGGCGGATATTAAAAAATCTGCCGGAATTTTATTTTGTCGCTATATATTCATCTGAACTATCGGCATTTAACATTAATCATTACGCATACAAACGTAAAAAACAAATAACAGAAAATGGCGAATAAAGTCAACAGACAATAGAGATAAAAACGGCTATAGCCAACCAAAAGCATGAATACAAAGCATTTTGAATAAGTACAAATATATATTTACACAAATAACATACAACATACAAAAATCCCCTCAACTATCTTCTGTTATGATAAGCTGAGGGGATTTTTATTTAAAACTATATCTATCAATAGAGCAAAATCAGTCCGGCAAAACCGCAGTAGCATATCATGCGTATCGGATTAATTTTAAAATGCCATGTGCCAATCATCGTGGCCGCAAAAAGGAAGCAACTTATCCAGAACTGCCATGGGTTTACTGTCGGGGCACTGAAGTTTTCCTGTGTCATAAGCAGCAGGGTTGCAGCACCCAACAGTCCTACAACGGCAGGACGCAAGCCGGAGAATATGCTCTGAACCGTGGGCGTGTTCATATATTTCATGAACAGGCGCGATATCAGAATCATAAGTATTAGCGACGGCAACACCAGCGCAAAGGTGGCTGTTACGCTGCCGAGGATAGACATCCAGTAGCCGTAGCCGGCATTGTGAACGGCAGTATAGCCGCAGTAGGTGGCAGAGTTGATGCCGATAGGGCCCGGCGTCATCTGACTTATGGCCACGATGTCGGTAAACTCGCCCGTGGTGAGCCATTTATGATTATGCACCACCTCGCCCTGTATTAGCGAGAGCATGCCATAGCCTCCGCCGAAGCCGAACAGGCCAATCTGAAAGAATGTTATGAACAGATATAGAAAAATCATAAAAAAATAATCTTTTATATTGGATTCGTCGTCTAAATTTAATGTCACTCCGTAGGCTTGATATACTTACCGTAGACATAGCCTCCGATGCCTGCAATGAGAATGATAAGTATAGGCGAAACACCGAGCAGCCATATAGCCAACGCTCCGGCAATAGGAATCCAGCAGTTTGTAAGAGTAATCTTGGCACTCTGTCCCAGCTTGAACGTAGGCACGGCTATAAGAGCCACAACAGCCGGACGTATGCCGCGGAAGATGGCCGCAACGACCTTGTTGTCCTCAAACTGATGAAAGAACATTGCTATGGCCAGAATGATGAGAAACGAGGGCAAGGCTGTGCCCAGACAGGTGCATACTGCACCCTTAACCTTCTTAATCTTATAGCCTATGAACACGCTCACGTTGATGGCGAGCACACCCGGACAGCTCTGGGATATGGCTATGATGTCGAGGAAGTCTTCTTTGTTCACCCATTTCTTCTTGTCTACCACCTCCGACTCTATTATCGGAATCATGGCGTAGCCGCCGCCAAGGGTGAACATGCCTATCTTGAAAAAAGTCTTGAAGCTATCTATATAAAAGTTGCTCATCCTTATTGTTGTTTAAAGACGAAAAGTAAAAAGACATGCGCCCATGTTTTCCGGCCATGCCAAAACGTTTTTGTCGCGAGGCATCCTTGTCAATGTAGTCTGCCGTCAGAACAGGGCTCTTGTCTTTTTACTTTTCAGCTTGCTTGTTTGTTATTTGTTCTTTTCAATCCATTTGCGCGCATTGACAAACGCCTCAATCCACGGCGTAACGTCGTCGTTGCGGCGGTCGGCCGGATACCATGCGTTCTGCCACGGGAATATGGCGCGTTCAAGGTGAGGCATCATTGCCAGATGGCGTCCGTCGGCAGAGCAGATACCGGCAACGGCATAGTCAGAGCCGTTGGGGTTGCCCGGATATTCGGCATAGTTGTATTTTGCAACAACATTATATTTGTCTTCACCTTCAGGCAGATAGAACTTGCCTTCTCCGTGAGCCACCCAGATGCCCAGTTTATTGCCGCTCAGCGAGCCGAACATTACGCTGTTGTTCTGCTGTATGTCAAGGCTGAGGAAACAGCTCTCAAACTTGTGCGAGTTGTTGTGCAGCATCTTGGCCTTCTTCTCGTGCTCAGGATTGATGAGGTTAAGCTCAACCATAAGCTGGCATCCGTTGCAGATACCGAGCGACAGGGTGTCCTTGCGGGCATAGAACTTGTCGAGAGCCTCCTTAGCCTTCGGGTTGAAGAGGAACGCTCCGGCCCATCCCTTGGCCGAGCCTAACACGTCAGAGTTAGAGAAACCGCCGCAGAACACAATCATGTTGATGTCCTCCAAAGTCTCGCGGCCGCTGATAAGGTCGGTCATCATCACGTCCTTAACGTCGAAACCTGCAAGATAGAGCGAGTAAGCCATCTCGCGCTCGCCGTTGGTTCCCTTCTCACGTATGATGGCAGCCTTGATGCCTGTGCGCTCACGGCGGTCGGCCGAAATGCCATACTGCTCGAGCTTGCCTGTGAACGAGTCGTTGAACTTCATCTCCAGCGGCTGTTTCTTATAGTTGTCGTGGCGTGCGTCGGCACATCCGTTCATGCTTTGGTCACGGTCGAGCAGATATGAAGTATTATACCATACGTCGCGCAGTGCGTCGATGTCAAATTCGTGGTTGAACGCGCCCTTGGTAACCTTCAGAGTGCGTGTGCCTGTGGCCGGTTTACCTATCATGGCGTAGCTTATGCCGTTGTTGTCCATTATGGTCTTGAAGTCTTCAGCATCCTTGTCGGCAATCTGAACGATAACGCCGGGATTCTCTGCCATAAGAATCTTAACCATGTCGTCGCCGCCAATCTCCTTCAGGTCGATGTCCATGCCGCCCTTTGTGTTGGCGAAGCACATCTCGAGAAGAGTGGTTATCATACCGCCGGCGCTGATGTCGTGACCTGCCATTACGAGGTCTTTCTTGATAAGCTCCTGAACGGTGTTGAACGCATCGCGGAAGTATTCGGGATTCTTCACTGTAGGAACGTCGTCGCCTACCTTACCGAGGCTCTGTGCAAAGGCACTTCCGCCCAGGCGCTGCTCGTCAAACGAGAAGTCGATGTGATAGATACTTGAGTTTGCATCGTTGACAACAACGGGAGAAACCACCTTGCGTATGTCTGAAACCTCACCGCCGCTGCTGACGATAACTGTTCCCGGACTGATAATCTTTGTTCCGTCGGGATACTGCTGACTCATTGAGAGAGAGTCTTTACCCGTAGGAACGTTCACCTTGATGTCGCAGCAGAAGTCTGACAGAGCCTTAACGGCGCTGTAAAGACGTGCGTCCTCGCCTTCCTGTGAGCGGCAGGGCCACATCCAGTTGGCTGAGAGGCTTACGCTGTCGAGGCCTTCATCGAGCGGAGCCCATACGATGTTGGTGAGCGACTCGGCTACTGACAGCACGCTGCCGGCCTCGGGCGAAGCCAGACCTGCCTGAGGAGCGTGTCCGAGGGCTGTGGCTATACCTTTGTGTCCGCGATAGTCGAGGGCTACTACGCCGCAGTCAGACAGAGGCAACTGTATCTCACCCTGACACTGCTGGCGCGCAATCTTACCGGTAACGCTGCGGTCAACCTTATTTGTGAGCCAGTCTTTGCAGGCAACAGCCTCAAGCTGCAGCACGCGGCTGAGATACTCGCCGAGCTTGTCCTGGCTGTAAGTTACGTCTTCATAATGGCGCTCTACGGTCTTGTCCACCATATATGTCTTTGGTGAATGACCGAACATCTGAGCAACGTCGAGGTCGAAAGGCTTAACGCCGTCGCCCTGAACGAACGAGAAGTGAGCGTCGCCTGTGGTCTCGCCTACCACATACAGCGGAGCACGCTCGCGCTCAGCAATCTTGCGCACATGTTCAATATGTTTTTCGTCAATGAGCAGACCCATGCGCTCCTGACTTTCGTTTGCTATAATCTCCTTGCTCGACAGTGTCTTGTCGCCGATAGGCAACTTGGTCATGTCTATCTGACCGCCGCACTCCTCAACGAGCTCTGACAGACAGTTGACGTGTCCTGCCGAACCGTGGTCGTGGATGCTGACAACCGGGTTTACATCTTCCTCGCACAAGGCACGTACAAGGTTGTAAGCACGCTTCTGCATCTCGGGGTTGGCACGCTGAACGGCGTTAAGCTCAATGCCGTTGCTGTAGCGGCCTGTGTCAACAGAAGAAACGCTTCCGCCGCCGAGACCGATGCGATAGTTGTCACCGCCTACAACGACAACCTTGTTGCCCTTCTGCGGCTCCTTCTTCAGACAGTCGCGCTTTGTGCCGTAGCCGACGCCTCCGGCAAGCATGATAACCTTGTCGTAAGCATATTTCTCGTCGCCTTCCTTATGCTCGAACGTAAGCACAGAACCAGTGATGAGCGGCTGACCAAACTTGTTTCCGAAGTCTGACGCACCGTTAGACGCCTTTATAAGTATCTGCTCCGGCGTCTGATACAGCCACTTGCGCACGGGCAGGATGTCCTCCCAGTCGCGATTAAGTGAAGAGTGAAGAGTTGAGAGTGTAGAATTGTCTTCTTTCAATCTTGGGTAAGAAGTCATGTAGACGGCTGTTCCGGCTATAGGCCATGAGCCAACGCCGCCGCCCATACGGTCGCGGATTTCGCCGCCTGTACCTGTAGCCGCACCGTTAAACGGCTCTACGGTTGTAGGGAAGTTGTGTGTCTCGGCCTTCAGAGAGATAACGCTCTCGATGTCCTTAACACGGAAATAGTCAGACGTTGACTGATCTTCCGGGGCAAACTGCTCGATTACAGGGCCCTGAGAGAAAGCCACGTTATCCTTGTATGCACTCAGAATCTTGTGCGGATTCTCCTTTGTCGTCTTCTTTATCATATTGAAGAGCGACGACTCCATCTCCTTGCCGTCGATGATAAATACTCCGCCGAAAATCTTGTGGCGGCAGTGCTCTGAGTTAATCTGTGCAAAACCGAAAATCTCCGAGTCGGTCAGCGGGCGACCAAGTTCTTTCTCAATTTTGTGCAGATACTCAATTTCTTCAGGCGACAGCGCCAGACCTTCCTGCTCGTTATATTCCTCAAGATTGTCAACGTGCTTTATAGGCTCCGGCTTGTGGTCTACGGTGAAAATATTTTGGTCGAGCCCGTCGTACATGCGCTGCAACATGGGATCGTGGTCAGCATCCTTGCTGCTTACGGGGAAGTATTCCTCTATACGCGAAATGCCGTTCAGATTCATGTTTTGTGTAATCTCAACGGCATTTGTGCTCCAGGGGGTAATCATCTCGCGGCGCGGGCCGACGAAATATCCGCTTAGGCAGTTGTCTTCTACGAGTGTGGCATCGCCATAAAGCCAGCACAGTTCCTTTATTTCCTCGTTATTGAGCTGATGGTCAGCTTCGGTAGCAATAACGCTTTGTGATGGAGTTCTGAAAAAAAGAATCATATTTACGGTATATAATTGTTTGTTCTTGAAAGATATTCAACTGCTCTCCTTGGCCGTCCGGCATAAAATATTCCGAGATGCAGCTTTTCTTCTGCAAAGACAATGCAAATCGAGAGCAGAATCGCCAAGCTTGCTTGAGCGGTATGCCGAGATGCAGCTTTTCTTCTGCAAAGATAATGCAAATCGAGAGCAGAATCGCCAAGCTTGCTTGAGCGGTATGCCGAGATGCAGCTTTTCTTCTGCAAAGACAATGCAAATCGAGAGCAGAATCGCCAAGCTTGCTTGAGCGGTATGCCGAGATGCAGCTTTTCTTCTGCAAAGATAATGCAAATCGGGGGCAAGACAAAATAAATTCATTGATTTTTAATGGTTTTGGCAGTTTAATCAGTTTAATCATAACGCCGGCATACCTTTCATACTATTGTTGCAGGCAACTGTTGAGCACGCATCGGCATGGTATATGCTCAATGTAAGCTTCTTTCAGGCGCGAAACAACGCACAAGGATAAGTTATAAAGTGTTAACAATTTGTTGAAATTGCAACGCGAACGGTTTAAATTCATATATTTGCAGATAAATATGAACGACCGTTCTGTTTTATTTGCCGTATACAATTAACATGGTAAAAACACTTTAGAGAAAGACAAAGAATATTTATTGTTTAATTAAAAAAATTGAGTTATTATGAAAAACTTACAGAGAGTGCTTATGCTGGCCCTCGCAGCCATAATGATTACGGCGTGCAGCAAGTCGGGGCTGAAAGATCTTACAGGGGTGAAAATGGACACGGAGAGCGCGGTTGAGAAAGCCAAGTCGATAGCAGCAGACAACATCAAGCCCGACCAGTGGAAGATAATCAGCGTGTCGTGGACCGAAGGAATGGGCCGCGACGAACTTTCTAACAACGTTTCGATTTTTACCTATGAGATGGTTGACAAGGACGGACGCGTATGGAACCAGTCGTTCATGTCTGACCTTGGCTGGAAGGCAACAGAGCTGACTGACGCAGGATGGGAGAAATGGCACAAGGACCTCAACGCCAAAGACGTGCCTGCCATAGACATGGCCAACCTTAACCCTGCCGAAGTGATGAAGGACATTGAGGCTGCCAAGGCCCTGATACCGGCCGAATTTGAGTTTAAGTCAATGGACTCTTACGAAATGAACACATACGACGACCCGAAAGTTTCTATAAAACTCAACGTCGTCGAGAAAGGCAAGGAGACCGTAAGCAATGCCGGACAGACCTCAACGGTATTCTATGAACTCGACTTCAGGAAGAACAACAGCGGAAAGATGGAACTCGTAAAGCCATAACAACACATACAGCCTTGCGGAAACTCGACAAAGAAGATGCCGCAAGGCTGTATTACTTCACAAACATCACTAAATAATATTATTGCTATCTTCCATAATGCATTTCCAATACAAAATTCCATGAAAATGTTGATGTTTGCCAAAAAGATTATATCTTTGTAGAAATTTTATTTTTTCAAAATTATAAATATTCGTAAATTACATGCTAAAATTGCCGGAATCTATATTCATTTGATGAGTTAAGCATAAAAAGGAATAACATTATTTTAGCAAGAAATATTAAAATTTAGCAGGGGAAAGCTTTTACGACTAACATTTTATGGAAAGATGAAACACTTAGTTATCAAAAATATCGGAACTATTAAGGATGTTGACATAGAACTAAAGAAAATAAATGTCATCATCGGGCCACAATCCCTGGGGAAAAGCACAATACTTAAAATAGCGAGTTTTTGTTCATGGGTGGAGAAACGAATTGAGCTGTCACAAGATCCGAATATTTTCAAAAGAGAAAATTACTTCAAATCTGGACTAATCAAGTTTCATAAGATGGAGGGATATTTCAAGAAAGGGGCGTTAATTAGATATAGCTCTGATTATATGTCATTTTCTTACAATTATGACGAGGATGAATTTTCATTCAGATGGGAGAAGCGTTGGCTTTACAAGCGTTCCAAGATAAGCTACATTCCATCTGAAAGGAATATTGTTGCCGCCATACCGAATTGGTTTGAGGTAAGTATGGACAGAAACAACATAAGAAGTTTTATGACCGATTGGGAGTTTGCACGCAAATCAGAAACAAACGACCGGCAAATATTAAATCTCGACTTATCATATCATTACGACAAAGAAACACGCAAAGATCAAATAGCGATAGGCAACAACGGGTATATTGATTTTACCAATGCGTCAAGTGGATTGCAGTCGCTCGTGCCGATGTATATTTTCTTAAATTATCTGTACAGCCTTACACATACGGACAATAAAATCAACAACCTTGCTGACGAATGGACAGGAAATGACCTTTTAAATATCATATATAAAGAGTTGTTCAATAAAAAAAGTAAAGCTGATTTGGACAATCCGAAATGGCAAGACCAGATAACAGGAAATATTTATACTATAGAAATGCCGTTTATAGTACGCACGGCAAGCAATATGGTATATAAGTTTAGCTCTCAAAAATATAAAGACGAATTTTTAGATATTTGCAATAATTATTTGCAAACGAATCATTGTGACATTTATCTTGAAGAACCGGAGAACAATCTTTTTCCCACAACACAGGCTGATGTGGTAGATTGGCTGTTAGAAAAGACAAAAAGCAATGACAGCAACACACTTATGATAGCAACACACAGCCCTTATATCCTCACAAGTTTTCTTTCAAAAAAAGAGGAAATAGGAATGTTTGTCGCATATCGTCTTGATGATAGGCATTCAACAATAAAAAGCCTGAACGCAGAAGATCAGTCGTATATCTATGATTATGGTATCGATGCGTTTTTTAATCTTGAAAATCTCATAGAGGAATAAAAGATGCAAAAACTGCCATATATCATTCCGGAATGTTTTGTTGACACCAACGTTGTTCAAACTTTGATACAAAGAAAAGGTGTTAACCATCAAATGACGTGCTCGCAAGTAATAAGTTCTATGTCAAAAGGCAAATTGGCAGACGAATTTGCTGTCGGCATTATTGATGCCGACAAGAAAGAACCGCCGTCTATTAAAGATTTTAATACCATAATCGGAAAATCACAAGAAATAACTTTATTAAAGAAGTCCGACAAGCCGCACTATCTGATAAAAATAAATAACATAATGGAAAACTTTTTGCTTAATTGTGCAAAAGAAATCAAATTCGACATGAACGAGATAGGGATAAGCCCAACATTAGATGGTATGAAAAAGATTACAAAGAACAGGGCTTCACAAAATAATCCAATTATAACAAAGCTTGTTAAAGAACTTAATAAATCAAGCCAGATAAAATTGCTGACTTCAATTTTATGTTATCTTATAGAGAACAGATATAACGCAAAAGATGATGAACTAAAAAGATTATTTTAATTTTACATCTAACTTCTTATTATGAGCCATATTTGTTAGTCTTGTTTTCCGAAGCAATACCTATTCAAAGCCGAATATTACCGGTATCGTGTATCTTACATCCATGCATTTGCCGTTACGTTTACCGGGATTCCAGCGCGGCATGCCTTTCACCACGTCAACGGCTACGCTGTCGAAAGCATCGTTAAGTTTCTTAACAACCTTAACATCGGTTATGCTGCCGTCTTTCATCACTGTAAACGAAACTATGCAACGGCCTGCCGACAGGGAGTCGACCTTCAGGTTGCGCTCAGCCATAATAGAGTCTACCGACGACTTTACATAATCTGTCATGGCCTTGACGCCTCCCTTAAACTGCGGCATAACTTCGTTTATCGCGCCAAACAATTGCCGGTCGTCTTTATCGGCAGACAAGCGCGGTTCTGCCTTGCCGTTGTTGTGCATAACCTTGATTGTGTCAACATTTTCCGCAGCCGGATTACGGCTTGACACTTCCGCCGACTGACAACCTGAGTGGCATGAGCCGCAGCCTTGTCCTGCTCCGCCACTGTCCTGTGCCGACGCCGTAAGCAGTCCGGCAAAAAGTCCTACGAGCGTGACAGCCCTGCCTGCGGCACGGCGCATGTCGAGCTGACGCCAGAGAGCAGCCGCCTCGGCCTCGCATCGCGGACAAGTGCCGTTGCAGTCGCCTTCATAATTACAGTCGGAAGCGGCATATTCAATACCGTTCGCCTCGGCTATACGGCGGCGGATGTCTTTCAGTATTCCACAGATTTGTTTTCCCCGTGTCATGGTATTATATATTTAAACTTGTCGAAATGTTCAAAGCCCATATCCCTTAACTTAGCTTCTGAACTTGTTCGGTCGGCATCGATGTTATATCCGGGTATAAGCGGAAGCCTTACTACACACCGCCTTGCCCTGCCGACACCGGCTATAAGCGAGAGATTGTCAATAACCTGCGCATTGCCGTGCCCCGTGTAACGGCGGTAGATGTCGGCATCAAGGTCTTTCACGTCGATAAACCATGCGTCTACAACATCGGCTATGGCCTCAACATTGGCGGCTGCGACATTCAGCGATGTTTCAACATTGATTTTCCACTGCGGTCCGCAAAGGTCTCTGAACCTTGCGATAAAATCAGGATAAAGCAGCGGTTCGCCACCGCCGAAAGTCAGTCCGCCGCCCGTGGCAAGGAAATAAAGCTCGTCTGTCTTTACTTCTTCATACAGCGTTTCGGGCGTATGCCACAAACACGGACTATCGTCTGCGCGACACTGCGGACTAAGACAATAGCGGCAACCGAGCCGGCAGCCGTGAAAGGCGGCAAGCGTGGTAACGCCATTGCCGTCGGTCGCTATTCTGTGACGCGACACACCGATAAACGGAACAAACTGCTCTTCGCTCATAACTTCACTTCTTTGTCTTAGGCAAGCGCCTGCACACACTTCTCGTCATAAATTCACCCTTCTGTATATGCGCCCTAATGTATAACATACACCAAGGATGACCATTATGCAAATATAATGATTTTGAAACAAACACGGCCACAAATCTGTCATAAATAATATTTACGCCTGCGCATAGACATACCGAAGCAACCGATAAAACACTGTAGCCAATGACAAAAACATAGAGGGGCTGCTAAGAAAACTCTTTACATTATCCGTGTACAGAGTTTTCTGTGAAATAGAAATCCGCAATATAATTTATGTTAAGATAACAAGAATAGGTTGCAATAAAATTAACTTTGATTCACATTCATGGCATTATAATCATCTAAAACCATCGTTTTCTGGGGTACGAAACGGTACTTTTGCGCCTTAAAACATGCCACTTCCAACATCCAAACCTATGGTTAACCGACCGTAAGTGGCCGAGTTATGTTTTTTAACATTTGTGTCTTTATTTATAAAGACGCATAACTAACAATATATCAGCAACTTAGTACAAATGTGCATTTTTGCGTATTTTTCGGGTCAAACGCCCGAAATGAGATGAGGACAGCAAGTCTGAGAGCGTCAAAATAAAAAAGTTTTCTGTTGAAATCGTGCCGTAATGATAAAAATTCCGAACATTAATCAGTTGGATTAATGAGATGCGACAGCAAGCAAGACACAATAGCTTTGTTGCTACATACCGAGAATTGCAGAGAAACAGCAAGACTAATGTACTGTCGGATATGCCATCCGACAGCAAAAAATATAAGGATCTGCGATCCGAAAAACATACCTATAAATCAGCAATAGGAAGCAAGCGGATTGAAAATCCTTATACTCAATTCCGGCAGATTACAAATCAGCCGGCACATTAGCTTTGTTGGTACATATCCGTCGGCACGGAAATCTTTTTCATTGCTGTAGTTTTTAATCGTAGCGTGTTTATATGTATTATTGCAATCCGCCTCGTTCTTTATTACAGAGTATGCCATGTGCGCAGTTTGATGCTACGCACATGGCAAATACTGGTCATTAAAGCTTTTCCTTTTCTACTTCATGTCACCGATAGAGATGTTTTTCATCTTTACGTAAATTAAGGTTCCCGTCGGTTATGGGCTTTGTAGGTCTTACAAACTGATTTCGTACTTTTGTGAAATTTTGCACGAATTTGACGCCGCCGATAGTTCTTTTTGCTGAATAAACGTTGTATTTTATGGAAAGGGTAGTGCCACTTACACCCATAATTTCACATACAACCAAGTTGTAGCCATGCTTGGCATTGCCACTTTGCACAATAAGGTATTTGCCAGAAGTGTTAGTGCCTACCTTCGACTCATCAAATACTTTTTCTATTGTGTTTGACAAATAGAATGGCATTTTAGACGTTGCGGTTTTGTTTAATGATGTATAAAAATTTTCATCGAAGTAAGCCGAATCCGTAAACCAAACAGTATTTACTTTCCCGTCAAGTTCGTAACTGACCCATTTGCAGCCCTTTAGCTGCGACATTCTGAATGTCTGCGCAGCGCAGCTAAAAGCTGTGTGCAGTGCAAATAATAATATGATAGTCTTTTTCATAATTGATTGTTATCTTGATTTTTATTGTTTTTATTTGAGACCTTCTATGGCCATTCCACTGCCGTCATGGATGCTTCCAAATGGAACTTCTTGATAGCCTCCTGTTGCAGGGTCGTAGACTATTATAGGACGTTCGTCGTCATTTTCGTCATCGCTCTCCGTTTCGTCTTTTTCTGTAACATCATTGTCTTTGTCTTCATCTTCTTCGGCAGGGAAGCCCACAACAACTACTTCATGGCTTACACCTTCTTCACTCCCATTTACAGTTGCAATAACAGGTTTGCCGTTTTCAATCGCTTCTTTGTATTCGTCATACGAGTTGACATCCGATGTTTTATATGTTGACGAGACAAATTCTTTTAGGTTTTCAGAGTCAATGCCTTTTTTTGATGGACCATATTCTTGTTCATAGTTGTATTCAAACTGTCCTTTATCGATAATTCCTTCTTTAAGAACTATGTCCGATAGATATTGCATACACGTTATAACGCAATCATATTTGTCAGTTTGTTTGTGTTCTCCCTTATCCGGAAGATTGTCTACTGTAATGTCTTTATCTGTGACGTCATGCCTTTTGGGGTCATAATCCAATGGTTTGTCTTTATCTTTGTCTTTATCGTCTGTTTTGTCTTTATTATTGTTATTATTGGAGTTGCCTCCTGTCTGACTGCTTGACCCTGTGTCGTCATCATCGTCGCCCCAGCCTTGAACGTCATCGCTATTGTCAGAATAGTCGTCATCATCACTGTCTTCGGTACGCCACCAGTCTTCATCAAGTCCCCAGTCATAATCTTCATCATTATTGTCTGGTGTGACGACGACATCATCCAGCCAGCCACCATCCTTGACATCATCATCAAAGCTGGAATCGTTGTCGTCATCGTCAAGCCAATCATCGCCAAAGAGGTCATCATAAAGGTCGTCATAGAAGTAATCGTCATACCAGTCGTCATCATCCCAGCTTCCGGTATCTTCATAGTCGTCCCAGTCTTCGTCCCAGCACGCACGTGCCCCTGTCGGCACCAGCAAAAGTACCGACAAAAAGAATATCATAAGTTTTTTCATTGTTAATCTTTCGTAATTCAGGTGTTTTTCATGTTATTGCCATATAATCGCTGTCGACGCGCTGCCTCCATTGTTTGTGATGCGCAGGATGTACTGTCCCGGGGTGAGAGCCGCATTGAGGTGCAGGGTGTTCTCGCCCTTGTCGATGTCCGTCGTGCCGCAGTCTGCCGCCTTCATTCCGCTTGCGCTGTAGATGCTTGCGTTTACTGTGCAGGACTCATTGGCCTGTAGTGTAACGTTGAACGAGCCGCCGGTAACAGGCATCGGGTCAACTTGCATAATCCTGAACGGCACATATTGCTGCTTTGTTATAGGCTCGTTGCGGTGTAGTACGGCAAATGCGGGCTTGCGCTTTTCATAGTGTTTCATGTTGATGCAACGCAGACGGGCACATAGTGTGTTAGCGTCAGACAGGCCGAATGCCACTGACCTTATAACCCATTTGCGGCCTTCCTCGTTGTCGCCGGCCTTCGTTATGCGCCATGACGAGCCGCTGCGTTCGGTCGGTGCGAATGCTCCACCGTCGTTGTCGCCCCACGTCCATTCGGCGACAAACAGCGTGTCTTGCGGCGTTATGTCGATAGTTATAGGCTCTTCCTTCAGTATTTCACGTCCCGACCAGTCACATGTGTACACCGTTCCGGTCCATCCTCCTGCCAAGGTGTCAACCGGAAGCTCCGCTATCAGGCTGTCAACATCGGCCATTGTGCGCGGCGCGGTGTCGTCGGCCATCATCATCGGCATTACCATACGTCTCATCCGGGCTTGTTTTAGCGAGTCCATAACGCCGTGCTTCGCCATGTCCAATGTCCAGCCGTGCCCTTCTCTTGCGGCGCGGCTAAGATGCTTTTCTGCCTTGGCGTAGTCAGGCGCACCATTGTAACCGCTCATATATAAGCCTCCAAGCATGTAGTCGCAAGAGGCGTTGCGCAGCTCCGAGCCTTTAAGGAAATACTGCTCGGCCAATGCGTAGTCCTGTTTCACGCCAAGACCTTTATACAGCATGTAGCCTGCGCCATACCATCCGCGCCCGTAACCTTTCTTCGCAGCCATGTTATACCAGTAATACGCCTTTTCATAATTCTGCTTGAAGCCTAACGCCTGTTGGTACATCTGCGCCAAAAGGCACATCGCCTTTGCGTCGCCGCACTCTGCTGCGCGCTTCAACAAACGTCCTGCGTAGCGGCAGTTGCGCTCTACGCCTATGCCGTAAAGGTACATCCGGCCAAGCTCGCGCATGCCGTCAATGTCGCCTTGGCGTGCAAGGTTCATGTATATCTTTGCCGCATTCTTAAGGTTTACGTCGGCGTTGACACCGTTTATATATCTGTATGCCCACTTCAATTGAGTCTCCGTGCTGACAGTATCGAGCGAAACAGCCTTTTGAGCCATTGCCGGAACAATGGCAGCCACTGCCAGAATAAGTGTAAATATCTTTTTCATTGCCAAGTGTTTTTCAGTTGAACATCTGTGTTTACCATTTCATTTTGCCGTTCTTCAGCCGTCCCTGCACCTTCATCTTCTCGATGATGTTGCTCTCTTTCATGGCTTTCGGCTGCGTCTCCTTCAATCGGCGGATATTGTCTTTTTGCTTCGCTACGTCGTATTTGTCGCGCATGTAGACGAGCTTTTCCCTCATCAGATACTTGAAAATATCCTTTTTCATGCTTGAAAGCTCGCTTTCGGTGTACTCGCCGCCCTCGCGAAGCAGACTAAGGTTATACTCCGTCTTCGCCTCCACGTCAGGAACCGACGTTACCTGGATATACCTGTTGCGCTGCTCTGTATTCAGTACGCCCATCATCGCCTTGTAAAAAGTCTTGTTTGCGGCATACTTCATGCGCGAAGCCTTTACCGGGTTCTGCTCCACATACAGCGCGGAGTCAACCGTAAGGTTGTAAGCGTCGTAGGCGTTGCGTATCGCCGCCTCCTGCTCCGGGCTTAGTTTAACAATCTTGCTGATTTCAATGATTTTACGGTCTGAACGTTTTTCAGTAGCGTTCTGTGCCGACACTGATGTGCATAACATCAGTGCGGCTGCACAAATTACAGTTTTAAACATTGTTAGGTTTGATTTTAGTTGTTAATAAAAATACATGCCGTTAACCGGCATTCATGGTATTCAGGTAAAGTTTTCGGTACAGTTACTCAATGTAACCATACCAGTTGGTGTCGCCGCACTCTATTTCGAGCGTGTACGTGCCGCCGTCAAGCGATGCTCCTGTCGGTAAAACGACGCCTGTACGAGGTATGTCCGTGTATTCGTCAAGCACGGTTTCACCGCTTTCGCTTGTAATTCTGATGTGTGCATCGTACATCATTACAGGTGAAGTTACCGTCAGATAATAAGTGTCGGTGTCGTAAGTGGCGGAAAGATTAGGCGCGAGCGAACGCTCCTGTTTCCCTAATTTAGCATTGTCATTACTATTGTGACAAGTAGTGTAAAGCTTGATATTGAAAATGTCGGCCAAGCAAATGTTTCATGAAAATGCAGCGATAAAAAATAATAAAATGTTCCGTTTCATATCCGTTAAGTTTGATTTCGGCGGCAAAATTATAGCGAACGGATATGAAACGGAAATTTCGGAGTTGACAAAACAGTTGACAAATGGTTTTGCCGGTTTACAAAACGGTTGACAACAGGACGTAAGTGCCTTATAATGAGAGGATAAACTCGTCCCACTTTTCGGGCGCTTCTACCTTGCCGAAAGCCTTAAAATACAACCTCTTGCGCATTACCGAGATTGCGCTTTTTGTCTTTATTGTCAGCGTGGCGATGTCTTTCGGGCTTACGCCTACTTTCAGCAGCAGGCACACGCGGTACTCGATGTCGCTTATCCGGCACAGTGCTGACAGGCGTTCCTTGAACTCCGGGTAGTGGCTGTTTACTTCTTTGTCTAGACTTTGCCAGTCTTCTGTGGAGAGTTTTTTGTCGAAATCGTTTGCCGTATTGTCGTTCAACAGTGTGAAAATCTTGGTTCGTATGTCTGAATTTTCCAATCCGGCGGCGGCCAGTTCCCTGTTCTTCGTCCTTATTTCGGCCATCATGTTGAGGTTGCTAAGCTGCTTCTCCTTGGCCTTCAGGGCTGCGGCAAGGCTCATGTTTTTGCTTGCCGACGCTGCAAGTTCCTGCTTTAGCGCCTCTATCTTGCTATTGTTGTCGCTGATGAACTTGCTGCTTTGCTCGTATAAAGAGTTGAGGTAACGCTTCTCGTTCTCGTGCTTCATGCGCTCGGCCAATCTCTTTTTCTTTGAATATTGTATAAGAGCGAGCACTGCAAGTATTGCGGCTATTACGAGTACAGCCGCCACTGTAATGATAAATCGGTCTGTTGTTATTTCTTCTTTCAGCCTTTCGTTCTCCTCTTCCCTTATGTTATAGTTGTAGACGGCATCGATTTTGGCAACTGTTTCCGTCTGTATTATCGCTTGGATTGAGTCAGTATATCTGTCATATTCGTCAAGGAATATGGCGGCCTTTGCCATGTTTTTGTGCTCAAGGTAGTAGTGTCCGAGACGCTTGCTTGCGCTGTATTTCGCGTAAACGTCGTCCAATGCGTAAAGCTTGTTGTACAGAATGACGGCAGAGTCTTCTTTGCCTACCTTATTATATATGTCCGCAGCGATGGCATAAATTGGCCGGGCGGTTGTACTGTCTACACCAGCCAATGCTTGCTGGGCGTATTTTTCGGCTATGCGGTATTGTTTTAGATAATAATAATTGTTAGCAATTTGTCCGAGGATGTCAGCTTCATACGATTTGTCGCCATTCTCACGGACAAGTATTAATGCCTGTTTGAAATACTGCATGGCCTGTTTGTAGCCGTTCATTCGTTGCAGGCAGTTAGCCATTCCGCATAGAGCATAAGCCTGATTGGATTTGTTTCCCCTTGTCTTATTATATTTATAAGACTTTGAGAAGGCGTTAAATCCTTTTTCATATAGCCCTTGGTATAGGAAGATGTAGCCCATTTGAGCTTGCGCCTTATAATATAAGGTGCGGCTGCTGTCGGCCATTTCCACTACTTTTTGAAAGTATGGCAGGGCGCGGTCGTTGTCGTACATGTCGGCATACACGCGACCTGCGTAGTAATAAACCTGCGGCAGACGGCGCTTGTCGCCATCCTCCTCGTAGTAATCTATGAGCCGCAGCATCACGGTGTCAGTCTTGTGTACGATGTAAGCCTTGTCTTCGGCCTTTACGCGCATCAGCGAGTACAGGCTCCATTCGGCCTCGGTAGCACCAGCCATGTGCGGCTTCATGCTGTCAAGCAACGCCAATGCGCGCGGCGCGTCAGTGTCGGCAATGCTGTCGATTGCCGCTATCTCCGCCTCGCGGTCCATTCCGTCGCCGCAGCTGAAGAGGCAAGCCATGCACAGCGCGGCGGCTACATGCAATATCGCAGTAGTTCGTTTCATTAGTGCAAATATAGTGAAAGGCGAGCGCAACGAGAAATGAAAAACGCAGTTTTTTGATTTCTCATTGCCGAGCCGCATCCTATATTCGTGAAGCAAATATAGTGAAAGGCGAGCGCAACGAGAAATGAAAGACGGAGTTTTTTGATTTGTTACTATGCAGTATCGGCGGATTTGCAATCACTAGTGTTCGAAAGATTATTTTATCCAGGTTATGTTGCAATGGCTTAAATCCGTTTTTACGGAATTCTTGCCTTCAACCGAAAATCACTATTCTGTTTGTCCGCATTACCGCCATTTAGCACAACCATGAGTTGACAGACCCAATCCTGCATCTCCATAAAGAACATGAATTTGCCTATAGAGAATCCCAGGCCGTTCTCACGCTTGTAAATCATCACGAGCATGGCAGTGATGAGCGTCATGTACAGTATAACCTTAATTCCGTTCTCACTTGTTGACACGAAATGCGAGAAAGACAGGTTCTGCTTCAGGAACTTGAAGAATACCTCTATATCCCAGCGTCTCCTGTATGCCTCGGCTACCTGCTTCGGCGTAAGGCTGAAATCGTTGGTTATCAGGAACACCTCGTTCTCAACCCTCCTTACCTTGCCTTTGTTTGCAGGGCGTGTGGTGTCACGCGGATGCTTGAAGCGTGCCTTTATAACGCGGTATGGCGTTTCGGAGTATTTCTTCTCCTCATTGTCGTACAGATGTACAATATTGTCCTCATACAGCTCAAGATTGCCAAGGTCGGTGTCTGTGTCTTCTTTCATAAGGCTTTCCACCACTTCCATGTTGCGGCTGGTCTTTATCCTTCCTACAAATTTGCCATCACACTCGTTTATGGCGTTAAAGTTGTCCAGGGAACTGAGACCGCGGTCTATAACATATAAGTTCGCATGTCTGCTGTCTTTTTTGACAAGCTTGAGTACTACCTTTGGGATGGCCATGTCCTCGCTAAGATATACAGCCTCGTTGAACACCTCGGCCAGTCTGACGGCGAAACCGTCGTATGCCATGGTATACTTTATCTGCTTGCGCGGCTGCCTTCCGTCTCCGGGCTTCTTGCCGACGGTGAAACCGGCCTTGAGCCTGTTGCAGCATTCGGCCACCATGGAACTGTCAACACGTATCAGATACAGATGCATAATTTCCTCTTCAGTGTACAGTTGGGAGAAACGTCTGTATATAATCTCATAGGCTTTCTCAAAGAAGCTCAGGTCTATCTTTGACAGGCGGGTGGAAATGGAACTGTGCGTAACATGGGCGTCTGCACTTATGTTGAACAGCGTCTTGAAAATGGAATTGTTGAATACGACCTCAAGCTTGCGCTGACTTATCTGATCTGCTGCCAGGAGGGCAAAGACAAGGAGATAGAACATCCGCTCGCCGCTCAAGACCTTGGCGCAATAGTCCACCTTTGTAGAACAGGACAGTTTGGCCAGTTCTTCATCGGGTATCATGCGCAGGATGTCTTTTGCATGAACTTTTACATCTTTCATTTCAATATTTTTTGCTCTATTATTATGATGTAAAGATACAAAAAAATATTGATATATGCAAGTAAATAACTGACTTTCAGATAGTTAAAATCTTTCGAACACTAGTGATATGCTATCCGACAGCATCGAATATCAGGATCTGCGATCCGAAAAACATACCTATTAATCAAAAAATAGGAAGTAAGCGGATTGAAAAATCCTTATATTATATTTCGGCAGATTACAAATCAGCCGGCACAATAGTCTTGTTGGTATATATCGTTGCTTGTAAGCCTCGTTGCCTGGGAGCCACAAGACTAATGTTCTGGCGGATATGCTATCCGACAGCATCAAATATAAGGATCTGCGATCCGCGACTCATACCTATTAATCAAAAAAATAGGAAGTAATCGGATTGAAAAATCCTTATACTTAATTCCGGCAGATTGCAAATCAGCCGGCACAATAGTTTTGTTGGTATATGCCTATTGTAGGGAGATTAATTTTATTGATTGTCGGCTGCGCTCGGCATAACCAAATATAATTTGCTTCTGCTCTCACTTGCACGACAATTGCAAATCAGCCGGTACATTAGCTTTGTTGCTACATACCAGGCGGCACGAAAATTTGATGCATACATCATTCCACGGCAGTATCTCTTACGAAAATTTACTGACAAAAGAATAAAAAAGACAAGCCTGTGTCATGATTTGTCACAGGCTAAATTGTAACTTTGCAGCGTAACCTAATAAAACAATAAATATATGGCAGCAAATATATTTGGACGGTATGTATGGCTGATAGACATCCTGCGCAGGTATAAGCGCCTGACATTTAAAGAAATATGTTCGTTGTGGCAGGAAAGCGGACTAAGCTATGGCGAGGAACTGCCACTGAGGACATTCCATCGCCACCAGGATGCAATAAAGGACATCTTTGACGTGTATATAGAATGCGACAAGAAGGACGGATACAGATATTATATTGACGAGCCTGAAAGGCTTGAAAGCAACAACCTGTACAACTGGCTCATAAGTTCTTACTCTACGCTCAACCAGATAAAGGCCGACAGCAAGCTGGAGAACAGAATTATATTTGAAAACATACCGTCGGGACAGACATGGCTGACACATATCGCAGAAGCCATGCGCAACAACAGGGTGCTGAACATAACATATCACGGATTCGGCAAGTCGGAGTCAACGACATTCGACATAGAGCCTTACTGCCTTAAAGTGGCTCACCGCCGCTGGTATGTGCTGGCGCGAAGTCCCTATTATTCTGAAAGGAACAAAGAGAAAGGCATTAAGCCATACGATGTATTCCGGATATATGCCCTCGACAGGATAATGGATATACAGGACACGGACAAGACGTTCACAATGAACAAAGACTTCGACGCGGCGAAATACTTTGAAGGCTGCTGCGGAGTGATTACGTCTGATGAGCCTTTACAAAGGATTGTGGTGCGTGCATACGACAACTTCGTAGATTATCTGCGCACGCTGCCGCTGCATGAGTCGCAGCGCGAACTCAGCAGCGATAAAGAGTCTACGCTGTTTGAATATCACCTCAAGCCTACGTTCGACTTCTATCAGCTGATACTTGCGCAGGCAAACCAGCTGGAGATAATAGAACCTGAAGCGGTGAGAGAGGAAATGCGCGGCCTTGCCCTGCACATACTGAAGTTTTACGACAAGTCTTAACAGCCTAAAATCTATGCGTAGCAGGAAAGGGACATCGATATTATAGAATAAAAAATGAAACGGAATATCCCGACTTAACGCAGACATGTCATCTAGTTTCGGCAAGATTGCAGCCTTATATCAAACAGACGGCAAGACTATGACAGGAAACTATAATTTAATTTTTCAGATACCGAAACTTTAGCTCAAAACCGGAAAGCAACCTACACAATAAACATTAAATATAAAGAATCAACAAAAGAAACGGGGCGCCTTTTCGGCGTCCCGTCATTCACGTTATTAGAAAGAGTCCATTCTGATTTTTATTAGCCTTATGTCATTCCCATGCAATTGGCACATTCTTCAGCTGAATATACTCGTTTATGGACTTAGAGTTTCTGCCTCCGCCGAGGTTCCATGGACCCTTAACCAGTACGAAAGAGCTTACAGTGGCAGGCACTTCGCATATTGTGGCAAACTTCAGCTTCACGGCCACGTCGGGATTAAGATTCTTCATGTCATCGCCACCGCATCCGGCGTTATACTCGTTGCCGTCAGCATCATACGCCTTTGTAAGGCCGCCGCCACCGATAAGGCCGTTCTGGAAGCTTATGCCCACAGCCTTAACCTTAACGTAAATGTCTACACGGTTAGATGCCTTGTTGCCCTTTGCCTCGACAAACTCCATTGTGAAGTATTCTGAGCCGGGATTGCCTACAGCCACGCCGCCTACTGACGGGGAGAAACTAAGCGCCGGAGCATTCTGAGGAGACGTTGTTGTATTTGTTCCTGTGGTATTAACGCCCGTAACTTCCTGTACAACGCCCTTGGCGGCTTCTTTCAGTTTCTTAAAAAACTGCGCGTCTGCCTGCTGAGGTATTGCAAATAAAGCTATTGCCACTACACAAACTGTTCTGATAATCTTTTTCATAACCGAAATTTATAATATTAAACAATCATTTATATAAATAAAATGCCTTATTTCATTACTGCTGATTGGCATTGTTCTTGCGCTCGGCTATCTTGCGGTTGGCGCTGTCGCGTGCCGATAAATTTTGGTGCAGATGTCCGTCATCATCGCGATACATAGGCCCGGAAGACTTCTGGTTAGCAAACTTGTCTATCATAGAATTGCCCTTGCTCATTCCGTTTGTAAGTATAAAGAATATCGCGCCACAAGCCGCAACAGTTATAAGCACTTGGAAGAAGAGCGCTATGAGGGCTACGATGAACAGGAACACGGCCAGGCAGACGGCAACTACACATACGGCCGAGAACACTGTGAAGACTATGCCGCGGGTAAGACCGACAGACATTATGTTGCGCACAAGCGACCAGGCTAAGCCTGCAACGATAAGAATCCAGAATACGGTGGTGGCTACGCTGTTTTTTGTCTCATCGGAAGCCCCGAATATGTCGGCACCCACCGAGATTACGAATGATATGGGAAACGTAAGTACAAAGCAGATAAAAAGCAGTTTCAGGGATAGCGGCTTGCCCGTCATTTCTTCAAGCACGCCCTTGAACATAAATATCTGTCCTATCTGAAGCACTACAAACGCGGCAAAGGGCATGAGGCGGAACAGTTTTGACCAGAATCCGTATTCTTTAGACAGGCACCACCACAGACAGTCGTTGCCCACTATGGCATAAATAAGTACTTCGAGAATAGTTGCGGCAAGCATACATCCCGCGGCAGATAGGATAGGCACATTGCTTTTGCTGCCGTTTCTTCCCTGGAAGAGCATTGCTGCAAATCCGCCGATAACCAGCAAAAAGACAAACCAGTAAGGCAGGGTTGATGATAACAGAAATTCTTTCATGGTATTATAGATTATATTTAACTTTTTATACTATGCAGGAACAACCAAGGTTGCTTGCCATTTTTTATAGATAAATGTATGTTTATTTAATATTTTTTGCAAATATAACGATAAACATATATTCATACAATAACGGAAATCCGTAATTTTACGTACATAAAACCGTTACATCTGTTACAAAAAGTTGGCTTCTGATTATAAAATATACAAAATAAAAACCTGCGCCAACCGAACAGAAACAGTATGGCGCAGGTTTATGAACAAGCATCTCTATGCTTGCGGCTCACTTAAATTAAAGTGAGCGAACAAATGACTAATATGTTTTTAAACTCTTGCATTCAAGGCCGTTTTATGCAACAGCCCGCCTATGTCTGAATGTATCAGAACTCTAACACCAGCACCTGACGCGGAGTTAGCTTCAGGTCTTTGTCGAGAGCCACGTTGCTGCCTGTAAGCACGTCGTGTGCCTGTTTGGTCTGTCCGATTATTTCGGCATAACGCTTAACAGAGAGAGCGGCATCCTTGCGTGTGCCGTTTATAACGGTCATTACGGTCTTGCCGTTATACTGGCGTGCAATGACATATACGCCATTGTAAGGTATAAACTGCTTCTGGCTGCCCTTTGTTATCACGTCGTTGCCCTGACGCCAGTGTAGCAGATTGCTCAGCCATGTGAACATTGCGTTCTCGGCCTTTGTGCGTCCTTCTGCTGTAAAGGCGTTGCGCTCGTCACCATTGAAACCACCGGGAAAGTCCTTGCGCACGTTGCCGTCGGTAACTTCTTTCGTTCCGTTCATAAGCACCTCTGTACCATAATAGAGCTGCGGAATACGGTTAACGGTCAGCAACAGTGCAAGAGCCTGTTTCAGTGCCGTTGTGTCCTTGCCGTTGCCGAGGAAGCGGTCGGTGTCATGATTCTCTATGAAAGCCATGACGCTCGACGGGTTAGGATAGAGATAGTCGTAAACCAGACTGTTGTATATACGGTTATAGCCGTTCCACCAGTCGTCAGTATTCTCTTTCTTCGCCATGTTTATCTTGTCGTAGAAGCTGAAGTCCATCACGGTTTTCAGATAGCTGTTTTTATTGGCTATCTTGGAGTCTTTCTGCCATGCTGCTGTATATGCCGGCTCTGTTACCCATGTCTCGCCTACAACGTTGAAGTTAGGATATTCCTCGTCGAGAGTTTTCATCCATAGGGCCATGGCATCGGCATCGGCATAAGGATAAGTGTCCATACGTATGCCGTCGATACCAACGGTCTCTATCCACCACTCGCTGTTCTGGATAAGATATTTAATGACATGAGGATTCTTCTGATTAAGGTCGGGCATCGACGGAACAAACCATCCGTCAACGGTTTCGTGCAAATCTATGTCGCTTGCGTATGGATCAACCACCGGAGTAAGCTTGTAGCTTGTCTGCAGATAAAGGTCGTTAACCTTGCCGCTGCCGTCAACATAGCCTGTTGTCACGTCTCTTCCTGTCTTCTCTCCGGCTGAAAGCCATTCGGGAGTGTTGAGCCAGTCTTTTGAAGGCATGTCCTTTATCCATGGATGTTCATAGCCGCAATGGTTGAAAATCATGTCCATAACCACCTTCAGTCCTTTCTGATGAGCCTCGTCGATGAGCTTACGATACTCCTCGTTGGTGCCGAAGCGTGGGTCAACCTTATAATAGTCGGTTGTGGCATAGCCGTGATAAGAGCTGTTCACGCCGTTGTCGGGTGAGTCGTTCTCAAGCACAGGAGTAAACCACAACGCCGTAACGCCCAGCTCCTTGAAGTAGTCGAGATGCTGACGTATGCCCTCAAGGTCGCCGCCGTGGCGCAGGCTCGGCTGCGAGCGGTCAATCTTATAGCTGTACTTAGTCTTCACCGTGTTGTTCTTCTGGCTGCCGTCGGCAAAACGGTCGGGCATAAGCATGTAGAGCACGTCGGCGTTGGTGAAGCCCATGCGCTTGTCGCCGCTCATCTCGCGTGCCTTCAGCAGATACTTCACTTTTTTTGTCGAGCCGTTGTTTTTAAAGTTGAGCGTCATTGTTCCGGGCTGCGCTCCGTCGAGGTTTAGGTAAACTAAGAGGTAGTTCGGACTGTCGAGGCGCACCAGGCTGTCTACCTTGACGCCGGGATAATCCGTTGTAACGTCAGCCGTCTTGATGCCTTCGCCGTAGACCATCAGCTGCAATGACGTGTTCTTCATTCCCACAAACCAGTCTGTAGGTTCAATGCGGTCTATCTTTACCGCTGCTTTCATTGTCATAATGCTGAGCAATAAGCTTAAAGATAAAACTAATCTGTTCATGATTACTTGTTTATTTTATGTTCTGAATATTCAGAGATAATGCCTTCTGCCATACAGAAAGACAACTACATCAGTCGTGAATAATGAGTGCCGACTGCGCCGGAACGCTCACTTCGCTTCCGCTTACAGTGCCGAGTCCGCTCTCGTTGATAACTCCGTCGCGGCAAACAACGGTGTAACTGCCTTCAGGAACGGCTACGGTGCGTGTTTCCTTGGCCGAGTTGAGCACTACGATGATGTTCTTCCATGCGTCGCCTCCGGCATTGTCTTTCAGGCGGAAGGCCACGAGATTGTCCTGCACGGGCAGGAACTCAAGATGGCGGCGCACCTTGTCGGCCGTGCCGAGACGGAATGCCGGATGATTCTTGCGCAGCGAGATGAGCTTGCTGTAATAGTCCATTACCTGCGGATACTTCTCAAGGTTTGTCCAATCTAAGCGGTTGATGCTGTCGGGCGAGTTATAGCTGTTGTGTACGCCCTTCTTGTCGCGCAGCATCTCCTCTCCGCTCAGGATGAAAGGCATGCCCTGAGATGTCATCACGGCAGTCTGAGCGAGCAGGTCGAGACGTATAAGTTCGTCCATGCCTATGCCCGGAATGCTTGTGCGCAGACGGTCAACAAGGCACATGTCGTCGTGACAGCTCACGTAGCTGAGCATCTGCACAGGCTCTGCTGCCCACGGCTCCTTGCTGTAGTTAACCTTTGTCATGTCTACCTGCGGATGACTGATTGCTCCGGCTATGCCGAACTTTATACTCTCTTCGTTACCGGGAACGGCGGCAAGGAAAGCACCCTTGTGGTCGTCGTTGAACGGACCGCGCAAGGCATCGCGCAGCTCGTCGCCAAAGGCAGATATGCCGGGCATACGGCTCATGTTGGCCTTCATGGCCAGCTTGTCCTGCGGATAGGCACACTGACCGGCCGACCAGCCCTCGCCGTATATTATTGTGGCGGGATATTCCTTGTTTAGCGCGGCGCGTATCTGGTTCATCGTCTCTATGTCGTGAACTCCCATGAGGTCGAAGCGGAATCCGTCGATGTGATATTCCTTAACCCAATAAAGCACCGACTCAACCATAAATTTGCGCATGGCGGGGCGCTCGCTTGCCGTCTCGTTGCCGCAGCCCGAGCCGTCAGACCAACGTCCGTCGGCTGTCTTGCGGTAGAAGTAACCGGGATAAGTGCGCTCAAAATTGCTGCCTTCGATGTTGAAGGTGTGGTTATAGACCACGTCGAGTATTACCCGTATACCTGCCTTATGCAGTGTCTGTACCATCTGCTTAAACTCCTTAATGCGTGTTGCGGGCGTATAAGGGTCGGTTGAGTAAGAACCCTCGGGCACATTATAGTTCACAGGGTCGTAGCCCCAGTTGTATTGTGGCTCGTTTAGGCGTGTCTCGTCTACCGAAGCATAGTCGAACGACGGCAGTATGTGCACGGCATTAACGCCAAGTTTCTTCAGATGCTCTATGGCCTTAGGCTCTGTCAGAGCGAGAAACTTTCCCTTATTGTTTAGTCCGGATGAAGGGTCAATAGAGAAGTCGCGGTGATGCATCTCATATACAATAAGGTCGGCCGGACTTACCACCGTTGTTATGCGGTCAGTGTCCCATCCTGCCGGATTTGTTTCTGCCAGGTCTATTATAGCGGCTCTTTGTCCGTTCACTCCCACAGCCTTGGCAAACACTCCGGCACACTCGCCGGCCCCGGTGTCAAAGGTGTAGAACTTGCCTTTAAGGTCGCCTTTAAGCTCGGCAGAATATGTATCAATAGCCGTGCGTTTCATTTTCACGGTCTTCACCGGCTTGCCGCCCAGTCCTTCGTCATATATTCGCAGCGTCACCTGCTTTACGTTGTCGGGAGCAAAGAGCTGAAAACGGGTATGCCCGGGGGTATAACAAGCCTCATTAAAGGTCTGTGCACCGGCCTTTGGTGCCAGCAAGAAGGACAAAATGCCCATAACAAGAATCTTTTTAAATTTCATACTGTGGTATGCTTTATTATTTTCTGGTATTTTGTTGTCGTTCATATAAAATATTACTACAGCAGGTATAACACCTTGTATGTCAAGGTATTATAAAAGGCCACCTTTCAGGTTCCAAAAGGTGGCCTTTTACATGCAGAAAGACGGCCTTTTGCACCCTGAAAGGATGCCTTTTGGAAAACGTCAGGTTTTCTTTCCTCTCCGCATTTCTGTATTTTGTATTGTCATTGAGCTATGAGCGACACGGCAAAGCCTCCGCCTGGAGCCTCTGTCAGCTTGAGCACGTCGCCCTTCTTAACAGTCTTGTGTGTTATCTCGTACGCCTTAGGATTCTTCTCATAATGAGCATCCTTGGCGTCGGCATATATCGTGCAGTCATACTTGCGTCCCTTATCGAGGAAATCGAGCTTTACAACGGCCTTGTGTCCGTTCTCGTCGCACTTTCCTCCTACAAACCAGTTGTCGGTTCCCTTTGCCTTGCGTGCAACTGTGATATAGTCGCCCGGCTCAGCTTCAAGATATTTAGAGTCGTCCCAGTCTACGGCAACGTCGCGTATGAACTGGAAGGCGTCATAATACTTCATGTAGTTTTCGGGCAGGTCGGCTGCCATCTGCAGCGGACTGTACATAACGAGATAAAGCGACAGCTGGCCTACGAGAGTGGTGTGAACAAACGAAGTGTTCTCGCTCCATGTGTTGAGCTGAGTTTCAAGAATACCCGGAGTGTAGTCCATCGGACCTCCCTGAAGACGTGTGAACGGCAGCACGACGGTGTGGTCTGGACGGCTTCCGCCAAATGCCTCATACTCTGTTCCGCGTGCGCTCTCGTTGCCTACGAGGTTAGGATAAGTGCGGCAAAGGCCCGTAGGACGTGTTGCCTCGTGTGCGTTCACCATGATATGGTGCTTTGCGGCCTCCTTTATGGCGTGCAGATAGTGGTTGTTCATAAGCTGTCCGTAGTGATATTCGCCGCGCGGGATGATGTCGCCCACATAGCCGCTCTTCACTGCATCGTAGCCATATTTGTTCATAAGCTCATAGGCTTTCTCCATCCAGCGTTCGTAGTTCCATGCCGATGATGATGTCTCGTGGTGCATCATCAGCTTGACACCCTTAGAGTGGGCATACTCGTTGAGCATCTTGATGTCGAAGTCGGGATAAGGTGTGATGAAGTCGAACACGTCGAGCTTTGAATGTCCGAACCAGTCTTCCCATCCTTCGTTCCATCCTTCAACCAGCACCTCGTCAAGACCGTTATCGGCTGCGAAGTCGATATATTTCTTCACGTTCTCGTTGTTGGCCGAGTGTGTGCCGTTGGGCTTGCACTTGCTGTAGTCTGTAACGCCAAGATGAACCGACGGCAGGTCGTTGGTGTAGCTCCATGTGCCGCGGCCTACAATCATATCCCACCACACGCCGCAGTATTTTATAGGATGTATCCAGCTCACGTCGTCGAGCGCGCAAGGCTCATTGAGGTTAAGTACGAGGTTAGACGAGAGCATGTCGCGCGCGTCGTCGCTCACGATAACCGTGCGCCACGGCGTGTTGAACGGCGTCTGTATATATCCCTTCAGGCCCTGTGCATCAGGTGTGAGCCACGACTCGAACACCATGTTCTTGTCGTCAAGGTTAAGGTGCATCGTGGCATAGTTGACGCAGGCAGCCTCATGAAGATTGATATACAGGCCGTCGTCGGTCTTCATCTGAAGTGATGTCTGCACACCTGTCGGCGAGAACGTTGTCTGCGATGAGTTGGGCGTGATGGCACTCTTCATCAGTCCGCGTATCTCCGAGAGCTTCGACTCCACGGTCTCATACTCCTGCGTGTCGTAGTCGCCCGGTATCCAGAAAGCCTTGTGGTCGCCGGCCATTGCAAACTGTGTGTGCTCTTCCTTTATCACAAAATAGTTGAGCTCCTCCTGCTGCGGAAACTCGTAGCGCAGACCCATACCGTCGTCGTAGACGCGGAAACGGATAACAATGTTGCGCTTTGTGGCAGGCTGGTTGAGCGTCACGGCGAGCTCGTTGTAGTGGTTGCGTATTGTGGCAGTTTCGCCCCATACCGGTTTCCATGTCTCGTCGAACGTAGAAGTGTTTGTCTTGGCAATGACGAAACCGTCCATCAGGCTGGTTTCCTCCATTCCTTTGCTGGCGTGTTTTGTCTTGGCCAGCTCAAGTCCCAGATAACTCGGCTTTACAACAGCCCGGTTTTTGTAGCTAACTTCATAAACAGGTCGCCCGTTGTCGAGCGAAAACTTCACCGACACATTGCCGTTAGGAGATTTTACGGTCTGTGCCATTGCCATCATTGGCAGAAGCATCAATGCAAATAAAATCTTACGCATATTTAAGTTATTGTTGAAATATAGGTTAGAAATTCTTGTCTGGCAGAAAAGGCGCAGGCCGTTTGCGGCCTGCATGCCTTTGGTATAATGATAGATTTACATTCGTCCGCTCTCTTTGATAAGGTCGGTGATGTTCTGGTTAAAGTCGTGCGCCTCCATGAGGTCTTCAATGCACAGGTGCATTCTGTAGCGCCAGTAGTGGCGCGGGTTAGACGGAATGTTTATGCGCTCGGCGTTGGCGTCGGCAAGGCGAATGCCCTCGTCAACAGAGAACCAGTCTTGAACGGTAAGTATGCACAGCATCGACGGGCATAGAAGGTGTCGCGATATGATGTCGCGTGCGAGCCATCCTGGCAGCGGATGCGGCGCTGCGCCATACTTCTGCAGCACGTTGTTATAGTAGTCCTGCGTGCGGCTTGCATCCTCGTCCCACCACTGTCGCAGCGTCGGGGTGTCGTGGCTTGATATTGTGCATACCGAACGGTAGGGGTTACGCGAAAGAACGCCGAAGCGAACGCTCGGGTCTTTGGGCATCGACTGCAGCTCGAGGCTCAGTATCTTCAGCTCGTTCATAACCCACGAAACGCAGTCGGGCACCATGCCCAGGTCTTCGGCACATACAAGCATGCGCGTTGCCTCGACGAGCTTGGGCAGCTTGTTCATTGCCTCGCGATACCAGAAATGGTTGTTGCGGCGATAATAGTAGTCGTTGTATATCTTGTTGAACAGGAACTTGTCGCTGTCATAGAGCGATTCGTATATAAAGTCGAACTGTACTGATATGCGCGGATGGAACTTGTTGGGGTCTCTATGGTCGCGCACAAAGAGCACGTCGCTGATAAGCGCGTACAGGCCGTCGCGAAGGTCGGTGTCCTCTTTGTCGGTCTTGCCGTCAAACGCAGCCTCCACCTTGCGCTGCGTGTCATATTCGGGCTTCATTCTGTAATGGCCGTCGTGTGCCGGCTCGAGATACGTGTCGCGCACCATTGCGGCTCTTTCGCCGAACATGCGGTCGAGCACCCAGTCGGTGATAAACGGCTCGGTGAACAGCTCTTCCTGGAAATGCAGGCCGTATGCCTCAATCTCCTCGCGCGTCATGCCAAGCGACGGCGAGAACTGTCCCAGCAGGCCGTGGACGGCGTTGTAAGGAATTTCCCAAATACGGAAGAAACCGAGCACATGGTCTATTCGGTAGGCATCAAAATATTTTGCCATGTTCGAGAAACGGCGCACCCACCAGCGACAGCCGTCTTTTATCATCTCGTCCCAGTTGTATGTGGGGAAGCCCCAATTCTGTCCGTTCACCGAGAAGTCATCAGGCGGAGCGCCGGCCTGTCCGTTAAGGTTAAAGTAGCGCGGCTCCTGCCATACGTCGCAGCTGCAGCGGTTAACGCCGATAGGTATGTCGCCCTTCAGTATAACGCCCTTAGAGCGTGCATACTCGTGGGCGTCGGCCATCTGGCTGCTCAGTATGAACTGCACGAAATAATAGAAAGCCACATTCTTGTAGGCCACGTTGCGCTGTACCGAGAGCATGCGGCGCTCGCTCTCGTCGAACGAGTGGTGGTCGGGCCATTTGCTGAACTCTGCCGTGCCGTACTTGTCGCGCAGATAACAATACTGTCCGTAGGGCACCAGCCACGACTCGGCTTCCTTAAAGAAGGCCTTAAACTCGGCCGAGGCCATTATCTTCTTACCTTCCTGCTCATATATGGCGTGCAGATATTCGTTCTTGGCGTTGTTCACGCGCTCATAGTCTATCTGCGGCAGGGCGTTAAGCTCCTGGCGCAGGGTTTCAAAGCGCTCGCGTTCGGCCTCGTCGGCAATGGGCGGCAGCGCGCTTAGGTCGGCGTATTGGGGATGCAGCGCAAAGATACTTATACAGCTGTACGGATAAGAGTCGGTCCATGTGTGTGTGATGGTAGAGTCGTTAATGGGCAGCACCTGCAGCACGCGCTGCTTGGTGAAGGCCACCCAGTCTATCATCTTCTTCAGATCGCCGAAGTCGCCCACTCCGAAACTGCTTCTCGACCTGAGCGAGAACACCGGCACCTGAGTTCCGGCACACCGTATATTATAAATTGGAAAGAACGCATCGTCCAGCTCATACACCGCCGTCTCGCCCTTGTCAAGCACCGGCACGTCTATGGTGCGGTTAAAGCGGTCTTCCCACAGCATGTTGCCGTTGTCGGCCACGTCTACGGCAACAAACTTAAACTCTATTGTCTTGCCCGAAAGCTTCAGGGCGTTTATGTCTGCCACCCATTCGTTGTAGTTGTGCTCAAACATCTGGCATCCCTTAAACACGTCCCATGTGCCAAGGCTCACCTCGTTGCCCACAAGCATAAGGCGTTCGTTGCCCCTGAGCTGCGGGGCGCGCACCTTTATGCGCAGCGTAGCCACACTGTCTGCCGGCGGCAGGGCCGACAGCTTGCGGCGCTTTATGCAGTCGGTGAAGGCCGAGCTGTAAAGATAAGAGTTCTCGGGTATGCCTATCCAGCGGTCGTAGGCAATAATACGTTCACATTCAGCGTTATTTATCTCAAGTCTGTGCGGCGCAACAGTCCATTCTTTTCTGACAACGTTGCTCTCGCCACGCACCACGCTGTAATAATAGTCAATGTGCTCTCCGGCCTTGACATCAAGTTTCAGGCTGTAGGTCCACACTTTGCCGTCAGACGTGCTCATCCTATATTGAGTGGCAGCATCCGCGCCGTTGTCCTTACGGCCGATGACATTCAGCACCAGCTCTTCGCCAAAAGTCGTATTATAAGCTATGTTCAAAAGTATATTCATAGGTCACAAGTTATGGTTTTCATTGTAAAAGATAATAGAAACGTCATGTTTGGGCGAGCCACGCCATGGCTCTTTTCAGCACACGACTTATCTTATCTGCAAAGATAATAAGAAAAAGAATAAATGATAACGCAAAATTATGTGTTATTTTTCAATTAATTATGCAATCGTTTACACAAAAAAGCAAATGCTCATACAGCACACTGCATCATAGATTTACAAGAAGCGTAAATCCGTTGGGCATCACGGCCACATCCACGTTTTTCTTTCTTTCGCCGGTTATAAGATCTCCAAGGCGATATCCAGCCTCAACCGACAGCACTCCTATGGCTGCCCCGGCCACCACGTCGCCCCAATGATGGCGGTTACGCCTCACTCTGTCTACGGCCGTAACCGTGGCCACGGTGAATCCGGCCACACTTATCCACGGGCTCACCTTGCCAAACTCCTTGTGCAGTATGGCGGCTCCGCAGAATGCTATCGACGTGTGGCCCGACGGAAACGAATGGTCGTCGGTGCCGTCGGGGCGCGTTGAGTGTATTGTGTGTTTCAGTCCGTAGGTTACACCGGCATTAATTACGAACGATGCAGCCGAGTTTACCAGCAGCCGCTTCCACGAGCTTTGGGAGTCAACCCCCGCCGCCTTTAGCACATAGGTTGATGCCAGCGGAACATACTGCAGGTATTCGTCTATACCGTCGCCATGATATCGTTCATATTGCTGCGCGCTGCAGGTAGACGACACAAAAACCGCAAAAACAATTATAATCAGTTTGCGTAGCATGGGTGCAAAGATAGTGAAAGGCGAGAGCAATACAAAATAAAACTTGCTTTATTTTTATTGCCGAGCCGAATCCTATCTTATCAAAAGATACAAGATATTTAAGTGAAAAAACGAAAAGTGAACTGTGAAGAATACTATCGTTTTGTTTTTGCATATCCGTCAGCACAAAATCATCCCACTTTCATTTCTTCACCCGTCACTTGAATAAGTAATTTCGTGCCATTTTGAACAGGAAAAGCACTGAAACAGCAAATCCCCAAGAATAAGCATAACGGATTACCGTTATTATTAATAAATAATTTTATTAAAATTTTGCACTTACAGCCATAATACCTATCTTTGTGAACAGTGATAATGACAATTATGAAGACCGCAATTTGCCTGACTCTTCTGACGGCAACCATGATATCCTGCAATAACAACAAATCACAAACCATATTTCCTGCAGGATGCGAGCTCAAAACGGGCGACATCGTATTTCGTCGCGGAGGGGGCATAAGCAGTCATGCGGTGATGATGGCCGACAGACACGGACGCTATTCGCACGTAGGCATAGTGGTAGACTCGGCCGGGAAAAAGATGATTGTGCACGCCGTGCCCGACGAGCCTGACTTTGAAGGTGACCTTGACCGCGTGAAGATGGAGACGCCAGAGAAATTCTTCTCAGCGATAAACGCAAACGCCGGTGAAGTGAAAAGACTTGCAGGCGACACGCTAACTCCGCGGAAGGCAGCGGCATACGCAATGGAAATCTATAACCGCAACACGCTATTCGACCATGAATATGACGACAGCGATACCACAAAGATGTATTGCTGCGAACTTGTGGAGTTTGCATACGCCAAGGCCGGAATGTCGCTGGCCGGCACCGGACGCCACGACATAAGTCTGCCGGGACTGAAGAAATTTCACTGTATGCTGCCGTCAGATATCTGTAACAACAAGTCGCTAATAAAGATTATTGCATTTTAAACCTATTATTAACAAAACAAATTTTTTGAACCATGAAAAAGTTAATTGGAATTATGGCTCTTATGGCAGCCTTGTTTATCATGACATCATGCGGTGGCGGAAACTCACCAAAGTCTGTTACCGACAAAGCCTTGAAGGCCATGCTGGACAAAGACTATGACACATTTGTAGAGTATGTTTACCTCACACCGAAAGAGGGCGAGGATATTGAAGGCTCAAGAAAGATGCTGTCGGGCATGTTGCAGGGCAAAGCTGAGAAAACTTACGCAAAGAAAGGCGGATTTAAATCGTATGAAATTCTTGGAGAACAAGTGGACGAGAAGGGAGAAAACGCTGTTGTAAAAGTTAAGATGGTGTATGGCGACGGCTCTGAGAAAGAAGACGACGTAAAACTGAAGAAAGACGAAAAAGGCGACTGGAAGCTGGATATGGGCAAATAACCATAATGCCTGAATTATCTGAAAAATACGCGGGCAAGATGCCGGAACATCTTGCCCGCTTTTATTATCCAAAACAATACGACTTGCTGTATTTGTGATAGAAATTGAATTGTTCCGTTTTTACCGGACAGCAATAATCCAAAACAATAATACGGTTTGGGGATTATGTCAATCTCAACACAACAACCTATTTAACCACAACTTTCTTGCCGTTAACAATGTAAAGTCCCTTTGCAAGTCCTTTTACGGCTTCATCGGCCGTAGCATCTGAAGTATTGCGGACAAGGCGGCCGTCTATTGTATAAACGGCTGCGGTACCGGCGTGCCTGTCGGCAACGATGCCGCCAATGCCAGTTGCGTATTTGCCGGTAACATCGTCAACCTTATACTTGCCGCCTTCAGATGTTGTTGAAATCTCGAAATAGCTGTCTTTCTTCACGTTGTTTACGTCTACGGTCTGAGGCGAGCCGCTCGCGGTGCTGAACACGAAGCATACGTAATCGTCTGACGAGTTCATCGTGTAGGTCTGATAATACCATGTCTTGCCGCCCACGGTCTTTGTAGTTGTAACGTTGTCGCCGGGCCATGAGCCGTTTACGGGCGAGTGTGTGCCGTCGCCGCCCCACGACCAGAAGTTAACGCGGCTCCATCCTACGTTGTCGGCATTTACACATACAGTTATCTCATGTGGCTGGAATGCAGTAACGGTGTAGTTGCGTGTTATCATGCCGCTCACTGCGCCGCCTGTAAGCAAGGCTGCCTTTAAGGTTGTCGTGGCGTCGATGCTCACCGTTGCGCTGCTGCTGACCTTTGTGCCGTTAGATGCCGTAGGCTCGCTGCCGTCAGTGGTGTAGACAATCTGTGCGCCGGCATCTGCTGTGAGGGCGCTGAGAGTTACGCTAACGCCGTTGTCGTAAGAGCCGGAAGGAACATCGGCCCACACGCTGCCGGCATTGCGCGAGATGTAATATGCAAAGTTCTGCCCCTTGTCAACGAGCTGATAGTCGGCTTCCTTTACGGTTGACGAAGGCCATGAGGTTGAACCCATAAGCACAACCACCGATTTGCCGTCGGTGCCGTTCACCTTGATGGCATACTGCGCCGCGGTGCGGTTCATGGTCTCAAAGGTGCTTTCGTTGTTTATTCCGGCCATGTTGCGCGCATATATCATCTGCTTTATGTCCTGCTTATATTCCTTCCAGTGAGGCAGGAAAACACAGGGAGTGCCCGGCGCAGCCAGGATGAAGGCGTTGGCAGCCAGGATGTTGGCCTTCACCTCGCCATCGTTGCCGCGGTCGTAGGTGTCGTGGTTATCTACAAAAGTTACGGCATAACGGCGATAATACATGTCGTTGGCCAGGCAGCTGCCGCCAAGTGTGTTCCAGTTTGAGGATGAGTTGCAGCAGTCGCGCAGCAGATATTTCAGCGGGAAGTCGAACGCGGCCGACTGCTTTGCACCGTTGGCTGTGGTGCCGTCTATCCAGCTCTTTATCTGCGACGTGCCGTCCCAATACTCGCCCACCGAATACTGCGGGTTGGCAGCCGTGTTGTATATGCCCGTAAACTTAGGCGCATAGCCCTTTACCATGTCGTAGCGGAAGCCTGTATATCCCAGGTCGTTGAGCAGGAAGTCGAGGTATGCCTTAACCATGGCCTGCACGTTGGCGCTGTTATGGTCGAGGTCGCGCGCTCCGTCGAAGTCGTCGCCCGTATCGGTCTGTCCCGTAGGCTTAACCTCAGCCTGCGTAGCCGTCTTGCCACCGTCGTCGTTAGAGCAGATGTCGGCAGCCCCCATCGTGTAGGTTACGCCCTTGTAGGTCTCCTCGGGGAAGCTCATCCATGTGCCTGCCATCGACGAGCGGTGGTTGATAACCACGTCGGCTATGGTGCCCAGCCCCTTGCTCTTGAAGGTGCTGATCATGGAGCGCAGCTGCTGCTCGTTGCCGAACGTGCTTGTGTAGTTGTTAAACCAGTAGAGGTCGTTGTATCCCATGGAGTTGCCCGAGCCGCAGTTGCCGCTCTGAGGTATCCATATCAGTTTGAAAAACTCAGACAGCTCGTCGGCCTGACTCTCGAGGTTGGTCCACTGTGTGTCTGAGAACGAGTCCCAATAAAAGCCTTGCAGCATCACGCCCTGCCAGCCCGACGGCCATCCCTGTGCCGAAACCGACAAAGCCATAAGTGACGATACGATTATGGTAAATAATTTTCTCATGGTATTAAAATGTTTTTTTCACGGTGTAAAATTAAAGATATTATGAACATCTTGTTTACACGCCGCCACAAATATCAGCGAAACTTCTGTGCAAACGTTTGTCTTGAGAACTGGAATGAATAATATTAAATCACTATACCATTTGACAAACGCCAAATCAGCCAACAAATCACAATTTATCAATAAGGTAACGTTTAAACCACGACGGAATATATTCAACCCCGTCAGCCATTGTCAGTTCACCGTCATTTACCGATGCCAACAACAAAGGCTTTGAACTGCTGTTGTCAAAGATATATGCTCTATCTGACAACCGAATTGCACTCAACATGAGATTAAGACTACGGTCATAGCGTTCAACTACCTTATCATCAGGTACATCATGTCCACCCAATTTTACACGTGCCTGCACACGTTCACGGTTCAAAGAAGGATTTTCGAGCGCCACAAAATACAGATAAACACGGAAGCCTTTACTCCGCGCCTTGCGGATATACTCCAACTTTGAAGGATGAGACATCACTGTCTCGAATGTAAACTTATCACAGTTATCTAATAAAACCTCACGCAGATATGCCGACAAGAACGAAGTAAAATAATCATTCACTTCACACCTGAAATGCATAATACAACCATCCACATAACATGCATTACACATATCGTCACCTCCGGCCTTAATGAAAAGTGACGATTCCGAGAAGCTTTGCTTGAAATGAGATTCATCAAAGGTTTTTAAATAATGGCTAAAGTCGAAAGTTTTTGTTGCATTGATAATTTTCTTCATTTCGTCTGCGTTCACATAAATGCCAAGACTTACACCAGCCTCACGCACTATAGACGTAATCGTTGATTTGCCCGAACCGTTTGGCCCTGCAAAAACACGCAGCCGTTTAACATTCATAATATTCCTCACTTCAGCTTATAAGTGTTCTGAGTCACCCGATAACGAGTCTGACCAAGCTCTTGTATTACAGAAACATCGCCACGTCCGTTAACACGACAGATTTTATTGCCACGAAGCACTGTAGCCTCTCCACCTTGTTTTAAAGTTTCGTTATAAGCCCTGCGTCCGAATCGTTTCAGTCCGGCAACAATACGCTCTTCTTCAGAACCTGCATTGAGCAATTCTGAAACAGAAGTATTACGGTATGATGTCTGATTCTTTTTCATGTTGCTTTTAATTTAGATTATCCGTTTACAAATATAACAAATTTTCGTGATAGCATCTATAATTTCCGACTAATTTTTCATCTATAAAAAAGCATAATTCATACATATCTGCCTCCCGTGCCACCGGATGTGTTACCACAAGGCATTAGGATTTTTCACTCTTCACTTTTCGTTTTCACTTATTTCAAAGCACGTCGAGATATTTCTCCAGAGGTATGCCGCGGTTCTTGTCAGTGTTGTCTTTGTTAAGCTCTATCAGCCTGTACACCACGTCCATGGCCTTGCGTGTGCTTGTCTTCAGTTCCTTTCCGCCCAGCAGATAGCCTATGAGCACTGCCGAGAAGATGTCGCCGGTGCCGGGGAAATGAACGGGTATCTCGGTGTAGGGCTGCGTAAAATATTCGCCGTTAAGATGATTGTAGCCAACAACCGAGGGCTGACCGTCTACACGTATGCTCGTTATCAGAGCCGACTTTGTGCCTAACTTCAGAAGTGAGTCGAGCAGACTGCGTGCGCCTTCGGCAGTAACTCCGGCCGCATCGTATCGTCTGCCTGTAAGATAGCACGCCTCAGTATAGTTTGGAAACGTCAGATGGGCCACGCTCACCATCTCGCGCATGCTCTTTATAGCCTCGTCAGTAACGCCGTTATACAGCTTGCCGTCGTCGCCCATTA
This sequence comes from uncultured bacterium, assembly GCA_905214625.1. Classification (GTDB taxonomy): domain Bacteria; phylum Bacteroidota; class Bacteroidia; order Bacteroidales; family Bacteroidaceae; genus Prevotella. The sequence goes on from CAJMMQ010000003.1 coordinate 95,208, forward strand.
TCGGGTCAACGTATATCACGGTGCCTTTCTGCGCCTGCTCCTGACAATAAGCCGAAATGATATCCGCCTGCGCCTCTGATGCCATGAAGCCTGTGGCTATGGCATCGAACGAGAAACCGAGCTCGCGCCATACAGGGAACACACCTTTGATATATTCTGTTGTTTCAAGTATGTTGAACTTTCCATAGTCGAGCGTGTTCGACACGAGTGCCGTAGGAAGATTGTATGTGGGATGTCCCAGATACGACAATATGGGGAGCATGGCTGCCGTAGCCACCTTGCCGTAGCCGGCAATGTCGTTTATGAGCAATATCTGTTTCTTTTTCATCACTTTCACGTTTCGTCTGCAAACTTACACAAAACTGCCGAATTAACGCAAACAAAACTGAAAATTTGTATCATTGCCGTTTTTATCACATACAACAGGTTTTGCTCTCTTGTATGTATAGCAGAGAAGGCTTTGTCTATTAACTAAGATTATCGCCATAAAGATGAAGAATCTCGCATAAATTGATTACTTTTGTAAACGGATTGAGAATGCTCACTCCTAAACATATTGAGAATTTATAAAGAAGCGTTATGCTTTTCTTGTAAGTTGGAAACGTAGGAAATTTCAGAACTTGGCACAAGAGAGGGCATAGTGGTTCTCACGCTATAGCGTGGGCTGCTATTATCATATCTGTGCCAAAGGTTTCCTACGACCTCCAACTTAGACATGATGGCATTGCAGTTCCACGCTTCATATTGTATAACCGCCCTCAGAGGAGCTTATGGGCACAAAACATACTTATATATGGAACAACACTTCTGCCAAAGTCGCGGAATGCCGATGCAACCATAACTATGTCATTCTGCATTTTAAAGGTACAGAGGCTACATTCTGGATTAACGGAGAAATTAATCACTCTACAATTTGATTTACATGAAAACAATAATTTCTGATACACAAAACATTGCGGCCTGCGGCCTTTACTGCGGAGCATGCCGCAAACACCTTGCCGGGAAATGTCCCGGATGCAGGCTGAACGAGAAAGCATCATGGTGCAAGACACGCTCATGCTGCATGGCAAACAAATTCAACACATGCGCCGAGTGCTCGCGCGACGTGAACGACTGCAAACAGTATTCAAACTGGATAGCAAAAGTGTTTGCCTTTCTGTTCAACTCTGACAGGGCGGCATGCATACGCTATATCAAAGAGAAAGGCGAAAAGGCATTCGCCGAAGAAATGAGCAAACGTAAATGTCAGACAATCAAGAGAAGATAAATATATGAAAAACGAAATATTATATGTCCTGCTGGACAACTATGCCGACCACGAACCTGCGTTCCTTGCCTCGGCCATAACATGCGATGAGCGCGGCATTAAAGAGACACCTAAGTTTATAAACAAGACCGTTGCCCCCACTCTAGATGCCGTATGCTCCTGCGGAGGCTTCCGCACTCTGCCCGACTACTCGTTAGACACCATGCCCGAGGATTACGCAGCACTGATACTTGTAGGCGGATTCGGCTGGCTTAACGGGCAGGAAGCCGACAGAGTGGTGCCAATAGTAAGAAATGCCATCGGGCGCGGCATCATTGTTGGAGCAATATGCAACGCGGCATCATTCCTCGCCAAGCACGGATTTCTGAATGACATCAGGCATACCGGAAACGGACTGGAACAATTGAAGCTTTGGGGCGGAAACAACTATACGAACGAGGTCAACTATGTAAACGGACAGGCAGTGTCAGACAAGCGTATAGTTACAGCCAACGGCTCCGGCTATCTGGAATTTGCCAAAGAACTTCTTCTACTGCTTGAGAACGACACTCCCGAACGAACGGAAATGTTCTACCGTTTTAATAAAGAAGGACTTGTAAAAATAACCTCAAACTCAAGCAAATAAGTCTTTATGCAAACAGCCAGCAGCAACAAGAGTGACGTCACGCCGGAATTATTAAATTAAGAAATAATTTAGATGCATACCATTTCGTCACTTTTGTTGCTGCCACATTTTAACCTAAATCGTACTAGAATTTAACCTTTCATTTTGCCTCATAACAAGATGTCCTAAACAAAACATACTGTTTAATATTACCTACTCAAACCTCACAAAAATTTGCATAATCTCTCCCCTAGCCCATTCGCCGGTCTAGAATTTTTCATGCCGAGCTACTCCATTTTTTATCACACAAAACAGTTTTTTGTTATTTTACACACGGAGCATAAAGGCATTAAATCGTGGTCAGAATATTATCACGGAACAGTAAAAAGTCAGGACAAAATATTTTTTCAATCTAGAAAATCAACATATAACGGATGTTAAAGAGAATGCATTGCAGCAGCAAAATATTTAACATCTGTTTGCTTTCCTCATGCAAAAATGACGCAAAAACATGGATTTTCAGAGCTAAAACGGCTGTTTTTGTGATGCAAAAGGGCAACATCCGAATGGTAAACCTATCGGTTTTGAGTGAAAAGTGGCCGAGTAATATTTTTTAACCATTGCGTTTTAGTTCCACGAAATGTATAAAGCACTATAAATCAACGCCTTAACAAAAACACGCAAAATTCGCCATTTTTCACGCCAAACCACGAAACTGTGACGAGCAGGGCGATTCTGGAGGCGTTAAACGTTCAATTTAGGAGATATTTTTTTAGGAGTTAAAGGAGTTATAGTAGTTAAAGGAGTTAAAGTCAAATGCCATGCTCTTTTAGGAGTTACTTTTAGGAGTTAAAGAAGTTAGAAGGAGTTATCGCCAACAAGTTGGCTAGGAGTTAAAGTCAATAGTCTTGTGGATTCTTATCAACCACTCTGCATTTTAATTTTTCATTGCGCGCAGCGCCTGCTTTCGCAAGACGTTCTTAATTTTTAATTCTTAATTGCGCTCTGCGCCTGCTCTTCACTTAATTAGCCTAATGTGCCGACAATCAATAAAATTAATCTGCCGGAATTAAGTATAAGGATTTTTCAATCCGCTTGCTTCCTATTTTAATTATAGGTATGGGTTCTTATCAATCACTCTGCATTTGGATTTTTCACTTTTCTCTTTTATCTTTTCACTTTCGTAAGACTCCGATTACTTTCTATTCTTTGATTAATAGGTACGAGTTGCGGATCAAAGATCCTGACACTTAATGCTGTCGGATGCCACAGCAGTCAAAACAATAAAATGACAAGAAATACCGTTTCCGCATGGATAATTATAAAAAAATACCTATCTTTGCAAAAACAATTATTAATTACAACTATGGCATTAGAAATTAAAGCAATCCCTACGCTGAGAGGGCGAGAAGCAAAACGCTTTGTAAAAGAGGCGGACAAGGCTTACCAAAACAAGGGAAAGACTGATTTCAGCAAACAGGTTAAAGTAGCCCGTGCCATATTGAAAAAAGCCAATATGTTGTAAGCATGGGATTTCTGTTAGAAAAATGCAGCTTTTCAACACTAGATGAGGATGTCATAAAAGTATGTCATTCTTTTTTGTGCGGCAACACTGACTTAGATGATTTTTTCCAGCATGACGCTCCTGCTTATAGCAAGCAAATGCTTGGAAAAAGTTACTGTTTTAGATTGGATGACAATCCGGCCGTCATCGTCTGTGCCTTCACACTTTCCAATGACAGTATCCGTGTAGATATTATTCCTAATAGCAGGAAGAAAATAGTGAGAAAGAATATACCACATTCTAAACAAATGCGCCGTTACCCGGGGGTACTGATAGGAAGATTAGGCATCAATAAAGATTTCGCTCATTGCGGCATAGGCAGTGAACTGATGGAGTTCATTAAGTCGTGGTTTATTGATGCTGGAAACAAGACCGGATGCCGTTTTCTTATTGTGGATGCTTACAACGAAGAAATTCCATTAAAATATTACCAAAAGAACAATTTTAAGTTCCTTTTTTCGAGTGAAATACAAGAAATGGAGAATACCGGATTTAACAAAAGTACAAAACTACCTACACGACTTATGTATTTCGATTTAATATCATTGCTAAATGAACAGTGATAATGATAGCAGTAACAATAAGCTCGTACAATCAGACATATCACAGCAAGAGGATTCTAAACAACCGAAAGTCAGGATTTAAAGAATAGAGTTGTTAAAGTCAAACGCTTTGTTATTATAAAGCAACTAGACATTTGTATTTTCATTCTTCGTTCTTTAAGCAAAAAATCCAATTACTTTGTTATAATGAAAGTTCTTATCATTGTTATGAAGCAACAATAGAATCCACAAAACATTTGACTTTAACTTATAAAAGAAAATTCTAAAGTTCAACCCTGCCGTCTGACGGATACGTGAAATTGATTTCGTGGAGCGTGTTGTGGCTGTTTATCACAAGAATATATTTGCCGGCCTTCAACGGCCCAACCTCGTAAGAGACGTCGAAGGGACAGATGCAGTTGCAGCTTGTGTCGGTCTCCTTTTCAACAACGCTTATGCGGTTGCCTGTAACGGTCAGCGTAACGTCTATTTTCTCCGAACAGCAGTTGTAAGACACGTTGGCGTGGTTTATGTAGACATAGCCGTCGCTCTTGCTCTTATACTCTACATACTCTGTATCAAACGGACTGCGTGTGACTGCGGTACCGGCCTGTGAGGACTGTCCTTCGGTCTTACATCCCGTAGTGTAGACATTACGGACATTTACCGTTGTCGTTCCTTCGTCGTCGCTGCTGCATGACGAAACAATAAACGCCGCACATATAGCGGCAAGACATGAACAAATTAGATTTAGCTTCATAGATTAAGGCTTTTTAGTTGAGAAACTCTTGTTGGCTGTAACCTCAATGCACCGCCTTGAGCGCTGACCTGAGGCGAAAGACGCCGGCCGCAGCATGGGTCTTTACAGATACTGACGCCGGCGAGAGAGTGATGCGGCTATGAAAAATGTGCCACAAAAAATCAAATGCGCCACGCACTTTGTGACAAGAGTGCATGGCGCATAACACAAAACCAGATATTATTCTGCTAAGAATACAAATTCAGTGGTAATGTCGTTGAAGTAGACGCTGTAGGTACCAGCCGGAACTGTCATGTTGCCGCCGTTATAGTCGGCTTTGCCATAATAGTTGTCGGCAATGTTAGCACCATTGCCCCAGCTGTCTGCCCAGTCGTGGTCGGCACGGAACTTGAGTCCGCCGTCAGACGGGATGCTGACCTTGGCATACCAGTTGTGAGGAGTAACCTGAGTGAGGTCTACGTCGCCGTTCCAGCTGTTGAAGTCGCCGATGAGCGAGATTGAGGTGTACTCCTTCGGAGCCTGGTCGCTGAGCTTGGTCCATGTGTACTTCATGGTAGTCATGTCGATAGTGAAGGTGTAATACTCGGCAGAAGGAGCAGAGATAGACTGTGCGCCGGAGTTGATGATGTCGCCCGACGGAGAGTTGTCGCCGTCAACTGCACATCCGTAAGCCTTGTCCCAGTTGCCGAAGTCGGCACCTGCCCAGAACTTCAGGTCCCATGCGCCCTTCCATTTTGTGGTGTAGCTCATCACTGTGTTGGTCTGCGGATAGAACAGACATGTCATGCCTGTAGCCGGATTGTTGTTCCATCCCTGCAGGTCGCCCACCATGTAATACTCGCCGGCCATCTCTTCGATGGTGTAAGTATAGTCCATCATGTTGACGGTGAGCTTATAGAAGCCCTGCTTCTCTATCTTACCGGCCTTTGGAGCTGTGGTTACGAGCGAGCCTGTGAGACTCGGGTCGCCGTCAATGGCAACACCCACAACACCGTCTGTTCCCTCATGCCACAAGTCGCCAGAGTCGATGTTGCCCTGCGGAACTATCTTCCAGTAGCAGTCAGCCTTAGGTGTTGTGAACACTACAGAGAATACAGGATCATCGTATACATCGGCACCAGAATGTGAGAACTTGATAGCTACATCAGCAGCCCATCCGCACATATCGCCAACAAGATAATAAGCATCGGCAATATAAGGAGCCTTAGGCGTAACTGTGAACTGTATCTTGCCTGCGTCAACAAGGAACGACTGGCCGTTGACAACGATGTCTGAATAAACCTGAGCGTCGAACACACGGGCTGCCGGGCGACGTCCATAGAACTCAACCACGGCATCCTGAAGCGCTGTGCTGTCAACCATGCCGTCGGCAGTTGTCTCGAGAGTTTTCTTTGTTGCAGAAGAGCCGTCAGCCGGCAACAGTTCCATGCGTGTATGCTCTATCGTGGCACCCTCAGGCAGGGTTGCAACCGAAAGCGTGAACACCTTGACGCTTGTGCCCGGGTTAGCCAGGTCGATAGGGTCGGCAGCCGTTGCCGTATAGCCCGGCAACGTAACTGCTTCTTCCTGCGGATTGCTCTGCGGGTCGGCCCAGTCGTCATAATCGCCGTTACATGAAACGAACGTCATGGCTGAAAGCAACAGACCGCCCAAAAATAATATCTTTTTCATAATGATATTTCTGTTAAATGGTTTAGATTATTGGTTATTTTACTTCTCCTCTGTCGTAGTCGAAGTCTACATAGAGTTTCTGACCCTTCTCGCAGGTAACAGAATAGTCGCTGCCCACGTTCTTAGCCCAGTTGTCAGGGATGTCGCAGTCGCGCCAGTAGAGGTCGCCCTTATAGAGAGTGAACTCTGTGCGCCACCAGTCGAGACCCGGCACCTTAACACTTGCGCGGAGCTCGCCGCCGGCAAGGAAGGCAGGAGATACCCACTGAGCAGAAGCATCGGCAGGAGCTGTAAGCTGAGTAGCTGCGTCATGTCCCCATGTAACCTGAGACATAACAGTACCGATGACGTAAGCCTCGCCCGGATAAACAGTAAGGGCAGACTTAATCTGGTTGTTCTCAACCGAAACGTTCATAAACAGAACATACCATCCGCCGTTGGCCACCTGTATGCCGCCGTCAGCACCCTGAGACAAGCCTGCGCCGGCCTGGTCGTCAAACGAATTGGTCATTGCATAGCCCTTGTCCGGTGTGTCTGTGTCGCCCCACATGAATGTTGAGCCTGCAGCAAGATAAGCCATGCCGTAGAACTGGCCCTCGAATCCGTAGACAGCAGCAAGAGGCTTAGCCTCAGAACCGTTGCGGATAGAAGAACCTGCGATATATACAGTCTTAGGCATTGTTGCAACATAAGATACAACAACCTTTGGCAGAGTGATTACGTTAGAGTTGCACCAGCCCTTGTCGCTGTTGGCGATGTGGGCACGCAGGCGCACGTAAACAGGCATAACTATGCCGGAGGGGTCGGCGCCGTCGTTCTTCTCCTGATACATTCTTACAATGGCATTGTTCATTTCGGTAGCGTTTACGTTCATGTTAGCCTGGTTGTATGTAGTCTCAAGAGTTGTGTAAGTGGCAGCCTCCACCTTGGCAGCATCGCCAGAAGCGAAGTCAGGGTCGATAGAAACCTGCACCTGATATGTGGTTACAACAGGGAAGCCATAGTCGGGCTGCGATGTCGTAAGGTTGACATATGTAGAGTTAGCCAAGTCGTATATATTGTCGTTGGCATGAGCCGGCACGTTAAGCACAAACGATTCGGGCTGATTTAATATAGGATTGCTCTCGTCGTCGGTCTCGCATGAAGCCATGAAAGGCAGCACGCCCAACATCAGTGCCGGAACGAACAGTTTCTTTATTATATTTTTCATAATCATTTTCATTTTAAAACTTTATTGCAAACTGATTGCCATGTTATCAATAACCGGGGTTCTGTGTAAGGTTGCTGTTGTTGAGCACGTCGGTTGCCGGTATAGGATAAACATTATAGTGAGAGTCAACGGTTGTTCCGTTAGCGGCTCCGCCCTTCCAGTCCCATACATACTTGCCTGTAGTGAAGCAGTCGAAGCGAACAAGGTCGCTGCGGCGACGGCCTTCGAGATAGAACTCGCGGCACCACTCGTCGAGGATGTCCATATCAGATGTGATAGTGCTTATCAGCTTTGCGTTGGCACGCTTGCGCAGCTCGTTGATGTCAGCAACGGCCTTTTCGGTCTGTCCCAGGCGGTAATAAGCCTCTGCACGTGTAAGATAAGCCTCTGCATAACGTATCAGCGGAATGTCAATATCAGGATATTCTGTGTCGTGTGTGGGCTGTCCGTCTGTGCGGAAATTGTTCCACTTAACGATAGAAAGTCCGTCATTGAAACTTGAGATAACATCCGTCTGCAATTTGCGCACACCACCGCCGCGGCCGCCGTAGAACAAAGCACGGTCGTCACCGGCCTTAGCCACAATCTGAGCAGTAGATGAACCATCTTGTTGGTCGAGAGCTTTGATTTCGGCCTCAGTTGCTCCAGCAGGAGCAGCCTCTGTAGAAATCGGACAGTCTGAAAGTGTCGGGAAGAACTTCTTTACCATTGCTGCACGTGCGAAGATACAGCTCCATCCGTTGGTTGTTCCCATGTCAGGCATTCCGGCAATACGTGTTGCGCTTACGAGCATGAATGAGCCGCTGTAGCTGCGTGTTTTCTGTCCGTCCTGACGTATAGGCAGGATAATCTCCTTCATGGCCTGCGGGTTCTCGTCGTTGTCGGCCATAAACAGCTGTGCATAACCTGAATAGCCGTTCTTCTCTGCCTTTGAAAGCTCATAGGCTCCGCTATTGATAAGCAGATTACAATAGTCAATGGCTTTCTGATAATCTTTAATCTCACCCTTTGTGTAAACTTCTGAATTAAGGGCCAGACGTGCATGGAGCATATAAGCGGCACCGCGGTCGGCACGGCCGAAGTTCTGAGAGTTGCAGTAAGCTCCAACCTCAGCCATCTGTGGCTCAATTTCAGTAAGTTCCTGATCAATCCATGTGTAAAGTTCCTTTCCGCTCTTTTCAACAGGAAGGTCGCTGATGTTGAAGTCGAGCTTGAAAGGTGACTTGCCGAACAGGTCGAGCATGTACCAATAATGGAGAGCGCGAAGGAAGCGTACCTCGGCACGGTTAAGCTTGTTGGCCTCGTCGTCGGCAACCTGGCTCAGGTAGCTGTTGAACAGCGTTATGTCGTAAGTAAGACGTGTGTAAACCCACTGAGTACGAATACTGCTTGAGTTCCACGCGATGTTTGTAAGCTGAGGAATGTCGGTATCGGTCTGCCATGCCCATACACACTCGTCAGAAGGAAGCTCCATGCAGTTGAACGTTGTACGGTAGAAACCCGATTCACCTTCGTCGTCGCTCAAGTCGCCATTGCCGGCAACGCCTTTCTGACCGGTGAGTCCGAGAGTGGCGTAACATTTAGCCAGCAAGCCCGTAGGATCGGCAGACGGTGAAGACTGCGGGTCGATTGAGCTTATGTTCAGGTCGTTGGCACAACCTGTCAATCCGGCTGCAAGCACAGCGACTGCTATTGTTTTAAAAAATATCTTTTTCATTGTTATGTCCTTTATTTATTACTTTTAATATAAATGCACAACCATTAGAAATTAAGGTTAAGACCAATCTGAACGCTGAATGGACGCGGATAAGGATTTCTGTCGATACCGCCTGCAACTTCAGGGTCGAGTCCCTTGTATTTTGTAATGATGAACGGATTCTGCACTGTTGCGAAAATACGTCCAGAGAAGTAATCCTGTCCTGCATACTTGAGCAGAGCCGGGAACGAATAGCCAAGCGTGATGTTGGTACACTTCAAGAACGATGCGTTACGAACGAAATAGTCGCTGAGATAATACTCTGTACCGTTTGTTCCGCTGAAGCCGAGGTCAACAGCTGCCTGTGTTGTGTTTGAGAACGCGCTGTTTGAATAGAGTCCTGATGCGCTTACGGCTGCTCTGTTTGACAGGAAGTCATAATATACATAGTTGCCGAGAGAAGCACGGAATGCGGTGCTCAAATCCCAGTTCTTATATGTGAACTTCATTGTAAGGCCCATGAACACGTCGGCTGCCGGGCTCTTGTAGAAGTAACGGTCGTCGTTGTTGATGATACCGTTGCCGTCGCGGTCAACATATACGCCCTCGAGCGGTTTGCCGTTCTCGTCGTAAACTTGCTGGTAAACCCAGAATGAATTGGCAGGCTGGCCTACTGTGTGGGCCTGAACGTGAGTGCTGTTACCGCGTGAGATGGTTGAACCAGACTCAACATAATAGTCTTCGTCACCGCCGATAAGCTCTGTAATCTCGTTGTGGTTCCATGCGATGTTATACTGAACATCCCAAACAAAGTCTTTAGTAACAATTGGCTTGGCTCCTACAGTGAACTCAACACCGTAGTTTTCAAGAGAACCGATGTTCTGGGCCATACGCTGACCGAAGTTCATAAGTGTAGGAAGGGTAACCTCCTGGATAAGGTCGGTTGTCTCACGATAGTATGCATCGATGTTTGCGGTGATGCGGTTGTTCAGGAATGCAAAGTCAAGACCGGCGTTCCATGTTGTCGTTGTCTCCCATGTCAGGTCGGGGTTGTACTTGTCAGGACGCATGGTATAATAGTATGTGTCACCGAAAGGATACTGAGCATAAGAGTTGCTTGTTACGTAGAGCGGAGTGTAGAGGAAGTCGTAACCGATATCCTGCTGACCTGTCTGACCCCAGCCGAGACGGAGCTTAAACTCGTTCCACCACTTGATGTTCTTCATGAATTTCTCATCGTTGATTTTCCATGCAAGTGCTACAGAAGGGAAGTAGCCCCACTTGTGTCCGTCGGCAAAGCGTGAAGAGCCGTCGGCACGTATTGTGGCTGTAAGCATGTAGCGGTCGAGCAATGTATAGTTGAGACGTCCGAAGTAAGACACAAGAGAGTTGTGTGTGGCCCACTCTGTCTCATTTCTCAGAGCCGGGTTGTTGGCTTCGCCTGTATACGGGTCTGTACCCTGTCCGATGTTGTATCCGCTGCGATGATAGTGAGATTCCTCGGCACCGGCCATAACGTCGATATAGTGAACGCGGAAGGTGTGTGTATACTGTGCATAGGCATTGGCCGTGATGCTGTATTTCCATCCGTATGTGCGACCGTCCCATCCATAATAGTTGTTGCTGTATCCATAAGGAGAGTTCATATTACTCTCACGATACGCAGTATACTGTCCACCATAGCTTGCGTGCAAATGCAGATCTTCAAATCCGTGAATTTTATAGTCAACCTCAAAGTTGGCTGTAAAATCATCAGAATGAGCATAGCGTTCGTTCTGATTAAGATATGCAACCGGGTTCTGCGGAGCGTTGGGATTCTTGGTGTAAGCCCATGAAGGATCGCTGAAGTTGGCTGAAACAATGTTCTGCCAATATCCGCCCAAGAACTTATAAGGCTCGCTGTCGTCCATTACAGGACGTGTAGGGTCCATAGAGAGAGCACCGCCGATGGCTGCGCCGCTGTCTACATAGCGGTCTTTCTCGGCCATATACTTGGCAGTGATGTTGAAGTTGAGGTGATTGTCAAAGAATGACGGAGCAAGATTAACAGAAGCGTTGAAACGGTTCATGAAAGAGTTCTTGATGATACCCTGGTCGCTCTGATAACCAATAGACACGCGGTAAGGCATGTTCTTGAGTCCGCCTGTCATCGAGAGATTGTGAGATGTGCTCACTGCTGTGCGATATATTTCATCCTGCCAGTCGGTGTTGGCATTGCCGAGCATGGCAACGCCGCTCTCGCCGATAACCTTGCCTACAAGTGAGCGGTATTCGTCGCCACTGAGCACTTCGTAACGTTTCTGTGTCGTAGAAACAGTTACATCGCCGTTGTAAGAGAATTTAGGACCTGAGCCTTTCTTTCCCTTCTTTGTAGTGATGATGATGACACCGTTAGACGCGCGCGAACCGTAGATGGCTGTGGCAGAAGCGTCTTTAAGGATATTGAATGTTTCGATATCGTTGGGGTTAATCATAGCCAATACATTACGGTCATAATAACCAGGATCTTTTTGGTTATAATTATCAATAGTTAAACCATCTATGACAATAAGAGGGTCGTTGCTTGCGTTAAGAGACGAACCTCCACGTATACGGATCTGAGAACTTGAGCCCGGAGAACCGCCGTTGGTGATAACGTCAACACCAGCAACCTTACCTACAAGCATGTCGGCAGCGCTGTTGGTGATACCCTTACTCATCTCATCAGGCTTCATTGCAGAAACAGAACCGGTGAGGTCGCCCTTCTTAACCGTTCCGTAACCGATAACGACAACGTCTTCAAGCAACTGCGTGTCGTCCTGAAGAATTATCTTCATGTTCTGTGATGCTGCCTTCTCCACCGTCTTGTATCCGATGTAAGAAACCGACAGCATGCTGCCCGGCTCGGCCTTGATATTGAAGTTGCCGTCAATATCAGTAATCACACCGCCGCCTTGTCCTGCTATGCGGACTGTAGCTCCGATGATTGGCTCTCCGGAAGCATCTGTGACTTGCCCGGTGATTGTGCTCTGGGCAAATGCTCCCACTGATAGGAACAGACCAAACAAGATGGTCAAAATCCTAATAGAGGTTTTGATTTTTACCTGCTTCATCTTCTTGTGTTTTTAAAGTTAACGTTAGTAATCTATAATTTTAAATGTTCAATTCCTTAGTAGTTCAAAAAATAGGGCTTTAAGGTCATTTTTTCAAGTGCAAAAATAAGTTTAGATACAATAGAATTGTCTTTTTTTTATCTAAAAAATACGTTTTCAGTTGCGCAAACGTTTACACAAATAAAAGAGACGATAATAATAATGTAAAAACAAAAATAAATACGTTTTACGTACTTTTGCTTTGTAAATAAAAACCCAATGCCAGAAAAGAACACACCCATAACAATGAAAGACATTGCCAGAGAGTTTAAAGTATCTGTGGCAACGGTTTCGAGAGCACTCAAAGACAGTCCCAGAATAAGTGCGAAAAGACGCGACGAGATAAGAAAATATGCCGAGGAGCACAATTTCAGCCCTAACATAATTGCCGAGTCGCTGCGCAACAGACGGGTGATTAAAGTTATCGGAGTGATAATTCCGCAATTCACTCATTTTTATTTCTCTTCTGTTTTATGCGGCATTGAAGAAGAAGCCGACAAATACGGCTATCGGATAATGGTGGCACAGAGCCTTGAGCAATATGAGCGCGAGGTTGAGGTGTGCCGCTCGTTCTACGAGAACAAGGTGTGCGGCATACTTGTATCTCAGGCTATAAACACATCAAAATATGACCACTTCACCGATTTGGTAAACAAGAACGTACCGCTGGTGTTCTTCGACCGCATCTGCACGGGAATGAACACATGCCGCGTGGTGGTAGACGATTATATGGGTGCATTCTCGGCCGTGGAATACCTGATAAAAACAGGATGCCGAAACATTGCCTATTATGGGTCGAGCATGAACCTTGAAATATCAAAAAACAGATACAACGGATGGCACGATGCACTGCGCAAGCACGGCATTGACCCTGAATGCTGCGTTAAAAGATACTGCGACAACCGCGAAGACGCCGAACGCATAACGCCAGAGGTGCTGGGCATGGAGAACAGGCCCGACGCTTTCTTCGCAGTGAACGACGACACGGCAATAGGCATAATGTACACAGCCAAGCACATGGGGCTGCGCATTCCGGAAGATATATCGGTGTGCGGATTCACCAACGGACAGCGCGCCATTGCCTGCGACCCAATGCTTACCACCGTTGAGCAAAACGGCAAAGAGGTGGGAAGACAGGCCGCATCGATACTGATAGGCAAGGCAGAAGGCCGTATTCCACTTGACAAGATAGAAAAAAGAGTGGTAAGAACCAGGCTCGTGGTGCGCAGCTCAACAAAATAAGCATGAAAAATACCTGCGCCGCCGGCTTTAGCCCGGCGGCGGCTTCAAGCATACAATAACATAAACAAAAATAAAACGCCTTAAACTATGAGTTCTAACTTAAAGAAGAAACCTGACCTGAGTTTCGCAAAACTCTGGAATCTCAGCTTCGGCTTTTTCGGCGTACAGATTGCATACGCACTGCAGAGCGCCAACATAAGCCGAATTTTCGCAACACTCGGGGCCGACCCCCACAGCCTTAGCTACTTCTGGATTCTGCCCCCGCTGATGGGTATCATCGTGCAGCCCATAGTGGGCACGCTTAGCGACAAGACATGGTGCCGCTTCGGCCGGCGCATACCTTATCTGTTTGTGGGCGCGCTCGTTGCCGTACTCGTAATGTGCCTGCTGCCCAACGCCGGCTCGTTCGGCATGGCTGTAAGCACGGCCATGGTGTTCGGTCTTGTGTCGCTGATGTTTCTCGACACGAGCATCAACATGGCCATGCAGCCGTTCAAGATGCTTGTGGGCGACATGGTGAACGAGAAACAGAAAGCCCTTGCCTACTCCATACAGAGTTTCCTGTGCAACGCCGGCTCGCTTGTAGGATATGTGTTCCCGTTCCTGTTCACGTTCCTCGGCATAAGCAACGTGGCCGACAAGGGCGTAGTGCCCGACTCGGTGATTTATTCGTTCTACATCGGAGCAGCCATACTCATCCTGTGCGTTATCTACACATCGGTAAAGGTGAAAGAGATGCCGCCGAAGGAGTATGCCGAATATCACGGGCTCGACAAACCGCTGAACGAGGAAAAGGTGAATATAATAAAACTGCTGCGCAATGCGCCGAAGGCTTTCTGGACCGTAGGTCTGGTGCAGTTCTTCTGCTGGGCGGCATTTCTTTATATGTGGAACTACACCAACGGAGCCATAGCCGAAACTTGCTGGCAGACAACCGACCCTACATCGGCAGGCTTTCAAGAGGCCGGCAACTGGGTTGGCATCCTTTTCGCCGTGCAGGCCATTGGCAGCGTGGTGTGGGCAATGGCTCTGCCGCGTTTCTCTAACCGCAAGATGGCTTATGCCCTCAGCCTCGTGCTCGGCGGCATAGGTTTCCTGATGATTCCGTATATCCACGATCAATATGTTCTCTTTATTCCCTACCTGCTGATAGGCTGTGCATGGGCCGCAATGCTTGCCATGCCGTTCACCATTGTCACCAATGCCCTCAACGGCAGCCACATGGGTGCCTACCTCGGCCTGTTCAACGGCACAATATGCATCCCGCAGATTATAGCAGCAGCACTTGGCGGCGTTGTTCTCACACTCGTCGGCAGCGCACAGAGCCACATGATGCTTGTGGCCGGAGCGTTCCTCATAATCGGCGCGGCGTGCGTTGGAATAATAAAGGAGACTATAGGCGAAAGCGAATAGCAAGGGCATGCCGCGCCAACGGTGCCTGTTTGAACTGCATAATCAGGCCGCGAATACTGCACATAACATACATATAAATTGTAATCAACATTATTCGCAGGCATAAACAAAGCGTTTCGCGATTATGCATTTATATTGATAAAATCACATTTTAAAAGTGATTATTCTATAATCTTGCCGGAATCGGCCGACAGTTACACTGCATAAGAAGTATGTGGCAAGTCGACCTGTTCCGGCAAATTTTATATAATATTCCGAGGTTAAACTAAAGTCTCTCATCAGTACCCGCCGGAATACTCTCCGTCAATGCCGCACGCAGACATAACAGCCTATATGTTGCTACATCGACAAAGCCGGCGCGGCAGGGCTGTAACAGATAAAAGAATAAAGATGTAGCAGGGCTACGGCATATCAAACTTAATCATCATACATCTGCTTGCCTTCGCTGTAACCCTCGTCGTAACCTTCCTCATAGCCTTCTTCATAACATTCCTGAAGCTCGCCAGAGTAGTCTGAAGCGTTTTCGCTGTAGTGAGTTTCATATTTCTCTCCCACTTCACCGTCTTCCATGCCGTCGTTATATCCGGCCTCTATCCCTTCGCGGCGAGCCGCTTCCTGCGGAGTTTCCTCGGCACGAGGCAGTTGTCTTGTACTTACGGCCGGCCTGGCTGCCGCAGCATTATGACGCAGCTGCCCTGTGTCGCGCATTATTATCGACGACGGCTGCTGCTGATGCACACTGTCTCCGCAACGGTCGAGCGTGAAAACTGACACTAAGACCACAACAACGGCTATAATCACAATGGTTTCGCCGGTCTCTCCGTACCACGGCTTGCGGCGTTTGCCATTGCGCCCACGCATCTCTTCGTCGGCATTATTATTTTTCATAGAACTATATTTAAGGTTTTGTCGGTGGCAAAAATAGTTATTTTCAGCAATATACACAACCACTTGATATTAAAACATAGTTAATTGCGAAAACTTAACACATAACAGATTATGGCATCATCGGCTGTAACAGCAATGATTATCATGTATCAGTATATTGTAAAAATCAGTTAAATCAAAAGCTTTTACATTAACACTTTTGTAGCCAATTTTTCATTCCTGAATTTAAAATTCCGGTCAGGACACGAAAAAGTGGCAATAATTAACAATCATGTATAAATAGCTATATATCAGCACTTTACAATTACAAGACAATAAGCAGCTGTTGTCTTAAACTTAAATCTATGCCTAAAATCATGCAAAAAGTCGTGTTTCAGAGTGTAAAAGGGCACGTTTTACATCGCAACTTAATGCCTTTTACAGGCCAAAAGACTGCCTTTTATTATGCGAACAACATACTACTCTATGATAATTATACATATTCTCATGTTCCGACAGCCAAAAATCATAAGTATGAAGCACATTTTTCAATTTATTAGAAGCAAAAGAGGCATAGGTAAAATGTTAAATATAGAAATAAGGGAACAGCCAGTTTATAAATAAATATTAACAAAACAAAGGATAAACATAATGCATCTTGAACCATAAAAAGCATTATTGCGGAACTCTTCATGACAAATTATGTCACACTGAACACCAATGCCTTTTGCGTCGCCGGAAGACAGCCGCGGCACTAAAGGCAAAAAATAACCTTAAAGCATGGGCTTGTCTCAGTTTTTTTTAGTAAGTTTGCACAAAACAAACAGCCGCCGCCAAACCTGACGGCAGATAACAGAAAGATAACGTAAAAAGACAAAACAATATGCAGGAAACAAGACAAAACCGCATTGCAAGGCTGCTGCAGAAAGAGCTGAGCCTGATATTTCAGTCGCAGACAAGGGGCATGAGGGGCACCATGGTTAGCGTTACGCGCTGCCGCATCAGTCCCGACCTCAGTATCTGCACGGCATATCTGAGCATATTTCCGCCCGAGAAGTCGGAAGAACTGATTAAGAACATCACGTCAAACGAGAAAACCATACGCTACGAACTGGGCACACGCGTGAAAAACCAGCTCAGAATTATCCCCGAGCTGCGCTTCTTTATCGACGACTCTCTTGACTATATCGAGCACATTGACGAGCTGCTGAAGAAATGAATTTTCCGTTTTACATCGCACGGCGGTATCTCTTTTCAAAGAAGAGCACGCACGTAATCAACATCATCAGCGGCATAAGCATCATCGGCGTGGCCGTGGCCACAATGGCGCTGGTGGTGACCTTGAGTGTGTTCAACGGCTTTCACGACCTCGTGGCGTCACTGCTTACGTCGTTCGACCCGCAGATTGAGGTGGTTCCGGCAAAGGGAAAGACGGCTCCGGCCGACGACCCTATCCTGACAAAAATCCGCAACCTGCCCCAGGTTGACGTGGCTACAGAGAGCGTTGAAGACCAGGCCATGGCCATATATAAGGGCCGGCAGGCCATGGTTAAGGTGAAGGGCGTTGAGGATAACTTCAGCGAGCTGTCGCACATCAACGAAATTCTGTATGGCGAAGGCGAGTTTTCGCTCCATGCCGCAAACCTTCAGTTTGGCGTTGTGGGCATACGCCTTGCCGACAACCTTGGCATGACGGCCGACTGGGACGGACAACTGAAGATTTATGCGCCCAAACGTGAGGGACAGCTCGACATGATGAATCCTACCGAAGGATTTGTTGAAGACTCGGTAATTTCGCCCGGAGTGGTGTTTTCAGTTAAACAAGCGCGCTACGACCGCGATTATGTATTGACTTCGATAGCATTCGCACGCAATTTGTTCGGCCAGCAGGGCATGCTCTCGCAGCTTGAAATAAGGCTGAAGCCGGGCAGCGACCTTGATGCCGTAAAGGCTGAAATGCAGAAAATCGCGGGCGACAAGTACCGCGTATTAGACCGTATGGAGCAGCAGGCTGACACGTTCAGAATCATGAAAATCGAGAAGTTTATCGCCTATATCTTCCTTACGTTCATTCTGGCCGTGGCCTGTTTCAACATCATCGGCTCGCTGTCGATGCTTATAATAGACAAGAAAAACGACGTGGTTACGCTGCGCAACATGGGCGCGAGCGACAAACAGATAGTCAGGATATTCTTGTTCGAGGGGCGTATGATATCTGCAATAGGTGCAGTGGTTGGCATATCCATTGGTCTGCTGCTGTGTTGGCTGCAGCAGGTTTACGGGTTTGTATCTCTCGGACGCAGCAGCGGCTCGTTCATCGTCGACGCTTATCCGGTGAGCGTTCATCCCGAAGATATAATTCTGGTGTTCATAACGGTGCTTGCCGTGGGATTCATTTCAGTATGGTATCCCGTAAGATATTTCGCCAAAAGGCTCATCCAATAAAAAGATTTTACGCTAAGAATAAATAAAAAAGGAAACATGAATGTAGGTATAAAATCCAAAACATTCATGTTTCCTTTTGTTTACTGTCAGTTATAAAGCCTTACTGGTATTTTATCATCCGTGCTGTCACGCCGGAAACAACATGCCCTATGCTCCTCCGCGCTCGGCCCAGTCGCTCCTGTCGAGGTTACGATAGCTTATTGCTTCAGCCAGATGCTGCGGCAAAACCCGCTCAGAAGCCTCTAAATCGGCTATGGTGCGGGCCACTTTGAGTATGCGGTTATATGCCCGTGCCGACAGATTCAGGCGCTCCATAGCCATCCGTAGCATGTCTATGCCGTCTTCTCCGGGCTCTGCATACTGGTGTATCATGCGCTCGCTCATCTGCGCGTTGCAGTGAACGCCTTTACATTCCCTGAACCGTTCTTCCTGTATGTGGCGCGCCTTTATAACCCTTTCGCGTATAACGTCGCTGCCCTCGCCCGGTGCCGCACGCGATATGTCCTTAAAGGGCACGGGCGTTATCTCTATCTGAATGTCGATGCGGTCGAGCAACGGACCGCTGATTTTGTTCATATATCGCTGTATCTGCCCCGGCGTACACACGCAGTGGTGTGTCGGGTCGTTGTAATATCCGCAGGGACAGGGGTTCATCGAGGCTACGAACATAAACGAGCAGGGATATTCTATGGTGTATTTCGCCCTCGAAATGGTTATCTTGCGGTCTTCCAACGGCTGTCGCAACATCTCCAGTGTCGACTTGTTAAACTCCGGAAGCTCGTCGGCAAACAGCACGCCGTTATGCGCAAGGGATATTTCTCCGGGCTGCGGATTCATTCCTCCGCCTACAAGTGCCACCTGAGAGATTGTATGATGCGGCGAGCGGAACGGACGTTGGGATATCAGCGACATGTTCTTGCCAAGTTTACCGGCAACAGAATGTATCTGCGTTGTCTCAAGACTTTCGGCAAGCGAGAGCGGCGGCAATATAGAAGGAAGGCGCTTGGCCATCATAGACTTGCCGCTTCCGGGCGGGCCTATCATTATCATGTTGTGTCCGCCGGCAGCTGCAACTTCCATTGCCCGCTTTACGTTCTCCTGCCCTCTCACGTCTGAAAAATCAAGGTCGAAATGGCTCTGATGCTCGTAAAACTCACGCCGTGTGTCTACAAAGGTTGGCTTGTAGTCGCCTTCGCCGTTAAGAAAACTGATTACGTCCATTATACTTTCCATGCCGTAAACGTCGAGATTGTTCACCACAGCGGCTTCTCTGACGTTCTGTTTGGGCACAATCAGCCCCTTAAATTTCTCCTTGCGTGCCCTTATGGATATCGGCAGGGCACCTTTTACGGGCTGAATCACGCCGTCGAGCCCAAGCTCACCTACTATCATATAGTCAGAAAGCATCTCGGGTTTCACCTTTCCGATAGCCGCGAGGATACCTATTGCCAGCGGCAGGTCGTAGCTGCTGCCTTCCTTGCGCAGGTCGGCAGGAGCCATATTCACGGTAATGTCGGCAACCGGAAACTTTATCCCGTTGTTCTGAAGGGCTGCCACAATACGGTCGCGGCTCTCTTTTACGGCCGTGTCGGCAAGTCCTGAAAGATGGTAAAGCACGCCTCTCGACACGCTGACCTCAACCGTAACGGTGGTAACGTCAAGGCCATTAACAGCCGCACAATAAGTTTTTACAAGCATTATATCACCAATTATCCAATTAATCTTGCTTCATTTACAAATCGAGTTAGCAGCGGAAACCGCGCTAACTCTGCTATTTTCGTCCATAAGCGGCAGCTTCTCAGCATCTGAAAAGCCATCTGTCAAGGCGCAAACAGCCCCTGTCCGCCCTATAAGAATACACCTGACGCCTCACAGCATCGGTGCATCCGCAATCTAATTCAACAAAACTTTGAGTTTGGTTTCAAGCTCGCTCAAGTTAAGACTGCGCTCAACGATACGCCCCTGGGCATTATAAATAATGTTGTCGGCAACGCGCCCAAGGCCAAAAGTCTCAAGAAGCGGACTTTCAAACATAAGCTGGTCGCATATTGCCACCGAGCCAGTAGAATCATTGCGCAGCGAAATGCTGCACGTTCTCTTGCTTGCGTCAAGGCTTATGCCCATCAATGCAAGCTTATTGCCATATTCGTTCTTCAACCTCAGCAGCCTGTCGCGCATGTTACGGCTCTCATAACTCCAGTCAGCCCATGTATATACTACGGCCACCTTGCCGCGTAAATATGAGTCGGTTATCGTCTTTCCGTTTATATCTTGCGATGAAAAAGACGGAATTACAGCTCCGCCGGAGTTGCTCTTCATCATCTTTATATAGCGCACTATGCGCGCTACATCGCCATTCTTGGGCTGAGCCTTATACACAATGTCTGCCAAAGAAGCGGCCTTGTCAAGGTCTGCATCAGGACTTACGACAAAATATTTCCTTAAAACATAAACACTTGCAGCCGTTTCAGGATTGTTCTTGACAAACTTTTCGGCGTATGAAAGTTCTTCAGGAGGAGATGTTTTAATCAGCTGTTGACGAAAAGCGGTCATCAGCTCGTTCTCCTTTGTGCCCTTAATTTCTATTTCCTTAAGGTGAGAAGCGTCACCTTTCACAGTCACAGACTTACCCGGTTCGGCAAAGACCGGCACTTCAGAGAAGTTAGGAAACACAATAACCAGCGTACCGCTTTCCTTGCATTGCGTCTCAAAAGTGAAGCGTCCGCCCTCAACTTTTATCGTATCAATGCCATTGAACACGCCGTCAGGACTGTAAACATAAAACTCACCTTGGTTAAGGTTGAGTAGTCGGCCATCCAAGTTGAAATAGCCTCTGCGTGTTCCGCAGGCAACCAAAACCAAGGTGAGCGTAAGATATATCAATCGCTTCATGCGTCAGCGATGTTTACTTGCTTACTTTAGCCAGCTCAAGATCGTTGTTTGCGTATGTTGCAAGTGAAGGATCTTTCTGCAAAGCGCTCTTCAGATAAGAAGAAGCTGCGCTGTCATTGCCCTGACGAGCATTCAGGATAGCCTGCAGATAGTCTGTCATAGCGTCCTTATTCTTGATGCTGTTCAGAGTGTTAGCTGCACCGGCATAGTTCTTGTTCAGAATCTGAGCCAAAGCAGTTGTGTTGCAGTTGATGCCGTTGAGGTTCTGCTCAGCTGTAGCATAGTCACCCTTAGCCAGGTTCAAAGTACCGAGAACCTTGTTATAGTCACCAGCTGTGTTAGCCTTTGCGATATAGTTTTCAGCCTCGCTTACATTGCCGTTCTTCAATGCCATCAAGCCAAGGTTAGCGTTAGTCTCGGCTGCATTGCCGTTAATAGACTGTGCCTTAGCCAGATAGTTCTTAGCTTCAGCGTCGTTGCCTTTAGCAAACTCGATAGCAGCAACGTTATTGTAAGCACGGTAATCGTTAGGATAAACCTCTATAGTCTTCTTGTAGATAGCCTCCTGAGCGTCTACATTATCCTCGAGTGTTGCAGAGTAAAGAAGCTCATCAACGCTAAGTTTTGTAGCGTCAGCCTTATACTGCTCCTGAATCTGCTCATCGCTGCGGCCTATTGTCTCGTAGTTGATAATCAGACGAGAGCGGCGGAGTTCAGGAAGAATACCGTCAGCAAGCTCACGGAAACCTGCAGACATGTTGCGGATCTGCTGCTCACGCTCTTCAGGATCCTGATACATAGAGAGAACTCGGAGGATTACGTCCTTGTCCTGAATGTCAGATGCCTGAACAAGCTGCTGGAAACCTTCCCAGTCCTGTGCAGTATATTTACCTGTAACATCAGACTGAACCTTAGCGTTCTTCAGCTGTTTCTTAGCGTAATCTACAGAAACATTCTGACGTTTGCTGGCAAGTTTGTCGTTGAAGTCGAATCCACCATCAGGAGAAGCGTAAGCCAAAACTTCTACATTCTTGATGTTCAGGCCTTCCTTGTCAGCGTTGATTTTCTTAAGCAGCTCAACAAACTCCTTAACAGAGTTGTTCTTCAGCTCGCTCTTACGCAGGTTAGCCTGGTTGATGAGGAACTTAATCTGAGCAGCCTGTCTCTGGTCTCTTACACGCTGGAATGTGTCGGGAGCGATGCAAGCGCCGCTTCCGGCGAGAGTATTCTTGTAAAGTTCAGATGTAGCGATAACACCTTCAGCCACCTTAACAGCAGGAATCTCTACCTTTTTCTTCTTTTTGCCTACATAAGCGTCGAAAGTCATGTAAAGGTCGCTCTTCTGCATTTCGGGAACATACTTGAAGTTAGACTTCATTGTATAGTTTCCACCAACCTTGTAAGCTATAGTCTGGTCGTTGCCCTCAACTTTCTCGCCCTGGAACTTAGCAGCCTGACCTTGTGCAGCCTGTCCGTTACCATAACGCAGTTCAGGAATAACTGTTACCATAGCCTTTTTCTTCATGTACTTCTCAGGGAAAGTACCATCAATTGTTACAGCCACCTGTCCGCCTCTAGACTCAAGAGGATTAGGTGTAACTTTGAAATTGTCAGCAGACAACTCTCCAAGCTTAGAAGAGCAAGAAGACAGTGCAATGACTGAAGCTGCCGATAAGAATAAGATAAGATTTTTTTTCATAATGAAAGGTTTTAGATATAAGTGCCGCGAGCGGGACTCGAACCCGCACAGCCATTACTGGCCAAGGGATTTTAAGTCCCTCGTGTCTACCAATTCCACCATTGCGGCTCCACTGGAGCGGAAAACGGGACTCGGACCCGCGACCCCGACCTTGGCAAGGTCGTGCTCTACCAACTGAGCTATTTCCGCGTAAAAGCTGTGCAAAGATAAGTTTATTTCTCAAAAGAGCAAACTAATTTACACATTTTAATACTCTCACTGTCCATTAATGACCGAAAGCACGCCGTCAGAGCCTGTTGTAGTGCATCTGTAGCGTATAAGTTTATCCCCCGGATCACCATCTGACACTATTCCGCCGTTGTTCATGTCATAAACACGTCTACAGTTTTTGCATGTTGCCTTTCCTGTTGTGTCCATCGTAAGTCCATATCGCGGCAGGTTGCTCGACCTGTAGCAGTTTGGACACTGATTGTCGTAGGCATAAAAGACGGCCGGAGTGTTAAGATTGCCGTAGCCTACGATTATTCCGCTCTCGTTATACGCGCCAAGGATAAGGCTGCGCTGCTCGTCTACGGCATTGAACGCCACGCGCTCGGTCTGTCCGGGAGCGGTGTTTGTATTAAAGACAAAATATCTTCCGCTAACGGCAATATGGCAGAACACGCCCGGAGACATTGGATTCATGGCTGTGCCGAGCATAGGACTACGGTTGGCTTTATTGTCGAAAATGAAATAGCACGGATCGCTGCTAAACTCAAATTCGGCATTGGTACACGAGCTTAAAAGCGCGAAGAGTGCTATTATATAATAGGTGTACTTTTTCATTTCAGCAAGTTTTTCTCAGCATTTTCCATTTTCTCAAAGTGGAAACCGTCGAGACACTGCTCCATGAGAGCCTGTATCTTGTCGTTGCAGAGATTTCCGATAGAGCCTTCGTGCGTGTGATGTATGTTCTTGTCGGGCACAAACCGGCCGGCCTCGATGTCGAGTCCAACCTTCTTGTAGGCATCTCTGAAAGGCATGCCGGCCGCCGCGAGGCGGTTTACCTCCTCTACGGAGAACATAAGGTCGTACATCTTATTGTCGAGAATGTTGCGGTTAACCTCCATCTTGTTGATTATGTAGGCTGCCATCTGCAGGCAGTCTTTAAGCTCGCCGAAGGCCGGAAGGAACGACTCCTTGATAATCTGCAGGTCGCGGAAATATCCGCACGGCAGGTTGTTCATTATCAGCACTATCTGCTGCGGCAGAGCCTGCAGCTTGTTGCACTTGGCGCGTATCAGCTCGAACACGTCGGGATTCTTCTTGTGGGGCATGATGCTGCTGCCCGTGGTGCACTCCTTCGGGAGCTTGACGAACGAGAAGTTCTGACTGTTGAACATGCAGGCGTCGAAGGCCATCTTGGCCACCGTGCCGGCAATGGTTGCCATGGCGAAGGCCACGTTGCGCTCAGTCTTGCCGCGGCCCATCTGTGCATAGACCACATTATAGTTCATCGTGTCGAAGCCCAGCAGCTCTGTTGTCATAGTGCGGTTGAGCGGGAACGACGAGCCGTAGCCGGCGGCGCTGCCCAGCGGATTGCGGTTGGCCATGCGCCATGCGGCCTGCAGGAAGAGCATGTCGTCGGCAAGACTCTCGGCATAGGCTCCGAACCACAGGCCGAACGAGCTGGGCATGGCCACCTGAAGATGGGTGTAACCGGGCATGAGCACGTCCTTAAACTGGTTGCTCTTGTCTATAAGCTCATCGAAAAGCACCTTTACGAGCATTGCGATGTCCTTTAGTTCATGACGGATAAAGAGTTTCAGGTCTACCAGCACCTGGTCGTTGCGCGAGCGCCCGCTGTGAATCTTCTTGCCCATATCGCCCAGCTTGCGCGTAAGCATAAGCTCCACCTGCGAATGGACATCCTCAACGCCGTCCTCGATGACAAACTCGCCGCGCTCGCACACGTCATAGATATTCTTCAGTTCAGCCAGAAGCGCCTGAAGCTCGTCATGGCCGAGCAGTCCTATCGACTCGAGCATGGTGATGTGGGCCATGGAGCCAAGCACGTCATACTTAGCCAGATACATGTCCATCTCGCGGTCGCGGCCTACGGTAAACCGCTCTATCTCCTCATTAATTCCGTAATTTTTCTCCCAAAGTTTGTTTGACATCACAATACTAATTTTATTATAATGCCCTGCGCCGGCTGACGTCTGTGCGCCCTGCCGGCCCAAGGCTACATTAATTTAAATATTTATACCGTATTCGCGCCGTGGCCTATTCGTAAGGAATGGCTGCCAGCGCGTCGGCAATCTTGTCCACACCGTCCTTCAGCTTGCTGCCTATCATGGGCTTCAGGAACATGGGTATGTCGGCCTTAACCGTAACCTTCATCTTGCTCGTGGTGTCGGTAACGGGCAAGAGCTGTATCCACATGGTGAAAGGCACGGGCGAGTTGGCCGTCTCAAACTTGATGCACTTAGGTTCCTCGCGCTCTATGATGTTGAGCGTTATGCTGCCCACGGGCGGCACGCTCACCGACACGCTGTCGCGACTGAACGTCAGGTCGTTAATCTTGTCGGCCGGTATGCGATCTTTCACCTTCTCTATGTTCTCGAGATTGCTCAGCCGTTCATAAACATTCTGCTGCGGATATGATATCTGCTTAACTCCGCTTTCATACTTACTGCTCATTTTTCTACATATATTACGCATCAGGCTGCCGCACGCATCCATACGCCGGGCGCGCGCCGCAGTGCACGCGGACAAAGCCACGCCACGGCAACATGCCGCCGGCAGCCCATGCCGTTAATATTATTTCTTCCAGTTAGCCGGGTCCTTGCGCCACTCGTGCAGCAGCTCTACGTCTGCCTCTGAAATATAACCGGTTTCAACTGCCTCGGCCACTACGTGCTCATAGTCGGTAAGCGTAACCAGCTTTACGCCTGCATCCTCGAACGCCTTCTGCGCAACGGGGAATCCGTAGGTGTAAGAAGCCACCATGCCTACCACCTCGACGCCGGCCTGGCGCAGAGCCTCAACAGCCTTCAGGCTGCTTCCGCCCGTAGATATAAGGTCTTCAACGACAACCACCTTTGCGCCTTCGGGCAGCTCACCCTCAATGAGGTTGCCCATGCCGTGGTCTTTAGCCTTGCTGCGGACATAAACAAACGGCAAACCAAGAGCGTCGGCCACGAGCGCTCCCTGAGCTATGGCTCCTGTGGCAACGCCGGCTACGGCATCGGCCTGCGGGAAATGCTCAAGCACCGCATGAACAAGCTCTAGCTTCACATAACTGCGCAGGGCAGGATACGACAGGGCCTTGCGGTTGTCGCAATAGAAAGGCGACTTCCATCCCGAAGCCCATGTGAACGGATTGTTTGGCTGAAGCTTTATAGCCTTAATCTTCAGCAGCTTTGACGCGAATGCTTTTTTCAGTGTGTCCATATCTGTATTGTTTTTACTGTTTTTAATTATGCCGTGCGCCCCGGTCTGTGCCATGCCTTGTTTAACGGCATATCAGGCGCGCCGCCTTTTCATTCTGCAAAGTTACGTTTTTTTGGGTGCAAAACCAAATTATCCTGCTATTTTTGCCCTAAACGTGCGCCCCGCACCTGTGTTATGCCGCAGATACAGCGGCATGCCGAACGATGGCTGAAAGGTATTTAAGCGCAGCGTTTCCATTTTCTTTTATAACGGTCTGATATTCAATGCGTTGCAAAAGGCCATATTTCAGGCTCTAAAAGGCCATGTTTTGCAGGCTAAAAGGTGGCCTTTTGCAATGCGAAAGGACGTCTTTCAGAAAATGCCCAATATACTGTCGCCTTACGGCATGTCGCGGCATGGGTATTACAGGCACATAGTACACCCGACACACGGACATAGTACACCTCATACACCTTATTATATATCGTATCTCACGGTATGTCCGCATGCCTAAGTATAGCCACAATGCATTTGCAAACAGTGGTTTTCTTAAAATATGTTTATATACGTACAATTTCCGACAGACAGCAGTAAACAAATGTTAAAATTTGCGCTTTGATTGCATTTTCTTGCCCAAATGTTTGGAAGTTATGTTTAATTGGCCTACATTTGCAGTGTACTAATAAACTAGTACACTATAAGACATTAACAGACAAACAATTATTGACAATTAAAGACATTAACAATTATGAGTACAATTATCACAACAGCAACAATCATGGCGATGTATCTTAACGCCGCCGGAAGCGCCAACTCGCAATATGCATATAACGCCGACATTGAGAACGGACATGTAAAGACAATGTATGTAATGAACAAGAGCGGCAAAAGCCTCAGCGGAAAGCTGAAATACAGCTACACTTACGACGCCGCAGGACGGCTTACGGCCAAGACGGCAAGCCGCTACAACAGTCTGACGGGCAAGTATGTACCTGCCTTCCGCCTCGACTTCAGCTATACGGCCGACGGATATGCCGTTGAAAGATGCACATGGAACAGCCGCAGCAAGAGTTTCAACCGCCCTGACAGCCGCACCGAATACCGCCATGAAATGAGTAATGCGATGGCCGTTACAAACTATGAATGGAGCAATGCCGAGGGCAAGATGCTTGCCGTGGACAACATGCTGGTGATGACACAGACCGGCGGATATCTGCTGGCAGAACAGCTTTAAAAGGAACGCGCAGCCGCATCAGCCGCAGCCCATACGGCACACATCGCTCTCATCACTCCCATCTCTCCCATTAACAACAAACAACCCATAAAATAAAACGAAACAATATGATAGAAATAAGCAACCTTAAATACAAATATGCAGGCGCAAAACAGTATGTGTTCAACGACTTCTGCCTGTCTCTCAGCGAGAACAACATCTACGGACTGCTCGGCAAGAACGGCATGGGCAAGTCTACCCTGCTCTACCTCATCAGCGGACTGTTGCGCAAGGAGCAAGGCTCTATAACCATAGACGGCATCGAGACCGACCGCCACGACCCTGCCGTGCTGAGCGAGATATTCCTCGTGCCCGAGGAGTTTGAGCTGATGCCGATGAGCCTCGACGCCTATGTCAAGATGAACGAGCCGTTCTATCCGCGCTTCAGCCGCGAGGTGCTCAACAGCTGTCTGAACGACTTTGAGCTTACGCCAGACATCAACCTGAAGGAGCTGTCTATGGGACAGAAGAAGAAGGTGTACATGAGCTTCGCCCTGGCTGCCAACACCAAGCTGCTGCTTATGGACGAGCCTACCAACGGATTAGACATTCCGTCGAAGAGCCAGTTCCGCAAGGTGGTGGCAAACAACATGAGCGACGACCGCACCATGATAATATCAACCCATCAGGTGCACGACGTTGAGTCGCTGCTCGACCACATCATGATACTCGACCACTCTGAGCTGCTGCTCAACGAGTCGGTGGCCGACATCTGCAGCAAATACAGCTTTGAGTTCCGCTCAATGGGCGAGCCGGCCGACGACGTTATCTACGCCGAGCCGTCGCTGCAGGGCAACGCCGTGATAACACGCAGACGCGAGGACGAAGAAGAGACACAACTCAACCTCGAGCTGCTCTTCAACGCCGTAACAAAGAAGCTGCTGCCGCGCGAATAACAGCCGATGCAGCACAAGACACACATAGAATATAAGATTAAAAACGATTCAAGATGAACAACTTTAATACAAAACGATTCATACAGACGCTCAAATGGTCGGCTCAGGCCACCAAGAAAGAGATAACGACCATAGCCGGATGCATGTTCTTTCTATACCTCATGCCGTTCATAATGTCGGTTATAGGCACACATGGCGAGCCCGACATCGTGGTAGACTCAAGCATACACAACGCCACCATAGCCTGCACGTTCTTCTTCGGGGTGTACACAATGATCAGCGGATGCTGGATTATGAACAACATGAAGACCAAGGAGCAGCGCATAACGTTCAAGATGCTGCCGGCATCCGACCTCGAGAAGTTTATCATCCGCGTACTCTACATCACGGTGGTATGGGTTCTTGTCGGCACCGTAACATTCTGTCTTGCCGACCTCTGCCACATGCTGATATGCCTCATATCAGGCTCTCACGGAGCCTACAGCACCATACCCGAAGTGCTCAACATGTGGTTTGGCCCCTCAAATACACACTCAATGCGCATGACAGCCTGGGGGATAAACTTTTTTGCAGGCGTTATGGCTGTCAATGCATGGGCATTCTGGGCTCACTCGTTCTACGTGTTGGGCGGAGCTTTCTTCCGTCGCCGCCAGTTTATACTTACCTCATGCGCTCACTTCGCGCTCGGCATACTGTCATTGATAATAATATCCTATATTCCTAAGGAAAGCATCTTTCTGTCAGTCGAGAAGAGCCAGAATCTCGTGAACACCATTGCTTATGTTTATACGGCCGTCGCCATAATGGTTGGTCTGCTCAACTGGTGGCTGACCTACAGGCTGTTCAAGCGCTCGCAAGTTATCAACAATAAATGGATCAATCTATGAGCAAATTCAACTATAGCCGTTTCGGCACAACATTCAGATGGACTGAGCGATACTCACGCAATACAATGATAAAAGTGTTGTTCCTTGCGCTCGCTGTATATCTGTTCATTCTTCTGACAAACACCATCACGGCAAGCTACAAAGGCATGTCGGACGACATGCAGCAGCTGACGCTGCTAAGGGCAATAAGAAGCTGCGGCATGGCCTACTTCATCTGGGTTGTCATCAGCGGTACATGGTTTTGCCCGAACATCAAGACCAAGCAACAGCGCATAACGATAAAGATGCTGCCGGCGACAAACCTTGAGAAGTTTCTCTCTCACATTGCCTGGCTCGCCATGCAGCTTATAGGCATGGCCCTGATATTCTGCCTTGCCGACGTGATACGCGTGGCGCTGTTCGCCGCATTGGGGCTCGACTGGATACAATGGGGCATCCCTGTGTTCTTCGACATGAGCGGCGTGGCCGGCGACATGTATATCCTTGGCGTCAAGTCGGCAGCCGTCTATGCGGCAGGTGTGGCATGGCTGCTGTGGGCACAGTCGCTATATGCTCTCGGAAACATATTGTTAAACCGCTACAATGGTGTCATCGTCTCAGCCATACACGTCATACTCATCGTTGCACTGGTATGGATTGTAGCCAAATCCAACAGCGGTACGGCAACAACAGATATTACAATGACGGCAGAAGCGGCGGCATATACAGCAATGACGGCATTCGCCCTATTGGGCATATTCAACTGGGTTATGGCCTACAGGCTATACAGCCGCATGCAGGTGATAAACAACAAACTGATTAATTTATGAAGTTCAACAACGACAAAGCCATATACGTACAGATAGCAGACCGCCTTTGCGACGAGATTCTGACCGGTAAGTATAACGACGACGAGCGCATTCCGAGCGTACGCGAATATGCCGTGCTGCTCGAGGTGAACACCAACACCGCCGTAAAGTCGTATGACCTTCTGGCATCCGCCGGCATAATATACAACAGGCGAGGCCTGGGCTACTTTGTAACGAAGGGAGCCAAGGACATGATTCTGAAGGAAAGGCGCGAGCAGTTTATGGAAGAAAAACTGCCTGAGCTGTTCCGCAACATGGAGATGCTCGGCATAACAATAGACGACATCAGCAAAGCATGGGATAAAAGAAACTGACAAACATAGTGCATGCCACGGCAAGCGTCAGGCGTACAGGCCGCCGGGAACAAAACTACCGCCACCCTCTCTCTAACCACTGATAAGCCATACATGACGATACCGCCGACACCTGTACACGCTTGCCGGAGCATGGCATGAAGAAAAAAATTGCTCATGACGCAACATTTTACAGCTTCACTACGTCTAATAATATAAAAGGAAAAACAATGATACATCTGAAAGACATAAACAAGACATACAACAACGGACAGCCGCTGCACGTGCTCAAGGGCATAAACCTCGACATAGAGCAGGGCGAGTTTGTGTCTATCATGGGCGCGTCGGGCTCAGGCAAGTCCACGCTGCTCAACATTCTGGGCATTCTCGACAACTACGACTCGGGCGAATACACACTGGCCGGCACGCTGATAAAAGACCTGTCGGAGACGCGCGCCGCCGAATACCGCAACCGCATGATAGGTTTCATCTTCCAGTCGTTCAACCTCATAGCCTTCAAGACTGCCGTAGAGAACGTAGAGCTGCCGCTGTTCTATCAGGGCGTGCGCCGCAAGCAGCGTCATCGCATGGCCATGGAGTATCTCGAAAGGCTCGGACTGGAGCAGTGGGCGAACCACTATCCCAACGAGATGTCGGGCGGACAGAAGCAGCGCGTGGCCATAGCAAGGGCGCTGATAACCAAACCGCAGATTATTCTTGCCGACGAACCTACCGGCGCGCTCGACTCTAAGACCAGCGTGGAGGTGATGAAACTGCTAAAGAAGCTCAACGAGGACGACGGCATGACCATTGTTGTGGTTACGCACGAGAGCGGCGTTGCCAACGAAACCAACAAGATTGTGCACATAAAGGACGGCCTGATAGGCAACATTGAGACCAACTTCGACCATAAGGCTTCGCCGTTCGGCATAGACGGAATGATGAAGTAACATGGCGCAATGCGTTCAATATGGTGGCCGAAAAGCTGCCTGACATTATAATGAAAAACATTCAACGACAACAACATGAGAGACGTTTTAGCTGAGATATGGAGCACCGTAAGGCGCAACAAGCTGCGCACCGCGCTGACAGGCTTTGCCGTGGCGTGGGGCATCTTCATGATTATCTTCCTGCTCGGAGCCGGTAACGGACTTATCAACGCCCAGAAAATACAGAGCGACAGGTTTCTCGATAACTCGATGATGGTGGGCGCGGGTTATACGTCGAAGGCTTACGACGGTCTGAAAGAGGGCCGGCGCATAACCCTCAACGACAAGGACAAGAATCTGACCGACCAAAGTTACAAGCAATATATTGAGGACACGGGAGCCGAGCTGCAGCAAAGCGGCATAACGCTTACCAAGGAAGCCAACTACGTTAGCGTAACCCTGTCGGGCGTTTACCCAAACGAGGTGAAGATAAACAAGAAGGAGATGCTCTACGGCAGGTTTATCAACCAGATTGACATAGAGCAGTCGCGCAAGTCGCTCGTGCTCAGTGAGGACGACGCAAAAGAGCTTCTGCCCGGTGACGTGAGCAATCTCGTAGGCCAGTATGTCAACGTTGGCGACATGGCTTTTCGCGTGGTGGGCATCTACGAGGCAGACAAGAGCGGCATGAATAGGAGTTCGTTCATCCCGTTCACCACCTTCCGCACCATCTACAACAAGGGCGACGAGGTAGGTAACATTGTTTTCTCGTTCCACGGACTTGAGACCGAGAAGGACAACGAGGAGTTTGAGACTCAATACAGGGCACGCATCAACGGCAACCACCGTGCCGCTCCCGACGACGAAGGTGCCGTGTGGATATGGAACCGCTTCACACAGAACATGCAGATGAACAAGGGCATTGGCATAATACAGACCGCCCTGTGGATAATAGGTCTGTTCACGCTGCTCAGCGGCATCGTAGGCGTGAGCAACATCATGCTGATAACAGTGAAAGAGCGCACCCGCGAGTTCGGCATACGCAAGGCCATCGGAGCCAAGCCGTTGTCTATCCTACGCCTTATCATAACCGAGAGCATCATCATCACAACCTTCTTCGGCTATGTAGGCATGGTACTCGGAGTGGCTGCCAACGCATATATGGACGCAACGATAGGCCGTATGAAGGTTGACAGCGGACTGTTTGAAGCCACTATATTCTATAATCCCACTGTCGGCATCGGTGTATGTGTGTCGGCTACGGTTGTTATGATTGTTGCCGGAACGCTTGCCGGACTGATTCCTGCACGCAAGGCAGCCAAGATAAGACCTATCGAGGCGCTGAGAGCGGAATAAGTTTTTTAATTCATAATTCACAATTCATAATGCATAATTGGGGATGAATGAAAACCGCAAAAGCAAGTTTTCTTAATTCTTAATTCATAATTCTTAATTAGAAAAGATGAGATTTGACATAGACCGTTACCGCGAGATTCTCGACACGCTTACGAGAAACAAGAGCCGCAGCTTCCTTACCGGATTCGGCGTGTTCTGGGGCGTGTTCATGCTTGTGTCGCTTCTCGGAGGAGGACAAGGACTGAAAGAGTTGCTGCAGAAAAACTTTGAAGGCTTTGCCACCAACTCGGCGATAATATGGGCACAGCCCACCACCAAGCCTTATGCCGGATTCCGCAAAGGGCGCCAGTGGAGCATGGTTTACAAAGATGTGGAGCGCCTCAAACAGCAGGTGCCCGAACTCGACGTGGTTTCGCCCGTGCTGTCCCACTGGGGCGGAAGCGCCACTCATGACGACAAAAAGTCGTCGTGCTCAATGAAAGGACTGCTGCCCAACTATCAGGAGGTGGAGACTCCCAAGATGTTTTACGGACGCTACCTCAACGACATGGACATAAAGCAGAACCGCAAGGTGTGCGTAATAGGCAAGAAGGTGTATAAAGACCTGTTTCCGGGAGGCGGAGACCCTTGCGGAAAAATGGTCTGCGTAGACAAGATATACTATAATGTGGTGGGCGTAGACTACAGTTCGGGCAATATGCACATCAACGGACGCACGGAAGAGACCGTAGTGGTGCCGCTCTCACTGATGCAGAAAGCCTATAACCTTGGCGACAGCGTCCACATGATATGCGTTACGGCAAAGCCGGGCATAACAATGAGCAGCATATCCGACAATATGAGGAGCGTGATAGCGCATGCACACCAGATTGACCCGTCGGACGAAAAGGGCATCATGGTATTCAACACCGAAGTGATGTTCGGCATGCTCGACAATCTTTTCAGCGGCGTAAACTTCCTAATACTGCTCGTCGGCATAGGCACCTTGCTGGCCGGAGCCATAGGCGTTAGCAACATCATGATGGTTACGGTGCGCGAACGCACCACCGAAATAGGCATAAGGCGTGCAATAGGAGCCACGCCGCGCAACATTCTCGGACAGATAATAACCGAGAGCGTAATACTTACGGCCGTGGCCGGTATGAGCGGCATACTCTTCTCCGTGATAATTCTCGAAATGCTTGAGCTGGGCAACACCACAGACGGAATAGTCAGCGCCCACTTCCAGGTTGAGTTCTGGACAGCCATAGGCGCCATAGTCCTGATAAGCATCCTCGGCGTGCTGGCCGGACTTGCTCCTGCCGCAAGGGCAATGAGCATAAAGCCGGTAGATGCTATGAGAGACGAATAGGAATACACGGCAGCCATTATTTCGGGCCATGCCGCATCAAGATAAATCACAGATAAACAAGAAACAAATAATTTTTAACCATACTGAAAATGAAGAAATATTTTAAGTTCATTGTCGCAGCACTTATCGCTCTGATTTTTATCGGAACGTTCGTGTTCCTTTACAAGAAGTCGCAGCCTCAGCCGCTGACTTACGACGAGTTTACGCCCAAGGTTACAGACATCTACAAAACCACTGTGATAACCGGAAAGATTGAACCGCGCGACGAGGTTGAGGTTAAACCGCAGATAAGCGGCATCATTACCGAGATATACAAGGAGGCCGGCGACATGGTTAATGCCGGCGAGGTGATTGCCAAGGTTAAGGTTATTCCCGACATGGGACAGCTAAGCTCGGCCGAGAGCCGCGTGCGCCTGGCTGAGATAAACCTGAAGCAGGCCGAGGTTGACTTCCAGCGCGAAAAAGGACTTTATGACAAGCAGCTCGTAAGTGCCGACGAATACGACAAAGTGCGCCAGACTCTCAATCAGGCAAAGGAGGAAAAGGCTGCGGCCATCGACGCCCTCGAAGTGGTTCGCGACGGTGTGTCGCGCAGCAACGCCAGCGCAAGCAGCACACTCATACGCTCAACAATCAGCGGCCTCATACTCGACATACCCGTAAAGGTTGGTAACTCGGTCATACTGAGCAACACGTTCAACGACGGTACAACCATTGCATCTGTTGCCGACATGAGCGACCTTATATTTAAAGGCAACATCGACGAGACCGAAGTGGGACAGATTGTTACGGGAATGGAAATGAAGATTACCATCGGCGCGCTGCAAGACCTTAAATTCAACGCTCAACTTGAATACATTTCGCCCAAAGCAACAGAGAACAACGGTGCCAATCAGTTTGAGATAAAGGCCGCCGTAAGCGTGCCCGAGGGCAACAAGATACGCTCTGGCTACAGCGCCAACGCCGAGATTGTGCTGGCAAGCGCAAAGAACGTGCTCACCGTGCCCGAAAGCGCAATAGAGTTCAGCGGCTCCGACACATTTGTCTACGTAGTGAAAGGCACCGGCGAGAACAAGACTTACGAGCGCAAAAAGGTGACAACGGGACTGAGCGACGGCGTGAACATTCAGATTAAGAGCGGACTGTCGGCCAAGGACCGTGTGCGCGGACCTAAGAAAGTAGCCGAAGACGGCACTGAAAAATAAATAAACAATAAAGACACTTGATATGAAAGCCATAATAACATCAATAGCTCTATTGGCCGTTACTGCCGCCGGAGCGCAGACGGAGCAGACCTCACGCGAATGGTCGCTGCGCGACTGCATAAGCTACGCCCTTGAACACAACATCACCGTAAAGCAGCAGGACGTTACCAAACAGCAGCGCGAGATTGACCTTAACACGGCAAAGAACAGCCGTCTGCCCGACCTTAACGGCTCGGCCTCGCAAAACTGGTCGTTCGGGCGTGGTCTTACATCCGAGAACACTTACTCCAACACCAACACCAGCAGCACATCATTCAGTCTTGGAACAAGCGTACCGCTGTTCAGCGGACTAAAGATTCCGCGCACCATAGAGCTTAACAAGCTTAACCTCGAAGCCGCCACGGCTGACATGGACAAGGCCCGCAACGACATCAGCGTGCAGGTGGCACAGGCATACGTGCAGATTCTCTACGACCTGGAGCTGCGCGACGTGGCGCAAAGACAGATAACAATAGACTCCATGCAGGTGGCAAGACTGAAGGAGATGTACAGCAACGGCAAGGCCAGCGGCGTGGAGGTTGCGCAGCAGGAGGCCACCCTTGCGCAGAGCCGGCTGACATACACACAGGCCGACAACGACTACAGGCTGGCACTGCTGGCCATGACACAACTGCTGGAACTGCCCTCGCCCGAGGGTTTCGCCATAATTCGTCCCGATGCCGGCGGCATCAATCCGTCGGCAGGGGCAGTTCCGCCGTCACCCGACGAGATTTATCAGGAAGCTGTGGCCTTCAAGCCCGAAATAAAAGCTGAGCTCTACCGTCTTAAAGGCACAGAGATGAACATCAAGATAGCACAGAGCGCCCTATTACCAACCCTTTCGCTCAATGCCGGCATAGGTTCTAACTATTACAAGACAAGCGGATTCAACGCCGAAAGCTTCGGCCGACAGCTGCGCAACAACTTCAGTCAATACATCGGCCTGAGCCTCAACGTGCCCATATTCAACCGCTTCGCCACGCGCAACAGCATACGCTCGGCCAAGCTGGAGCGCGAAACTCAGCAGCTGCAGCTCGACAACACGAAGAAAGCCCTGTATAAGGAAATACAGCAAGCCTACTATAACGCCGTTGCGGCACGCGCAAAATATGAGAGCAGCATCGAGGCCAGCCGCAGCAACAAGGCCGCCTTCGAGCTCATGTCGGCCAAATATGAATACGGCAAGGCCAACATAACAGAGTTTAACGAGGCCAAGAACAACTGGCTGAAAGCCGAAAGCGACCTTGTGATAGCCAAATACGAATATGTCTACGACACAAGCCTCATCGACTTCTACCGCGGCAAGGAACTTAATTTCTGATAATATCCCGACAAAAGACAACACATGTCAGCAAAGCTGCAAAAAATTTAACGGACAGCAGTCTCAATCTTCCTGAAACTGCTGTCCGTTATTTTTATCCCAAATATGTTATTAGGATTCAGCCGGATTGCCGTTTAATATTAAGAGACCTCTGCAAAACTACTTCTATAACAAAATTTCTAAAAGCTAATATGCAAACTTATGCGTTTTTGGATTATTTTAATAACCTGTTTGGATGTATACCCATCACTCTTATTAAACCAAGCCACGCTATTGGGATTATATAGAAATATTTGAAGAAATACATTTAGAAAAAGAAAACAGTAAAAAAAGTCCAGTCTAGTTTGTGTCTTCAACTTCCAACTAATGTAAATTAATATTACATAATTAAAAAA